>NZ_JBYTAJ010000037.1:0-55004 GCF_058788075.1 Pseudomonas sp. FW305-20 | reverse complement strand
GCGTCAACAGTCAGAATCGAGCCTTGTCCCTCCTCCTCCCTTCAAGTCCTACCATACAAGCGAGCCTGCTCGCGATGAGGCCATGACAGCCAATATTGATTTAGCTGACAGCCCCCCATCGCGAGCAACCCCACTTGCGCCTTGCCCGCGACTACCCAAAAACCCCGAAATTTAATGAACCCCGCCCACACCCACCCACCTAACTGAATGACTATCAGGAGGGTGACCCATGCAAACCGAAACCATCTGGATCGTACTCGCCGCAATACTTGTGCTGGTCGAGATATGGGCAATCAACAAAGTGCGCAAAGCCGAAGGCAAATCCAGCAACAAACTCGTATGGATGGTGGTAATCGTGTTCGTACCGCTGTTCGGGCTGATAGCGTGGGCACTGGCCGGACCGAAACACACCGATCAGAACCCGCATTCACCGCAGGCCAGGCAATAACGTTGGATGCTGTGCGGTAAGGATTTTTTGAACTGCGCAATTGCAAACAACAAAGCCCCGAAGATTCGGGGCTTTGTTGTTCCTGGCCACCCGATTTCATAAACCTGACATCCGAAATTCGCGTAGGAATTCACCCTTTGTGGCGAGGGGATTTATCCCCGTTGGGTCGCGAAGCGGCCCCAAAACCTGCCTCCCATTTCCCAAGGTCCTCCAAACGGCCGGAATCACCGCAACAAGCCCGAAAACAGTGGCATTCAGCCTTGTCACAACAAACGCCAAACCGTCCTACAGCCCGGTTGTGAGCAGCAAAATGGCCGCCTATATTCGACCTGTCGCTGACACAATTAGCGATGGGTTTCGCAGCCCTATAAAACAGATGACCAATACCGTCGCATGAGAACTCTGGCAAAATTCGCCCGCGTTTCATTTCATGGCGGTTGTGCGTGGGAGACTTTCGAGTCTGCCGGGTGTCGGTCATCTCTCGGTCTGCGAACCCGCGTACAACTGCCACCCCATTTGTTTCGCAGCGAAAAGGTGGCGCCTCTATTTACTTCCGTAGAGAACTACTTATGACCATGAACAATCCGCCTCGTCGCTTCACCCCCATGTCCCAATTCGCCACCGACTACCCCGTCCTGCTCATCGACAGCGACGCCCCACTCCAAGAACTCCACAACTGCGTCAGCGAACGCCTCAGCGCAGTCCTCAAATACCTGCACCTCATGGCCTGCACCAGCCTGCCGGACTATGCCGAGAACGACATCAACACCGTCACCAACATCGCCCGGATCATGGTCCAGGATGTGAGCGATGTGTTTCGGGTGATTGAGCAGCGGGGATTCAATACGCATAAGGATCAGTGACCGAATTACCGCAATAAAAAACCCGCATTACTGCGGGTTTTTTACTAACTTTATATATCCAATAAGAAGCTTGATTTGATGGCGTATATTTTCACAAATTGATATGTCGAAAACGAACTAAAGGCAGAATGAACAACCCTGCATCCTATCGAACAAAGTACTCTGACACTCTGCGGCACATTGGTTAATGTACGGCGCAAAAACTAAAGCCGCAAACATCCAAGTTTTGACATCCCAAAATTAAGAGACTCCAGAAGAGCACCTTCAAGCTTATTAACAACGACACACGACCCTTCACCAAAATACCCCGGCGCAACGATCAATTCATCATGCAGTTTTAACTCAAGCGCAGGGAAATTATTAATTAACAAATTTGCAACATCAACCCCCACAAGCAAACTGTCTATCGACTCATCTTGAAACCCTTCAGCTAACGCGTTCAAATCCGAAAACTCAAAAAGCTTGAGCGTGTGAAATTCTGATTGCGCATAGGCATGATGATTTGAACCACTCAAGACACCCATCGATCTTGCTGCACTAAAGCTGTTCAACCGCCCCTTGTAAATAATTGCTTCTGGAGAATCGAAATAGGGCGCCGTAAAATTGTACGACAATGATCTTTTATAAGTTCTAGAAATACTGGAAAATATCGCATGCACTTCTCCTGCATCTAACGCGCGAAAAAGTTCACTCCACTTAATCGGGACAAATTGACAATCAAGTTCAGCGACTTCACACACAGCACGCAAATAGTCTAACTCAAGCCCACAGCCCACCCCACCTCTAACAAAGGTAAACGGCTTATTTTCCGAATCATAACCTATGAAATACTTAGCAACTCGCTTCATACATCGCTCGCTCTAACACTTTAAAATTTTTATAATCACGCTCAAGCGCATCAGCACTCTCATCAACAAAATAGACGATCCCAGGACACGTCTCCATACTGATCGTTTTTGTTAATTTAGATCCTTTAACCGGCAAATGAAGTTCATCAACGTAGGTCGGGAAAGCCCGAACAGCATCCACGTAATAATCATCCACCACTCGGAGATCACAAGGGCACCTCATCAACACCGCAAGACATTTAAAATTGTTACCGGAAAAGCGTTGCATCTGATGTTTGAAAACTTGAGGACTGCCATAAACCAATGCGGTTAAAGTGACATGACTATGACCTACCGCTTTCAAAACCGCATTATGGCAAATAGAACCCTGCATCCGCGCGCCCAGTTCAATCAGCACCGGCGTGTTTCTTTTCGAACACCACATAATTTCTATGTGAGAGGGTCCATGAACCATTCCCAATGCATCAAGACACTGTCTAGCATATTTAACTAATCGTTCAACTTCAACACTCGCGCCCTTAAAGTCAAGAAGGTACTCCTTATCACCAAGATAGCCATGGCACGGGTCCTCAACTCGGTGTTCTTTCCAGACATCCGAAACAAAATGCTCACCTTCACAACTAACCATATTTACAATGTACTGAACACCAGAAAGCTTCTCTTGAATGATTAGGGCTCGATTTATTGAACCCATTGAGTTCACGTTATTCAACAAGCACCTAAAAGCTGAAAATATCTCAGAGACGGTGGTACAAAAAAAGACCCCATCTGAACCAGCGCTGTCCAGTGGTTTCACAACAACCGCCGAACACTCACGACTTTCGAACCAGCTTATTGCAATATCGACAGAGTCGGTCTGAAGACTTTCTATGTATTCGATGTCGGCACTCTTCAAAGCGGACTGCATGAGGTACTTGTTTCGGCGATGCTCAGACTTTTCAATAGCATTGCCCTGCAAACCAAGTCTATTATTCAGTTGATCCGCCAACAGCACTCCCGACTCACAACCCGCAACGACAAACTCAACCCCCAAGCTTCCCAGTTCCGACGCCGTCTGCTCTATTGTTTTCGATATTATGTTCGCCACAAAACTTTCGACCCTAAAACTTTGGCGATCGAACTCAAGTATAGGATCCATTGACTGAACATGGACAATTTTATATCCATACTTCTCAAATTCCGCTGACAAAAAACGCCCTGTCGAATAAGCATCAACTATCGCAGCTAATTTTGGCATACTCGACAGCCCTCATATTCCTAACAACTTGAATTATGGATATTGAAACGATTGAAAAGCAACACACCACCGTTATTAATGATGGCGGATACGGATGTTGTAGCCATTGAAACAAAAGCACGAAAAGTGGCGTACTCGACAATAATATCTCCAAAAGCACGGGCTCAAGATATCTGATACCTTCCTGAAGTAAATACACTGCCGGAATTATTCCGAGCACAGAAATTACCAACGCCACTTCAATGATTTCGCCACTTAAGACAAAAGAGCCCTTGACCAACGAACAAACAAAGGAAATTGCGATAAGCAGATAAAATCTAGAGGAAAGAATAGTTAATGTATTCACACCTTTATCGTACATTGACTTATTGGTAACGGTGAGTGCCGCATCCGAAAACGCCGCAAACGCTGAAATGCAAAGACCTAGCGCCATAACGAAAGGTGCTATCCCTGAACCGACACGAAAACCATCGTAGAATAATAGAAGCGTTATCAGCAGCGAAAGCAGACAAATCACCATGTCGCCGCGATCGCTTTTTGAGTCGGGCCGACATATTCTGTTAATACAGAAAGTGAACGTTGGTGCCAACGAAGTTGCTACACCTATCACCATTGCGGGGGGCAGCAGTGAAATGGCTAGAAAAATTCCGCCCCAACTACCAGTAGTCCAGATATTTAAATACAGTAATTGACGACCACCCAGTGGATATTTTGTTCTTTTTAGAAATGCCACCAACATAAAAAAAGATGCCGTAAGCAACATTGACAATGATGTCATCAGGAAAACATCGCGACTCATAAACGTCGATGAGCGATAAACATCCTGCCACCCAGTAAGAATGTTATGGCTTAAAATCAGCAAGCATCCATAGATCAACCCATTCCCCATAAAAGACCTTTATCCTTAATTAAATAGTGTAATTTCCATATAGAGAATGCAACCAGATAAATACCACCAAGCCAATTTAACACTCGAAAACTGACTCTGCCTGACAATATTTTTCCTATCACATCACCGCCTAATGCATACACCATTTGGCACACGAAACTACCGATAAAAAATCCTGAAAGAAAGGCGGGAATATTGACTGCTTGCGCAGCCGATTGACTGGCAAAAACGTAAGAAGTAATTGCCACGATGGTCAGTGGATTAGTCATCGTCAAAGCAAAAACAGAAATGAACCCTGCCTGCTGCGAAACCGATATATCGGGATCTGTATACTTGAACATTTTTACGCCCAAATAAAACAGATAAACTATAGATACAACGACCAATAAGTTCCGATGTTCAACTACAAACACGCTCACAAGTGCAGCACCCATTAATGCAACCGCCGCATATAGAACATCGGCAATAGCGGCGCCTAGCGCACTCGGCAGCGCACTCAATCGGCCATACAAGATTGATTGCCTCAATATAATTAAGGCAATCGGTCCGAATGAAATCGACAGCACCATCGAAAATAGCAGAGACTGACGAAAATCATGCACTTAATCTACGAGCTCCTTAAACATTTTCTTTTTGGCACGGCAATGAGGACACTTAAAGTCGTCTGCCAGATCTTCCCACTTGGTACCTGGCTCAATGCTTTCCAAAGGCTCGCCATCGCTTTCTGAATATGTGTAATGACAGAGTTGGCACTCATATTCTTTTGACATAACTAATCTCTTTTAAGAAAGCGGGCCGTAGGCCCGCCTAACACTCACTGAATGGATGAACTCAAGCGCTTATTCAATGCAGCGAACATTTGCTCAAATCCATCCATGAAAGCCATCGCCCCTCGCAAAGCTTGCGGACCAATGCTTTCATTTTTCTCCAGATACGAAACAAGTATGTCCCGCCCCGTTGCCACGTGCATAGGTTCTACATCGCAATGAATTGCGAAAAAGGCAAGTACCGGATCGTCCTGATCCGTCAGACCATATTCACTGGCGTACCTCTGGAAGCCTTCAAGGAAGTACTGGAACTCTCTGGATGATGTCATTTCTGACGCAAGATGAAAGCCTAATGCTTCCCCAAGGAACTCCGAACGGTACATTCGGTGGGTGTTATTACCCATCGCAACGCCTTCAGGCAAAACATGCTTCGTATCAAAAAGATCAGCGTCAGAAAGGCCTAGATGGGACGTGAGTTCCTTGAACATTTGATGATGGGTCGGCAGCATGTGTTTGCTGTGTTGATGCAACCCATATTCGTCTACGGAAGCGTAGAGAATATGAGCTGCTTTAGCTGTACCGTTCCAGGTATCTTCTTTGATCCACTCATCAGTGACCCTGGCGGCCAACGCAATAATACCGGCGGGTACGTCTTTGAAGAATGCCCACACTGTTCCAAAGAATACCGCTAAACCCTCATGATCCAGAGGTTTATTCGCCAGAATCTGGCCAAATCTATCAAGTTCTTTAATCGCTCCATGTCGAACGATAGAGCCAGCAATATTATTGTAAGTAGCATCGTGTTTAGTATCGTGTAACGCCTGCTCATTTTCCCTTACATTGAACGCTTCCTGAATGCTCATCAGATTCTCTCCGTGTATTCCTTGGTTTTATTATTGTCGATCCTTGTTGCGCTATCCTGCGCCGGAGAAATATTCAATCTCGCAAAAAAAATGTCAACAGTTTTTTCGAAAAATACTCGACCCCGTAGATACCTATATTGCAGTTCTAACCTGAGACGCCCGAGCTAGAGCGTCACAACCTTGAAGAAATCCAAACTGAAAATCAGCGATTGCTAGCAACTAACTTGTACGAAATACGAGTCAGAATATTCATACAAAAAAAATATAGCCGCCCACCTCATGCAACTTCATTGACGTCAGAAGTTAGCCGGCGCATTCGCACAAATACAGCCTCATCCGCCCCAATACTCCGAAACCGATGCGGCAACGTCGTCGGAAAGTAATACCCATCCCCAGCATTCAGCAGACTAATCTGCCCATCAACCGTCAACTCAACCGTCCCCCGGGTAACCAACCCACACTCCTCCCCTTCCGAATGCACAATCGGCTCTTCCCCCCGAGCACGCCCCTGGCGCGTATTGCTCGCGCAAAAGGCGCATCTGCCCACTCGGCACCTAAGCGCCAATCAGCAGCAACCGCAGCCCATGACGGCCGTGATCCGGCTGTTCATTGGCGCGGAAGACGTATTGGTGTTCGCGGAGCGGCTGGTCGAAGGTGAAGAAGTCCGCCAAGGACATGGGGATGCCTTCGAGCAATTTTTTCAGGAAGCTGACGGAGGGACTGACGCGATTTTGTTCGATCAGGGAGATGGTGGCATTGGTGACGCCGCTACGCCGGGCCAGCTCGCGTTGGGAGAAAAAAGGTGACAGATCTATTTATCCAAATAGATCTGTCACCTTTTTTTGCTGGTCACCTTTTTTGCTGAATTTTTGTTGATCATCGAATTAATTAGTGCCTGCGACCCGGCTTCCAAACATAGTGAGAAAAAACAAACACGGTACATGCAAAAGCAAAAAACAAAACCCCAATGGCACCCCAATGAGGTAAATCACTCAAGAATTTGATCTTATCTATCTGAGGAATAAAAATTATGGTCCCAATTGAAGCACCGATGAAGATTGCTATCCTGGAAGCTCGCACACTGGTGTACCTGTCGTTCAACGTCTCATCGAGTTCCATTCTCCGCAACCTTGGAACGTAGTAGCGCAAGCCGAGAAAGCAAAAAACCACATAAACTGCAAGGCCTACAGCATAGAACTGCGTGTCTTCCAGGGTTATTACTTGCATCAACCCCAACATAAGTATCACGGAATAAAAAGCAGCACAGGCAAAGACCATGATCCATGCCCAGAGGTAATAGCCAATTGTTCGAATATCCTTCAACACATAATCCATCATAAGTACAACGTTCAAAATCTTCAGGGCCCTGCATCCAATGCAGGGAAACACTGAAACAGTTAACTAATTAGAAGTTAGCCGGCGTATTCGCACTAATAATCTCCGCCTCATCCGCCCCAATATTCCGAAACCGATGCGGCAACGTCGTCGGAAAGTAATACCCATCCCCGGCATTCAACACACTAATCTGCCCATCCACCGTGAGCTCAACCGTCCCCCGCGTAACCAGCCCACACTCCTCCCCTTCCGAATGCACAATCGGTTCTTCCCCCGAACTCGCCCCCGGCGCGTATTGCTCGCGCAACAGGCGCATCTGCCGACTCGGCACCGAAGCGCCAATCAGCAGCAACCGCAGCCCATGACGGCCTAGATCCGGCTGTTCGTTGGCGCGGAAGACGTATTGGTGTTCGCGGGGCGGTTGGTCGAAGGTGAAGAAGTCCGCCAAGGACATGGGGATGCCTTCGAGCAGTTTTTTCAGGGAGCTGACGGAGGGACTGACGCGATTTTGTTCGATCAGGGAGATGGTTGCATTGGTGACGCCGCTACGCCGGGCCAGCTCGCGCTGGGAGAGTTTGTAGCTTTCGCGTACTAGTTTGAGTCGTGAGCCCGTGTCCATGACAGCCTTATGCGAGGAATACTTAAGGGTTATGGGGGTGGATGGCGGGCGACTTTTGGCCGCGAAAAACACCGCTTCCCTGTCCCGGAAATTTGAAAGGCGGGTATTAAATCACGTTTGGTTGTGTTGCTCAGCAGGTTCGATGAATGGGTGGATGAAAAGGTTGTTTTAGCCTGAAGTTGGGGGGATTTGGGTGTGAAAGGTGTAGGTGTGGTTGCTGTGTGTCAGTTGGGGTTGATAGTGACTGGTATGGCCTCATCGCGAGCAGGCTCACTCCCACAGTTTGGATTTGGTTGGTCACAGATTTTGTGTAGGCCATGGATCTCTGTGGGAGCGGCGGTGCGACGATTCGACTTGCTCGCGAAGGCGGTGTGTCAGCTACATCATTGTTGGATGTTAAGCCGTCTTCGCGGGCAAGCCCGCTCCCACAGGGATTGTGTTGACGACTAGATGCCGAAACGGTCGCGCAGCGCGTAGTACGCGGCGCCCATGGCGGTGAGTGGGGCCTGGAAGGTGCGGCCGCCGATCATGGGCATGTGCGGGAGCGAGGCGAAGGCATCGAAGCGTTCGGCGTCGCCGCGGATCATTTCCGAGATCAGTTTGCCGGCCAGGTGCGAGCAGGTGACGCCGTGGCCGCTGTAGCCTTGCATGTAGTAGGCGTTTTTCTCGATGCGGCCGAATTGCGGCATGCGGGACATGGTCAGCAGGAAGTTGCCGGTCCATCGGTAGTCGATCTTCACGTCCTTCAGTTGCGGGAAGGTCTTGAGGATTTTCGGCTTGATCAGTTGTTCGATGTCGTCCGGTTCGCGGGCGCCGTAGACCACGCCGCCGCCGTACAGCAAGCGGTTGTCGGCGGTGAGGCGGTAGTAGTCGAGCAGGTAGTTGCAGTCTTCGACGCAGTAGTTGTTTTTGATCAGGCTGCGGGCAACCTTTTCGGACAACGGTTCGGTGACGACGATTTGCGAGCCGCACGGCATGCTTTTGCGCGTGACCCGGTTGTCGAGGTCTTGCGGCAGGTAGGCGTTGCCGGCGATCAGCAGGTACTTGGCACGGACCACGCCTTTGGCGGTGCGCACGGTGATCGGTTCGCCGTAGGTGATTTCCACCGCTGCCGATTGTTCGTAGATTTTGCCGCCCAGGCCGATGATGGCGGAGGCTTCGCCGAGGGCCAGGTTCAGCGGGTGGATGTGGCCGCCCTGCATGTCGAGCAGGCCGCCAACGTAGTTGTCGCAACCGACTTCGCGCTTGATGTCTGCCGCGTCGAGCATTGTCAGGTTTTTGTTGCCGTAGCGTTCCCAGCTGCTTTTCTGCTCGGCCAGGCCTTTGAGTTGCTTTTTGTTCAGCGCGGCGAAGATGCCGCCCGGCTTGTAGTCGCACTGGATATCGTAGTGCTGGATGCGCTGACGGATGATGTCGGCGCCTTCGAAGATCATGCTGCCGAGGACTTCGGCGGTTTTGTCGCCGTAGCGTTCTTCGATGACATCGACGTCGCGGCTGTAGGAGTTGACCAGTTGGCCACCGTTGCGACCGCTGGCGCCGAAACCGACTTTGGCGGCTTCGAGCACGGTCACGCTGTAGCCCGCTTCGGCGAGGAACAGCGCCGACGACAAACCGGTGTAGCCGGCGCCGATCACGCAGACGTCGCATTCCACCAACTCTTCAAGCACCGGGAAGTCGCCGGTGAAGTTGCGGGTGGCGGCGTAGTAGCTGTTTACATGTGTTGTTTGTTTCATAGGTTTCTCCGATGGCCGCTGGCACCTGCCGGCGACCGTCGCTTTTTTATAGGTGTTAGAGCTTGATCCAGGTCGCTTTGAGTTCGGTGTATTTGTCGAACGCGTGCAGCGATTTGTCCCGACCGTTACCCGACTGCTTGTACCCGCCAAACGGCGCGGTCATGTCGCCGCCGTCGTACTGGTTGACCCAGACACTGCCGGCACGCAAGCCGCGCGCGAAGGTGTGGGCCTTGCTAAGGTTGCTGGTCCAGACGCCTGCGGCCAGGCCGAAGATGCTGTCGTTGGCGATGGCCAGCGCTTCTTCCTCGGTGTCGAAGGTGATCAGCGACAGCACCGGGCCGAAGATTTCTTCCCGGGCGATGGTCATGGCGTTGGTCACACCGTCGAAGATCGCCGGCTCCACGTATAGGCCACCGGTGGCTTCGAGGGTGCGGCTGCCGCCCGCGATCAGTTGCGCGCCCTGGTCTTTACCGACCTGGATGTAGCGCAGCACGTTGTCCAGTTGACGCTGATCGACGACCGCGCCAACGGTGGTTTCCGGGTCCAAAGCGTGTCCCGGTTTCCAGGCTTGCAGTGCTTCCACCAGCAGCGGAATGAACTGCTCGCGAATCGAGCGTTCCACCAGCAAGCGCGAACCGGCGGTGCAGACTTCGCCCTGGTTGAAGGCAATCGCACCCGCCGCCGCTTGGGCTGCCGCGCGCAAATCCGGCGCGTCGGCGAACACCACGTTCGGGCTCTTGCCCCCTGCTTCGAGCCAGACGCGTTTCATGTTGCTTTGGCCGGAATAGATCAGCAGTTGCTTGGCAATTGCGGTCGAGCCGGTGAAGGCCAGCACGTCGACGTCCATGTGCAACGCCAGCGCCTTGCCGACGGTGTGACCGTAGCCCGGCAGGACGTTGAATACGCCTTTGGGGATGCCCGCTTCCAGCGCCAGTTGGGCGATGCGAATCGCGGTCAGTGGCGACTTTTCCGAAGGCTTGAGGATGAACGAGTTACCCGCCGCGAGGGCCGGGGCGAACTTCCAGCTGGCCATGATCAGCGGGAAGTTCCACGGCACGATGGCGGCGACCACGCCCGCAGCTTCGCGGGTGATGAGGCCGAGTTGGTCGTGCGGTGTGGCGGCGACTTCGTCGTAGATCTTGTCGATGGCTTCGGCGCTCCAGCGGATCGCGTTGGCGGTCGCCGGGATGTCGATGTTCATCGAGTCGTTGATCGGCTTGCCCATGTCGAGGGTTTCGAGCAGGGCGAGTTCTTCCTGGTTGGCCAGGATCAGGTCGGCGAAGCGGATCAGGATGCGCTTGCGTTCGGCCGGGGCGAGATTGGCCCAGATGCCGGATTCGAAGGTGCGGCGTGCGACGGCGACTGCCGCATTGGCGTCGGCTTCGTCGGTGCTGGCGACGTTGGCCAGGAAGCGGCCGTCGACCGGGCTCATGCATTCAAAGGTGTCGCCGCTGAGTGCCGGGCAGTATTGGCCGTCGATGAATGCGCGGCCTTCGAGTGTTAGGGACTGGAAGCGTTGTTCCCAGTCGCTGCGAGTGTTTGTCATGGTTGTGACTCGACGCAGAGGAATAAGTAGTTGTCGGATTGAAGCCAACCAGCGAACACCGCCACTCCCTGTGGGAGCGGGCTTGCCCGCGATAGCGGTGTGTCAGGCAAAATCAATGTTGGATGTGCTGCCGTCATCGCGGGCAAGCCCGCTCCCACAGGGATGGGAGGTGCACACTTGTTTTGTGTGCACCCCATGACCCATAACTGCCGGGTAATAGCCATCAGACGGTGTGCAAATACCAGTTGTACTCAAGGTCCGAGATGGAGTTTTCGAACTCGGCCAGCTCGCTTTCCTTGCACGCCACGAACACGTCGATGTACATCGGGTCGATGTAACGGGCCATGACTTCGCTGTCGTCCAGCTCGCGCAATGCATCGCGCAGGTTGTTCGGCAGGCTCTGCTCGTTCTGCTCGTAGCTGTTGCCTTCAACCGGTGCGCCCGGCTCGATTTCGTTGGTCAGGCCGTGGTGAATACCGGCCAGCACCGACGCCATCAGCAGGTACGGGTTGGCATCGGCGCCCGCTACGCGGTGTTCGATGCGCACCGAGTCCGGCGAACCGGTCGGCACACGTACCGCAACGGTACGGTTGTCGATGCCCCAGCTCGGCGAGTTCGGCACGTAGAACTGCGCGCCGAAACGACGGTACGAGTTGACGTTCGGGCACAGGAACGCCATCTGCGCCGGCAGGGTCTCGAGCACACCGCCGATCGCGTGTCGCAGCGCGGCGTTCTGCTCGGGATCCTCGCTGGCAAAGATGTTGTTGCCTTCTTTGTCGAGAATCGAAATGTGCACGTGCAAACCATTGCCCGCCTGGCCCGGATACGGCTTGGCCATGAAGGTGGTGTCCATCTCGTGGTCGTAGGCGATGTTCTTCACCAGACGCTTGAGCAACACCGCGTAGTCGCAGGCCTTGATCGGGTCGTTGACGTGGTGCAGGTTCACTTCGAATTGCGCCGGGGCGCTTTCCTTGACGATGGCGTCAGCAGGAATGCCCTGCTCTTTCGCGCCTTCGAGGATGTCTTGCAGGCAATCGACGTATTCGTCCAGGTCGTCGATCAAATACACCTGAGTCGACATCGGACGTTTGCCGGAAACCGGCGAGCGTGGCGATTGCGGACGACCGTTCACGTTGTCCTGGTCGATCAGGTAGAACTCGAGTTCGAACGCAGCGCAAATGGTCAGGCCCATTGCATCGAACTTGCTCACGACCTGACGCAGCACTTCGCGCGGGTCAGCGAAGAACGGCTGGCCTTCGAGTTCGTGCATGGTCATTAACAGTTGCGCGGTCGGGCGCTTCTGCCAGGGTTCGATGCTGAGGGTATCGGGGATGGGGAAGCAGATTCGGTCTGAGTCACCGATGTCCAGACCCAGGCCGGTGCTTTCCACCGTAGAACCGTTGATGTCCAGAGCAAACAGAGAGGCCGGGAGGTTGATGCCTTTTTCGTAAACCTTATGAAGACTGGTGCGCTCGATGCGCTTGCCGCGCACCACACCGTTCATATCCGCAATCAGAAGGTCGACGTACAAAACCTCAGGATATTTCTTAAGGAATGCGTTTGCTTCGTTGAGTTGAACGGTACGCAGAGGGACCGACATGATGCACCTATTAGCTGTTAATTATTATGTTCACTACCTTGTTGCGAGCCCAGTCAACCCGAACGGCAAAGTGAAGTCAATAGCGAACACTCAGCCTCTCAACCTTTATTTTCGGGCCTTTCTTGGGCACTTGAGTGCCAAATCAGTCTTGCGCACCGTGTAAATCCTGAAGATCGGACGTGCGGCGTTTAGAATTTTTTACATGAGAGTTGTTAATTAAAATCAACAAGGCTAAGCTCCGGAAAAGCTCGTTCAAGTGTGAAACTTCGAGGTGATAAAAATGGCACTCAAGCCATTGATCGGCGTTACAGCCTGTGTCAAACAGATTGGCCTGCACCCTTACCACGTCAGCGGCGACAAGTACTTGCGTGCTGTCAGCGTCGCGGCTTTGGGGCTGCCAGTCATCATTCCTTCCTTAGGCGACCTGACCGAAATCGATGACCTGCTCGCGCAGCTCGACGGTCTGCTGCTGACCGGCTCACCCTCGAATGTGGAACCCTTCCACTATCAAGGCCCCGACAGCGCCCCCGGCACGGATCACGATCCGCAACGGGACGCCACCACCCTTCCTTTATTGCGTGCGGCCATTGCGGCAGGCGTTCCAGTGCTCGGCATCTGCCGGGGCTTTCAGGAAATGAACGTGGCGTTCGGCGGCAGCCTGCATCAGAAGGTTCACGAACTGCCGGGCATGCTGGATCACCGGGAAGCGAATCATCCGGACCTGGCCGTGCAATACGCACCGGCGCATGCAGTCAACGTGCAACCGGGCGGTGTGTTCCAGGCACTGGATTTGCCGCAGGTGTTCCAGGTCAATTCGATTCATAGCCAAGGCATCGACCGATTGGCGCCCGGCCTGCGCGCCGAAGCGATTGCACCGGACGGTTTGATCGAGGCGATTTCGGTTGAACACAGCCCGACTTTTGCCGTTGGCGTGCAATGGCACCCGGAATGGCAGGTGCTTTCGAATCCGCCCTACTTGAGTATTTTCCAGGCGTTCGGTGATGCATGCCGGCGACGGGCGGCGCTACGTAACAAGCGCTGACTTCAAACACAACTAAATCAATTACTGCCCCCGAGAGTCAGGCGGGCGTGCCTTTGCGCGCCGGTCCCTCACGACAACGACAAACGCGATAACAACAAGTACCACCAGGCAGCCAGGACGGCGGCGCCGAATAAGCCCGAGCATGGGCGATGCCAGTGAAGTAAGCGCAAATCCCTGTGGGAGCGGGCTTGCCCGCGAAAGCGGTGTGTCAGGTAACGATGATGTCGACTGACACACCGCCATCGCGGGCAAGCCCGACTCCCCCAGGGTCCGCAGTTGAATTGACTGACACCGTACAGCTCGGGCTTGCAATCAACTATTAAGTCAGGCCGCGTTGGCCCGACGACTGAAACCTGTTGGGAGTTTCACATGGCAAATGCCTCCAGCATCTACAGGAAGGCTCTTGAAGGTCACCAGTCACCGAAAAAGGTGCTGGTGAAAGTCGACCGCGTCACCAAGAAATTCGACGAAACCACCGCGGTGGACGATGTCTCGCTTGAGATCCATCAAGGGGAAATCTTCGCCCTGCTCGGCGGTTCCGGTTCGGGCAAATCGACCCTGCTGCGCATGCTCGCAGGCTTCGAGCGCCCGACCGAAGGGCGAATTCTGCTCGACGGTGTCGACATCACCGACATGCCGCCGTACGAACGGCCGATCAACATGATGTTCCAGTCCTATGCGCTGTTCCCACACATGACGGTGGCGCAGAACATTGCGTTCGGGCTGAAGCAGGATCGTCTGTCCACCAGCGAAATCGACGCCCGCGTTGAAGAGATGCTGCGACTGGTGCATATGACCCAATACGCCAAGCGCAAACCGCATCAATTGTCCGGCGGTCAGCGTCAGCGCGTGGCCTTGGCTCGCTCCCTGGCCAAGCGTCCGAAGCTGTTGCTGCTCGATGAACCGATGGGCGCGCTGGACAAGAAGCTGCGTTCGCAGATGCAACTGGAGTTGGTCGAGATCATCGAACGGGTCGGCGTGACCTGCGTGATGGTGACCCACGATCAGGAAGAGGCCATGACCATGGCCCAACGCATCGCCATCATGCACCTGGGCTGGATCGCACAGATCGGCAGCCCGGTAGACATTTATGAGGCGCCGGTCAGCCGCATGGTCTGCGAATTCATCGGCAACGTGAACGCCTTCGACGGCACCGTTGTGGAAGACCTTGAAGGTCACGCGATCATTCACAGCCCGGACCTGGAGCAGAAGATTTACGTCGGTCACGGCGTCAGCACCTCGGTGCAGGACAAGTCGATCACCTACGCCATCCGCCCGGAAAAACTGCTGGTCAGCACCACCCAACCGGACACCCGCTACAACTGGTCCAGCGGCAAGGTGCATGACATCGCCTACCTCGGCGGCCACTCGGTGTTTTACGTGGAATTGCCTGGCGGCAAGATCGTGCAGTCGTTCATGGCCAACGCCGAACGCCGTGGCGCCCGTCCGACCTGGGATGACAAGGTCTACGTGTGGTGGGAAGACGACAGCGGCGTGGTACTGCGCTCATGAAAACACTCAATCAGCGGTTTATGCGGCTGATGCCGAGTGGTCGAAAGCTCGTCATCGGGATTCCTTTCCTGTGGCTGTTCCTGTTCTTCATGCTGCCGTTCTTCCTGGTGATGAAGATCAGCTTCTCGGAAGCGGCCCTGGCCATTCCGCCTTACTCGGAGATCTACACCTTCGCCGAGCAGAAATTCCAGTTGCTGCTGAACCTCGGCAACTACACGTTGCTGACTCAGGATGAGCTGTACATCTCGGCCTACTTCGGCTCGTTGAAGGTGGCGTTTTTAAGCACGTTGATGTGCCTGGTGATCGGTTTCCCGATGGCCTATGCGATCACCAAAGCGAACAAGGAAACGCAAAACGTTCTGCTGCTGTTGATCATGATGCCGACCTGGACTGCGATTCTGATCCGCGTCTATGCGTGGATGGGCATCCTCAGCAACAACGGATTGCTCAACGGTTTCCTGATGTGGACCGGGCTGACCGATCACCCGATCGAGATCCTCAACACCAACACGGCCGTGTACATCGGCGTGGTTTACGCCTACTTGCCGTTCATGGTGTTGCCGCTGTACGCCAACCTGGTCAAGCACGACGGCAGCCTGCTGGAAGCCGCTTCGGACCTGGGTTCGAGCAACTTCAACAGCTTCTGGAAAATCACTGTGCCGTTGGCCAAGAACGGAATCATTGCCGGCTGCATGCTGGTGTTCATTCCGGTGGTTGGTGAGTTCGTGATCCCGGAACTGCTGGGTGGCCCGGAGACGCTGATGATCGGTCGCGTGCTGTGGCAAGAGTTCTTCAATAACCGCGACTGGCCGGTGGCATCTGCCCTGGCGGTGGTGATGCTGTTGATCCTGATTGTGCCGATTCTGCTGTTCAACCGCAGCCAGGCCAAAGAGATGGAGGCACGGGGATGAAACGCTTCGGATTTTCAAAGTTCATGCTGATTTTCGGCCTGTCGTTTATCTACCTGCCGATGTTGATTCTGGTGATCTACTCGTTCAACGCCTCGAAACTCGTAACCGTGTGGGGCGGCTGGTCGTTCAAGTGGTACGCCGGCCTGCTCGATAACTCGCAACTGATGGGCTCTGTGGTGCGCTCGCTGGAAATCGCCTGCTACACCGCGATTGCCGCGGTAGCGCTGGGGACGTTGGCAGCGTTTGTGCTGACGCGCGTCACGCGCTTCAAGGGCCGCACGTTGTTCGGTGGTTTGGTGACGGCGCCGCTGGTGATGCCGGAAGTGATCACCGGTCTGTCGCTGTTGCTGCTGTTCGTGGCGATGGCGCAGATGATTGGCTGGCCGATGGAGCGTGGCATCGTCACCATCTGGATCGCTCACACGACGTTCTGCGCAGCGTATGTGGCGGTGGTGGTTTCGGCGCGTTTGCGTGAGCTGGACCTGTCCATCGAAGAAGCGGCCATGGACCTCGGGGCGAAGCCGTTCAAGGTGTTTTTCCTGATCACCATTCCGATGATCGCGCCGTCACTGGCGGCCGGCGGCATGATGTCGTTTGCCCTGTCGCTGGATGACCTGGTGCTGGCGAGTTTCGTGTCCGGCCCGGGCTCTACGACCCTGCCGATGGAAGTGTTCTCGGCGGTGCGTCTGGGTGTGAAGCCTGAGATCAATGCCGTGGCCAGCCTGATTCTCCTCGCCGTATCGCTGGTGACCTTTATGGTTTGGTACTTCAGCCGCCGCGCCGAAGCGACCCGCAAACGTGCGATCCAGGAAGCGATGGACCAGACCGCCAGCGAGTCCTGGCAGCAACCTAAAAAGCAGATGGTAGAAGCGACGGCATAGTGTCATTGCCGATGAGGTAAGTGAACTTCATCCTGTGGCGAGCGAGCTTGCTCGCGCTGGGTTGCGAAGCGACCCCAAGGATTCTGGCAACCCTGCCAATTTTGTGAGTGCTGCGCACTCAAGCGGGAGCAAGCTCCCTCGCCACAGGGTTTGTGTTCGCTGCACAGGTTGTATGTTCACTGCCTTTTTGCTGTGTGATTTTGAATAAAAAAAGAAACGGAGTTGTACCGATGAAAATGTTTGGCAGGACTCTGCTGACACTGTCCTTATTGGGCGCGATGACCACCGGCGCCCAGGCCAATGACAAGGTACTGCGCGTCTATAACTGGTCGGATTACATCGCCCCGGACACCGTCAAGAAGTTCGAAGACGAGACCGGGATCCGCGTGACCTACGACGTGTTCG
Source organism: Pseudomonas sp. FW305-20 (assembly GCF_058788075.1). Classification (NCBI taxonomy): domain Bacteria; kingdom Pseudomonadati; phylum Pseudomonadota; class Gammaproteobacteria; order Pseudomonadales; family Pseudomonadaceae; genus Pseudomonas; species Pseudomonas sp. FW305-20. Next base: position 37,505 of record NZ_JBYTAJ010000037.1, on the reverse strand, counting down.
ACAGCAATGAAACCCTTGAGGCACGGCTGCTCGCCGGCAAATCCGGCTACGACATCGTCGTGCCGTCCAACAGTTTCCTGGCCAAGCAGATCAAGGCTGGGGTCTACCAGGAACTGGACAAGTCGAAGCTGTCGAACTGGAAAAACCTCAACCCGGTCCTGCTGAAAAATGCTGCCGCCAGCGATCCCGATAACGGCCACGCCTTCCCGTACATGTGGGGCTCGATCGGCATCGGTTTCAACCCGGAGAAGGTCAAGGAAGTGCTCGGCAGCAACGCGCCGACCAATTCCTGGGACTTGCTGTTCAAACCGGAAAACGCCGCGAAGCTGAAAGCCTGTGGCATCAGTTTCCTCGATTCGCCGACCGAGATGCTCCCGGCTGCCCTGCACTATCTGGGCTATGCGGTGAACTCTCAGGACAAGAACCAGATCGCCGAAGCGGAAGCGCTGTTCATGAAGATTCGCCCTTCGGTGGCGTACTTCCATTCGTCGAAATACATCTCCGATTTGGCCAACGGCAATATCTGCGTGGCGGTCGGTTACTCCGGTGATGTGCTGCAAGCCAAGGCGCGCGCCCAAGAGGCTGGCGATAAGGTGAAGGTCGATTACAGCATTCCCAAGGAAGGCGCCGGCAGTTTCTACGACATGGTCGCTATCCCACGGGACGCGGCGAACGTGGAAAACGCTTACCTGTTCATGAACTTCCTGATGCGCCCGGACATCATCGCCGAGATCACCAACAACATCGGCTACAGCAACGCCAACTCGGCAGCCACGCCTTTGGTGGATGAAGCGATCCGGGATAATCCAGGCTCGTATCCGTCGCAGGCGGTGATGGCGACGTTGTACGCCATTCCAGACGTGCCGATTGGCGTTCAGCGAGTGATGACCCGCGGGTGGACGCGGGTGAAGCTCGGCAAGTAATTCACTCGCGATGAGGCCATAACATCCAACACTAAAATTGCAACCTACCGTGATCGTTCCCACGCTCCGCGTGGGAATGCAGCCCGGGACGCTCTGCGTCCCTTCCAGAGCCGAACGCGGAGCGTGGGAACGATCGGTTTCAAAGTTTTCCGTTCACGCAGCGCCTTACCACCGCTGCACTCCTGTCTGTAGAACGGCCTCACCTGGCTTCCTCGGTTAAGGTGAATTTGGGCGCCCTCCTCGGGCGCCTTTTTTTATGAGGCAACGAGCGGCCACTCGGCCAGCGCTCGGTAGCGGCCCTTATGGGATTCGAACAGAGTGAAGTGATCGGCCCGCAGATAGAACTCGGGCGGTGTCGCGGACTCAGGCACCGGCACTCGGTAATCACGCATCAGCGTCAGGTGCGGCCGAAACTCCTTCGGCGAATCCTCAAAGCCAAACGGCAGCATGGCCTGCTCAAGCGCATACACCAGCCGCAGCAACTCCGGGGATGCCTGCTCCGGCGCGAGCACCAACACCCCTGCTCTGCGCCAGACATCCAGCCGATCGAGCGCCACCCTCAAAGGCACGCCCGGCGTTCGAATACTGGCTGCGGCTGTGCAGATATCGGCGATTTTTGCCACCTCGACAGCCCCCAAGAACATCAACGTCAGATGAAAGTTTTCCACCGGCACCGGCCGGCCATCCCTGAGCCCGAGTGCGCTGCGCCATTGGGCAATGGCTCGACGTTGCTCGGGCGTGCAGTTCAAGGCAAAAAACAGGCGTTTTAACGGCTCATGGGATTCGTCGCTCATCGCTGGCACCTCCTGACATCCAAGTTATAGTTCATGCAAACGATTCAACTGGAGGGGGCCATGCGCGAGATCATCAGCAAGGAACCGTGGTGGGCCGTACCACCGAAACCCGGTCAGGATGAGTCCGAGCTGGAATGGGGCTGGCTGGTTCATTACAACGAAGGTGAGCCGCGCTTCGAATTCATCAAAGAGCGGCCGACGGACAGCGAGATTCGTAATCGCAAGAGTTGCCGGATCACCCCGACGCCGGAGTGATCCTGTCGTTGGTTTCAGGCTTTGACGATCATTTCGAACCCGCCAAAGATCAGCCTCTGGCCATCGAATGGCATCGGGTTGACGTCCGGTTGCATGCGCGGATCGTTCATGAGTTTTTCCATGCCTGCATCGCGGGTGGTCTTGTCAGGCCAGACGATCCAGGAAAACACCACGGTTTCGTCTTCCTTGAGTTTTACTGCCATCGGAAACGAGGTCACTTTGCCGTCAGGGACGTCGTCGCCCCAGCATTCGGCGACGCTGAGGGCGCCGCTTTCCTTGAAAATGACCGCGGCGGTTTCGGCGTGCTTTTTGAATTTTTCGCGGTTGGCGGTGGGTACGGCTGCGATGAAGCCATCAACGTAGGACATGGTCGTTCTCCTTGGGTTATGGGGCGATCTGCTGGTTAGTCGGTTCCAGCGGCGCCCAATCGACAGACCCGCTGCCCGAGCTGACCGACGGTACTTCGGCGCTCCCCGCCAGATTGCCCTCGATCTGCGCCGCCATGTACAACGTACCGGCCATCACGCCGCTGGTCGGGTTTTGCACCAGCTTGAGCCAGGCCTTATCGAACGTGTTACCCAGACTGCTGCGAATCAGCGCCTCGCTGTCGGGCCGATCATTGGCCTGGATAAGCGCGCGAATCCCCGCCACCCCTACGGAAATCAAGCCCCCGGCCAATTTTCCCGCAGCGGCAGCCACGGCACTGGCGGCACCTCGCGGGATCATTTCGGCTTCTATCCGTTTACTGGCGCGCTTGGCCACCGGTGCCATGGCGGTGTCTGTCGAATCAACGCCCCTGTCGCCACCGGCCTTGTGGATTTTCTCGATCAGCGCCGCATAGGCCGGCAACGTATTCAGGGGCTGGGTGTGCACGACCTGATAAAGCGAGGCGTCCCTGGCGGGGGGCGGTCCCAGGGCGATGGCGGGGATTTTCTGGATCCGCCCGTTGAGCTGAGCCATCGGCACGCCGTGGCGCTTGGAGATTTTCTGCAGCTCTTCCTGAAGAATGTCGACGTAAAACGCGGTTGCCAGGCCGAGAATCGCGTCGGGATCGATTTCCACTGCGACCGGCGCCAGCACGCGCCGCTGGTATTGCTCCAGCAGATAGGCCGCCAGGCGCTTGGCAGAGGCATCTTGCTCACCCTTGGCGTTGAGGGTGTACCAGCTGACCTTCATCGACAGCCATTCCTGGGTCCAGTAACTGCTGAACCAGGGTATGAAGTTTTCTTCGGTCAGTTGATAGACCCGCGTTCGCCAGTATTCCATGGCACCGCGCGAGTAGATTTTGGCCTGTTCGGTGGCCGATTGCGACGCCGCGACAATCTCTTGATCGACGATCTGCCAGGTGCTGGGGGAAACAATCACCGGCACCACTGGCACCGGGGCAGGCGCAGTCGTGACGCATCCCGCCAACACCACCAACACGGCGACGATCAGCGAACGCACGTTCAAGATCGCGGTTCCTACAGACTTGCCCGAACGGGATGTCCGGTGTTCAAAGGTCTATTAATTTGAGTATAGGTGTCGGTGTTTGTTCGTTTGGGTTGAGGGTGTTCTTGCTCGCGAAGAGGCCGGAACAGTCAGCGATAATCCCACCATCACTTATGTCGATATCCACCATCGCCACGAATGCCTTTCGCTCGAAAATCGTCAGCGTAGGATCGCCCCTAACCCAACGCAAAACCCCGCATCGGAGGGGCGAATCATGATTATTCATCTCTTGACCTGCCTGGCCCTGACGGCCGTCACCCTGAGCGTTTTTTCCTGGTACGTCCTGTCCGAGGAGCGCACGTCATGATTCATTCCGTGACCCTGGCCGTGAGTTTTGCGGCGTTCGGCAACAACTACTATTCCCAGTCATTCGTTTCGCGCAAAACGCTCGAACTGGTGTTCGACGAAAACTTTGAGGCGTTGTTGATGCCGTCCGCCGCCAATCACTTCAACAATGAAGTGATCGGGCTCAATGATCAGTTCCGATTCTTTAGCGATGTGCTGGAGGAGCACCTGCTGGCGACTGAGATCGCCGCTACCGCCCCCCGGAATCGATACTTCTGAGCAACTGCCCCAGGCCCTCGGAAAAACAGGTCGGCGAGCGCAAGGAAAAACGCTCAAGCAGGCGACTGTTGTCGGCCCGCGAATGCTTGATATCACCGGAACGCGGCGTGTCGTAGTTCAACGTCAGGGACCGCCCCAAAAGCTCGCTCAAGGTCGCCGCCAGTTCGTTAACGCTGGTGGATCGGTTAAAACCGACGTTGACCGGCTCGTTAATCGGTTCTGACTGACTGACCGCCTGTACCAGCACTTTCACCAAGTCATTGACGTACACAAAATCCCTTGTTTGCTCTCCATCACCGTAAACCGTGATGGGGAGCTTTTTTTGCGCCCTCTCGCTGAAAATGCTGATGACACCGGAGTAAGGCGATGAAGGGTCCTGACGGGGACCGTAAATATTGAAAAACCGCAGGATGACCGATTCGAGCCCATGTTGGCGGCGATAGAAATCAAGAAAATGTTCGCCGGCCAGTTTGTCGGCGGCATACGGCGTCAGCGGATTCTTGGGCGTGTCCTCAGTGATCGCCATGCCCTCGCCATTGTTGCCATAGATCGCCGCACTGGAGGCGTAAACCACTCGTCGTACGCCCGCCTGGCGCATGGCTTCGCAGATATTCAGGGTGCCGACGAAATTACTCTGGTGAGTCGCCACCGGATCATCGACCGACGCCTGCACCGAGGCCACAGCCGCCAGATGCACCACCGCGCTGCAGTCTTTCATCGCCCGCTCCACCGTCGGTGCGTCGGCGACATCGCCCACAACCAAGGTCAAATGGCAGCGATCAACCGGCAAGTTCGACAATTTTCCACTGGAAAGATTGTCCAGAACCCGAACGCTATAACCGCTTTCAAGCAGTGCTTCGACCAGGTGCGAACCGATGAAACCGGCACCGCCCGTCACGAGAATTCGTTCAGCAGTCATGATTTATTTACTCCCCGGTGCAGTGGTGGGTGTTTTATCCATTGCAATGAAGTCGCCTAACTGTTCAATGAGCTCACGGCTGTCACTGAGCATTCGTTGCCAGTCGGTGGGAAAACGAACATTCAACGGCAGTTGATCGATTCTCCAGCGCGGCGACAGAGGACGATCGAACCGGGCGGCAACCTGCAGACCCATCTCGCTGGCAGCGAACGGCCCACGCAATACCGTCGGCGTACGACCGGCGCTGTCGACAGCCTGGACCACATGGGCGGCCAACCACTCGCCATCGGGCATGCGAACGCGCAGCGGCTGGCCAATCGCGGCGTAGCTGATGTTCAGCGGTTCCAGATAAATCCACAGCAGAGGCTCTTCCAGCCGCTCAAGGCGCATCAACAAGGTACCCGCCCCGACGTTTTCGCCAGGGGTGACCAACACCTCCGCAATTCGACCGCTCTGCGTAGCCTTGACCGACAACGCGGCTAGGCGCGTTTTCAACCACTGCTGCTCGGCGGTCTGTTGAATGATTTCGCGCTCGACGCTCAACGGCGATTGACGAGCCAGTTGTTCGCGGCGCTCGAACGCCAACAGGTCGGCTTTGAAAGCGTCGAGTTCGGACTGGGCGGCCAGCACTTCTCCACGAGAGACCGCGCCTGATAAAACCAGGTCCTCGAGTACCTGCACGCGCTCCTCCGTCCTGCTCACCCGGGTCCTGAGCAACTGACGCTCGCGGGTGTCCAGTTTGGCGTTGGTGGCGGGCACCGATTTCTTCGGCATTGCGGCAAGTTGCGAGAGCCGCGCACGCCATTCGGGATTGTCGAGACTGACCAACGGCTGATCGATCTGGACCTGCTCCCCGGCCATGACGAACAGCTGATCGACCCGGCCGGCATCCCGTGCGCGCACCTCAAGAATCGGCAGGCGCAATTGCGCCGGCGCGTCGATCATCACCAGGCCATACGTCAGCTTCGCGCCCAGCCAGATCAACGGGCTCGCGACCAGGAACAGGATCAGATACCACCGCGCGCGAAACGCCATGCGTTTGCCCGGCGCGTAGAGCACAGTCAAACCTTGTTCCTGGGTAGGGTTGAGTTCTTTGCGACTATCGAATCGAATCTTCATGACGGCTCACCGTTTTGGAAAGTCTCGCCAGGCTTGCCAGTCAATACCGGCAATCCCCCGTGGTTGCAGCTGTTCGCGCCAGACGCTGGTCTGGTGCTGCAACTGCTCAGTCGACGCGCCGGCCCAGGATTCAGTGGCATCCAGTTGCGGCTCTGTGCTTTGCGCCAGGCGAAATTGCAGGTCAGGCCAACGTTGGGCGATCTGCTCTGCCTTGCGTGCACTGTTTTTCGGATTACGGGTGTAGATCATAAGGCTGACCTGACGCACGCCCGCCTCGGGAAGCGCGCACGGCAGACAGGTTTTCCCGGGTTTTGCCTCTTCAAACCAACGATGATGGCTGGAGATTTCTACCGGCCATGGGCTGGCTGCGGAGGCTGCATGCAAGGTGTCGAGCAAATCCTTCAAGCGCTGATCCGGAACCGGAACGCCCAGTTGTTCGAGTTCCAGGTCCAGGTGCAGGCTGGTGAATGAAAGCCCCTTCAGTTTCGCCAGTAAATCGGTGAGCTGATGGCGGTCCTGCGGCTCCATCCAGGCCGGATCACCGAGCAACAGGCTGACTTGCACCCCCTTGCCGGCCGCGTCCTGGAGCAATTGCGCCAGCCGTTGGCGCGTGGTGGCAAGGTCTTTCAACTGGGAGGACTTGAGGCCAAGGTAGATCTTGTCCATCCCGGCCTTACGCAATTGTTCGAGTTCCGCCTTGCGTTGATCGGGATCGAGCAATGCTTCGCTGTCCCAGACATAACTGCCTTGGGACCATTGGCTGGACGGCGTCACCGCCGCCTGGGCCGCCAAGGGTTGTGCGGCCAGTATCAACGGGGGTAACGACAGCGTCAGCAGCATCAGTATCGATCGCATAATCAAAACCTCGTGGCTCGTTTAAGTACCCACCACGGCGCCATAGAGCTTTCTTCGTGACCCCTGCGAAAGATCTCGTTGAGCATGGCCACTGCGCTCCAGCACCGCAGGATTAGCATGAACAGCGGGAAGAAAGGCACCAACAACCCCAGGATCATGTCCTTTGCAGGTCGATCGGAGACCATCAACAACATGGCGCCGAATAACATCGCGGTGATCGCCAGGTACAACGCATAAATCAGGATGAACAGGAACAACAGCGTCTTGCCCGGCAGAACGAATAGCGCCAACAAGGTGTAGCTGAAGATGAGAAACGGCAGCACCAGCTGAAAAAAGAAGCCGCTGAGCAGGATCATCAGAAAGCTCGGCCAGCCCAATAAATTGGGGCTGATGTTGTGGTTGTGCTTTCTGATGTACAGAAAAAACAGGTCGCCATCCCAGCGCAAGCGCTGCATCAGAAACTGACTGAGCGTCGACGGTGCATCGGTGTGCCCAATCGCTTCCGGCTCGAAGGGGATCCTCAAGTCGTGTCGCTTGAAGTAACTCTTGATGCGCAACGTCAGGTCCAGATCCTCGGCGGTGTGCGTGTTCCAGCCACCGATTTTCACCAGGAAGCTGCGACGGAATGCGCCGAAGGCCCCCGAGACGTTATTGACCAGGTTCCATTCGGCCAGACCGATTTTCGACATGTGAATGGACAACAGGTATTCCAGCGCCTGCATCGCGGTCACCCATGACGCCCAGACATTGCGCACTCGCAGGCTGCCAGCGACCGCCGGCACCGACGGGTCCTCGAAATGGCGCACGATGGAGCTGACCATGTTGTTGTCGAAGGACGTATCGCCATCGAGCGCCATCACGATTTCGCCGCTGGCAAGCGACAGGCCGGCGTTCAATGACGACACCCGCCCGCCCCTCTGCCATTTGGCGATCGGGCGCAAATGGCGTCTGGGGTACAACTTCGGGTCCACGTTGAACTTGCGAACGGCGCTGAGCGTCGGCTGGTTCACCGTGGCCCCGTCAACCACCGGGATCATCTCGATGTGGCCGGGGTACGTCTGCTCGCACAAGCTCAACAGCGTGGTCTGAACGTCCATCCCTTCGCTGTAACAGGTAATGATGCAAGAGACCTTGGGCCGATAGACACTGATCTTCGGTACACGGCTACGACGACGTGCGAACCAGCGCAATACCCCCAGCATCACCATGATCATCAGGGGTAATTCGAAGATCAGAAACAAAGGGAAAAGCATGAAGAACACCCGGCTCAAACCATCCGGCCCCATGAGCCCGCTGAATGCGCTGAAGAGTTGCTCGAAGAAAGGGCTCATGGCGGTCACGCCAATTCACTGGCCAGACGGGCCAGTAGTAGTTCGCCATCTTCCTGCTCGAGCAGATCCTGGGGTGCCGTGATGCTGACGACACGCAAGGAAATGTCGCTGACCTCCGGTGCTGAAAACAACTCGGCGACCCGGCTCAAGCGTTGTTTGACGGTTTCCAGGCCCGTGTCATCGGTATGCGGAAGCATGATCCAGAAATACTCTTCGGTACTGCGAGAGCAGCGGTCCGTGTCCCGGACGGTTTCTTTCAACCGTTCGGCCACGCTATCGATGAAGGCATGACCGTGATGTTCACCCAGGCGGGACAACGTACTGGCCAGGTTGACGAAGCGCAGGCCGAGCACTGAGAAAGCCGGCACCGGGTAGCGGCGCACGACCTGGATCTGCCAGGTCAGCAGGTCATAGAAATCCTTGCCGCCTAACAGATTGAGTCGACCAAAGTGCCTGACCGATTGATCGCTGAATTCCTGACGGCAGCGGAATCGCCCGGCCTCGGCCAGGCGAAAATCCCTGACCTCGCGTACTCGCAACTTGTCAGGCGTGTGCGACAGCCCGCAATCCAGGCAGCGCGCCTGCACGTCGGCATCGACAAAAAACGCCTGACAGGAGCGACAACGATAGTTTTCCATTGGACGGTCGTAATCGCTGCCGATATGCCGCAACCGGTTCAAGCAGTTGGGGCACAGCAACACCCCGTCTTTGAGAAAGTTTTCCTGTGGCCCCACGTGCCCACAGGTAAAGCAGTGCAATGAAGGTTGCCGCGAAATGTCCAGGGCCTGGCATTCGGCACACACATCGATGTAGTTGAGCCGGCCCGAGCCACACTCCGAACACAGGCGCACGCGATCGACCAGGACCCCTTCTTCCAGCCAGTCTTGCTGCACCATCAAACTGAGCCAGACAAACGGGTTGATCTGCTCGCTGTCAGCCAGGGCGTCCAGCAAGGGGTAGCGATAGTGCTGAGGCACCTCGGGGTCTCGCAGGGCATAAATGTGCGCGTTGTCGCGCAGCCACAACCATGAAAGCACCCGACTTTCAAAACGCTCAGTGGCAGAACCCTGGACGAACAATTTGTAGCGTTCGCGCCATACGCCCCAGAGGGCTCTTATTTCGCTGGAATCGACAGGGCACGCGCCATCACCCAAGGCTTCACACCAGCCGTTCTGATCACGGCAACAGTAAATGAGGCTGTAGCGATAAGGGGGAATCGTACGCAACTTTCGCAGCACCCGCCCTGCGTAAGCGGCGGGCAGATCCAGCAGCACGACATCGAATGCGGGGGCAGCCAACAAGCTGGCTATATCGGCAAAGTGTTCAAGTTCTGGACTATTCAAGCTTGGCGCTCTAATACCCAGTATTGCAATCCGTGGAGTTGGAGACGGCATAACGCACGGCCTCTGCAGACAGACAAGTACGATTAAGTGGAGTTAGAAACACTAGCACCGCAGCAGAAAAACGTCAGCATTATTATGAAGTTATTTTTCAATTGCTCGACTGCCAACATTTTGTCATCGGCGTTCAGCCAAGCGGCCTATTCAACTGTGCCGCGACACGATTTTAACTGCGATAAAACCAAATTAATATTTTCTTGTTATTCATATACTTACACCAACTAATTAACTCCTGCTTTACAACCATTTTCACTGCTAGTTAATTGCCATTAATTGATAGCGTTGCGCCACTTCATGGATTAGTAGTCAATTCGCATTTACGATAAACCACCCGCAACACTTGCCTATCATCGTCGTTACCGCATATGCATTAATAAGTTCAAACTCTTTTTATAGCAAAATCGCACACCGTTAATGTCGGCGCTATCAGCCAGTCGTTACATATATGAAACACTGAGTGTTTCAACAATGAACACACGCTAAAAATTGACAACTTTTTTTAGTCCGCACAAACATCCCGAAGGCAACTGCGCAACCAGCGATGCACAGGATCGGCATCCAGCCGCGGATGCCAGAGCATGGCGACGGTGAACGCCGGCAGAGACAACGGCAGGGCAAAACTGTACAGGCCGGCGCGCAGGCTGGCAGTGTGGCGTTCGGGAACGCTGGCGATCAGGTCAGTGGTCCGGGCGAGCGCCAGCGCGGTGGAGAAGCCTGCAACGATGGTTGCTATGTGCCGCTCCAGTTCCAGCAGCTCAAGAGCCTCATCAATGGGGCCTTTGTCGAGCCCTCGCCGGGAAATACTGATGTGGCTGCCCGCCGCATAACGTGCGGGGGTTATCTGGCCGTCGCTCAGCGGATGCCCACTTCGCACGACGCCGATAAAACGATCCCGAAACAAGCCTTGGGTACGCAACTGCGGGCCAGTGGCCTTGCCCACCACCCCTGTTTCCAGATCGACCGTCCCGTCCCGCAGTGCCGCGCTGTCCTTGTCGGGTTTGTGCATGAAACGCAGCCGCACGCCTGGGGCTTGCTCGGCGATGCGGGCAATCAGGTCCGCGCCAAAATTCTCGACAAAGCCTTCACTGGTGCGCAGCGTGAAGGTGCGGCTCAGCTGTTTTAGGTCGGGTTGCTCGGCAGGCCGAAGGACCGCTTCTGCGTCCTGCACCAGCTGACTGACTCGCTCGCGCAGTTCGAGCGCTCGCGGGGTGGGCACCAGACCCCGTCCGGCCCTGACCAACAGCGGATCGCCGGTGGTTTCACGCAATCGCGCCAGTGCCCGGCTCATGGCCGACGGGCTCAGCCGCAAGCGTTTGGCGGCGCGCGCCACGCTGCCTTCGGCAAGCAGCACATCAAGGGTGATCAGCAAGTTGAAATCGGGAGTGGACATGCGGCGCCCCGTGGCAGAGTGACATGGCGTTGGACGCATGTATGAAGTGCAAACGGTGCGCCTTCCGCCATGTTAGGCCGGAGCGTAGCTTTCTGATAGCTCCGCTTCGGGAGTGGCCAGAAAAGAGGAACCGCATGAAATCAATCAGCGCAGTTGCAGAGCGTGCGCAACAAACACTGTCGGTTCGGTGGGCGTTGGCCAGTCTTTCACTGTCGATGCTGCTGTCCTCGCTCGGCACCAGCATCGCCAATGTGGGTTTGCCGACCTTGGCCCAGGTGTTCAACGCCTCCTTCCAGCACGTGCAGTGGATTGTCCTCGCCTACCTTCTGGCGATTACCACCCTGATCGTCAGCGTCGGGCGGATCGGTGACATTACAGGCCGTCGGCGGCTGCTCTTAGTGGGCATCGGCGTGTTCACCCTCGCGTCGGCCCTGTGCGGTTTGGCACCCACGCTGTGGTTGCTGATTGGCGCCCGGGCGCTGCAGGGGATTGGTGCAGCAATCATGATGGCGCTCACCATGGCCTTTGTCGGCGAGACGGTGACGAAGGCAAAGACCGGTAGCGCCATGGGCTTGCTCGGGACGATGTCGGCGATTGGCACCGCGATGGGACCGTCGCTCGGTGGCCTGCTGATCGACGGGTTCGGCTGGCAGGCGATCTTCCTCATCACCGTACCGCTGGGCTTGCTGACGCTGGTGCTCGCCCATCGCTACTTGCCCGCCGATCGCCAGCAGCCCAAGACCGATCGCGCCGGTTTCGATCCGCTGGGCACATTGCTGCTGGCATTGACCCTCGCCGCCTATGCACTGGCCATGACCCTTGGGCGAGGCAGTTTCGGCCCGCTCAACATCGCCTTGCTGTTGGCGGCGGGCGGCGGCGCCTGCCTCTTTGTGTTCACCGAGGCTCGCGTCACTTCACCGTTGATTCGCTTGGCGATGTTCCGTGATGCGGTACTCAGTGGCAGCCTCGCCATGAGCCTGCTCGTCGCGACCGTGATGATGGCAACGCTTGTGGTCGGCCCCTTCTATCTCGCGCATGGGCTGGGGCTCGATGCCGTTCTGGTTGGCCTGGTCTTGTCGGTCGGACCGTTTGTCGCGGCACTGACGGGTGTGCCCGCAGGCCGTATTGCCGACCGCTTTGGCGCCTACCGCATGACCCTCGCCGGGCTCTTCGCCATGGCGATCGGGTGCCTCATGTTGTCTGTACTGCCGGAGTCGTTCGGCATCGGCGGCTACCTCTTGCCGATGGTCGTGATCACGATTGGCTATGCCCTGTTCCAGACCGCCAACAACACGGTGGTCATGGCGGATGTTCAGCCGGACCAGCGCGGCGTCATCTCCGGCATGCTCAACCTGTCGCGCAATCTGGGGCTCATCACGGGAGCGTCCGTCCTGGGTGCGGTGTTTGCGCTCGCATCGGCTGCTGCCGACATGGCAACGGCGCGACCCGAAGCAGTGGCCAGCGGTCTGCGGATCACCTTTGTCGTGGCGCTGGTGTTGATCGTTGTCGCACTGGCCACCGCGCTGGGAAGCCGCGCGTTGGCTGTGCGCCGTGACCGCCGGTAAGCCGACGGCTCGTTTACTTTTCCAGCACGACCAGAGGCGTGTCTTTCTTCACGATGTACGTCGCCAGCTCAGACGCTTTGCCCGCGCCGACATTCTTCGCGACATGCGCCGTGCCTGCGGGGATGTACAAGGAGTCGCCAGCCTTGAGCGTTATTGGAGGCTGACCTTCGAGTTGATATTCAAACGTGCCTTCAATGACGTGGGCCACTTCCACCCCGGGATGCGAATGCTTGGGAGACACCACGCCCGGATCAAAATCAACGAGGACCTGGATCACTTCACGACCGGCGACGTCGAGGTCCTGGCGCAGCAGATCGGTGCGGTGAAGACCCGCCTGCCAGCTTTTTGCCGGCGGCGCCTCTTGGGCTTGAGCGAGGCCCGCGAAGGCGGTGAGTGCTGTGGCAACGGCGATGCCAAACATGCTGGCGCCCATACGGTGGTTGAAACGGAACATGGCATTTCTCCAATCTGTGCGCGGGAATGTCGCGCGGAGCCTGCCGCGGATGCGGTGGCTCTATTGGGAGGTTGCCGTGTATCGCGCAAGTGTCGCCAATGCCCTGGTTTTGTATGCGAAGGTAGCTGCGGGTGCGCGGGATACGTTCCGATACAAACCGTTCCGGCGGACATTAAAAAGCCCGCACAAGGCGGGCTTCGTAAATCGAGTAGGTGGCCGGTGCTGGTCTCCGGCTTACAAGGTTTATCAGGCTTCCCACAGAACAGTTTTGTGCTGTCCTGCTTCACACGGCATAAGGGCTGGATCTCAGCGCGGAGATCTTTCTAACCGTGTACCCTTCGGAACGCGCCCCACGTTTCCTCGCCATCCGCTTGCGCATCAGTCTGCGTCTTCACCTACAACTTCAAGGTTAGTACAAACTCCAAAGCGCAAGGCGGGCTTTTTAGAACGATTTTGCACAGCGGCAAGCGCAGCAGGATGGAAAAACACTAATGCCCGTACTCCCTCACGGGTTCGGACCGGGCGAATGGCCTGCGCACGGGAAGTCAGCAGGCCAGGCGCGTCGTCGTTTACAGGTCGGTGATTTCCTTATGGCGTGGCACCAGCGCCTTCATCACGCTCCATGCCACCAGATAGGCCAGCGCACAGATGGCAAACATGATCATGTAGCCGGTGTGGATATCGCCGATCAGTTTGTAATGGTCGATCACCCAACCGCCGGTCTTGGTCATCACGACGCCGCCCAAGCCGCCGGCCAAACCGCCAATGCCGACCACCGATGCGATGGATTTTTGCGGGAACATGTCAGACACCGTGGTGAAGATGTTGCACGACCACGCCTGGTGCGCCGACGCGCCCACGCCGATCAACAGCACCGGCACCCAGTAACTGATGTAACCGAATGGCTGCGCCAGCAGTACCAGCAGCGGGAAGAAAGCGATCACCAGCATGGCTTTCATGCGACCGTCATACGGCGCATCGCCGCGTGACATGAAATAGCTCGGGAACCAGCCGCCGCCGATGCTGCCGATCATGGTCATGCTGTACAGCACGGCCAGCGGCAATACGATGGCCTGGCCCTTCATGCCGTATTGCGCCGACAGGTAGGTCGGAAGCCAGAACAGGAAGAACCACCACACGCCGTCGGTCATGAATTTGCCGAAGGCAAAGGCCCAGGTCTGACGGTAGGTCAGCAACTTGAACCACGATACTTTTTTGGCAGCGGCACCCGAGTCGGTGCCGGTGAGCGCTTGCGCGCCCTGGTCGCTGCGGATGTAGGCCAGTTCCTGCACCGACAGGCGTTTTTGCTGCTCCGGTTTTTCGTACAGCGCAATCCATACCACCACCCAGACGAAGCCCAACGCACCGATCACGATGAACGCCGCTTCCCAGCCCCAAAGGCCGGCGATCAGCGGCACGCTGATCGGCGCCAGGATCGCGCCCACATTGGCGCCGGAGTTGAAGATGCCGGTAGCGAAGGAACGTTCCTTCTTCGGGAAATATTCGGCGGTGGCCTTGATCGCAATCGGGAAGTTCCCTGCTTCGCCAATCGCCAGTACGGCGCGCGACAGCATGAAACCTGCAATCGAAACCGGAATGACGGCAAGGCCCAAGGCGCTGCTGATGCCGGCAATACCCTCGCCCATCGGCTCTGCAAAGGCGTGCATGATCGCACCGGTCGACCAGATGCAGATCGCAATAACATAGGCCTTTTTGGTGCCGATCTTGTCAACGAAGCGGCCGGCGAACAGCATGGAAATCGCGTACACGAACTGAAAGACAGAGGCGATGTTCGCGTAATCGGTGTTACTCCAGCCAAATTGCGTCGACAGATCCGGCGCCAACAGACTCAGTACCTGGCGGTCCAGGTAATTGACGGTGGTGGCAAAAAACAACAGCGCGCAAATCGTCCAGCGGTACTTGCCGACGGCTTGGCCGACGCGTTGCACATTGATGGGCTCGTTCAGATTCATGGCATCACTTTATTGTTGGATTAGGGTGATGATCTCTCGGTTTCAAGCGAGATCTAGGGTGTCGTGAAGCATCGTCAAAACGCGATGGAGCCACGCCACGGTATTGCGGGATCGAAAATGGGACTCCAAGCTCAGCGGCTAGAGTCGGACATTTGGCAAGAGCTATCGAGCGTTGGGCGGGACAGTCGTATGCGACGGACCTGACCGTGGGGATAGGCAAGCAGTCGAGGTCGAACCATAGGAAGCGGCATTCAGGGGGATGCGCAGACGGGTTGAATTCATGATGGGGCCGACACTCGTTTTTATTTTTAGTGTTTAACAGTCGATAATCGTCTGTCGTCGTACAACTGCGCCTTTTATATCGAGTTCAATGCCGGGCTGTCAATCTGAAAAAACAGCCGTTCGTCTCGACAAAGTCTGCCCATTAAAAGTGCAACTTGGTACAGATGCCGCTGGCTGTAGGGCCATCAGTTTTTTATTTTTCGGGTGTTGCTCGCTAGGTCTGAGCGTCTTGATATCAAAAAAAGTCGTACGACAACGCCATCCAGCATGATGACAGGCCAAATCCAGACCGTATTGCCTCGCCGACCATTGCTGCACCTGCTACAACAATGAACTGCAATTACCCTTACTAGTGCTTCACTGGCAACTCATTAGACTCCCAGCACGACCAACGCATCGGGAGTTCCAAATGGTAAGCACCGTTACACTTCAGGAAACTGGCGGGCCTCAGGTTTTGCAGCTCGAAAAAACCACGGAGCAAGCACCGGGAGCCGGAGAAGTCTGGCTGGCGCAAGCGGCCATCGGGGTGAACCCTTTGGACGTGAGCCAACGCTCCGGCGCTGCCCGTGTTCCCCTGCCCTCAGGACTTGGCCTTGAAGGCGCCGGACAGGTGACGGCGATAGGTCCAGGCGTCACCGAAGTTGCCGTTGGGGACCGGGTCGCGTACGCCACTGGCCCGATGGGTGCCTATGCAAGCGGTCGCCTCTATCCGGCGAATCGGCTCGTGAAGATTCCCGATGACCTCGGTTTCGACGAAGCAGCGGCCCTGCTCTTCAAGGGCATCACTGCCCACTATTTGCTCAAGACGACCTACCCCGTTGGCCCAGGCACCAGAATGCTGGCGTATGGCGCCGCGGGTGCGTTGGGGCAAATCATGGTGCCCTGGGCCAAACACCTTGGCGCCTTCGTGATAGGTGTGGTCTCGAAACAGGACAGCATCGAGCGGGCCAAGGCCGCCGGTTGTGATGAAGTACTGGTGTTCGACGCAGCGACATTGGCCGCCCAGGTTGCCGAGGTCACCCACGGGCAAAAGGTTGACGTCGTATATGACCCTATCGGGCGGGTGTCTTTCGAAGCCTCCCTCGACAGCCTTCGACCGCGTGGCTTGATGGTGTCTTTCGGCATGGCCTCGGGCATCCCGCCGGCTGTCGAGGTCAGCACCCTCAACGCCAAAGGTTCTCTGTTCCTGACCCGACCGTCTCTCGCCGCGCATACGGCCACCGCGCAGGAGTATCAGGAGCGCGCACAGGAGGTGTTGCAAGCGGTCGCCGCCGGTATCATTCAACCTCGAATCTGGCGTCGCTACCCATTGGCTGACGTAGCACAAGCGCACGCTGATATGGAAAGTGGACTGTCGCAAGGTGCAATTGTCCTTACGCCCTGAGTAGAACCTGGGACGATGCCTGCGGCCCGTGCCCTTGTTTCCTTGAATTTGCGAGGTTTGCCGTTGCATGGATCTGTTCGATAGCCGACAGGCAGATGAACTCGCCACCCTCTTGGCGCTGTCCGAACACGGCTCTTTTGCGGCCGCCGGAAGGATGCTGCAACGGCATCCGTCGGTGCTGTCCAAACGGCTCAGTGCCTTGGAACTTCGTCTCGGAATACGTCTGGTGGAGCGGACGACAAGGCAACTGCGTTTTACCGACGAGGGACAGCGTCTGGTCTCACAGCTTGGTCATGCCGTCAGTTTAATTACCCAAGCGGAGCAAGAGGCGGCCCAAGGCGCGGCACAGGTCAGGGGACGATTGCGACTCGCCCTGCCAGCCGCGATGGGGCGATTATGGCTCAGCGCGATGGTGTCCGAGTTCGCCCTGGCTTACCCCGAGGTGACGCTAGAGGTTGAATACTCGGAGAGATTCGTCGACATCGTCGCGGAGGGTTTCGATGCCGCGATCCGAATCGGTGAGCTGTCAGACAATCGACTGGTGGCCAGGAAGTTGTGCGATCACCGCCGAATCCTCTGTGCGGCACCCGCCTACCTGCAACGCCAAGGCGAACCGACGACACCGGCAGACCTCGCCGAGCACAATTGCCTGGGCTTCACCGGGCTGCATTCGTACCCGGAATGGAAGCTGACACGCGATGGCGATCAGCAGAGCATCAGGGTGCGCAGCGCCATGGTCAGTAACGACAATGAGGCCCTGCTGTCCGCCGCCCGCATGGGGCTGGGCATTCTTGCCGGCGGTGAGTGGCTCATGACGAGGGACATCGATAGCGCTCACCTCGTCAGAGTGCTTCCCGACTGGCAGCTGGATGCAGACGCGGGTGTCTATCTGGTGCGCCCGTCGGCCAAGTACAACACGGCAACGACGACGGCGTTCAAGCACTGGATCGAGGCAGCGTTTGCACGAGGCGCGCCCTGGCAGTTGCCCCAACCGTAGCGCTTGAAACCGAAGCCTGTCGGCGAGGCCGCGTCAGGGTTTCGCACGCCTGCTCGTGTTGAACGCCACGGCGGCGAGAATCAGCGCCTTCAAGGCGTTCTCATCGAACGTGTCGCCCTCATGCAAATCGATGGCACGTCGGGTGTTGCCTTCCAGGCTGGCGTTGAACAGGCCGGAAGGGTCTTGCAGCGCGGCGCCCTGGGCAAACGTCAACTTCACGACCTGCTTGTAGGTCTCGCCGGTGCAGATGATTCCGTCGTGCGACCACACTGGGACCCGCCACTTCCATTCCTCGACCGCGTCAGGGTCGGCCTGGCGGATGAGCGTTCGGACCCGGGCGAGCGTCTCGCCCCGCCAATCGTCCAGTTCCTTGATTCTCGCGTCGATCATCTGAGAGGCCGAAGCTCCCCTCTCTTCTTCATTTGCACCGCCCTGCTCTTTCTTCATGGTGGTTGTCGCCTTCTTCACGAGGGTGTCCAAAACCGCGTTTACAGTGTTTTTTGACTGTTGCCGAGGGTCTTGGCCTTTTCGATCCCCCAGTCAAAGGCAGCCTCCATGTCAAGCAGATGCAGTTTGGGATCGTGATCCTCAACAATGGCCGTGCCGTCCGGCCGGTAAACACCGATGAACATCCCCAGTGAACCGTCCTTCAATATCTCGGCTTTGACTTCGATCCTGCATCCGTTCGACAGCGTTTCCTTGTGGTGCATATGGCGTTCAGTCATGGCTGCATTTCTCCTGTTGAAATCCGAGTTGCGCATTTACCCATTGGCCATGTTAGCTCAGCGCGGCCCACTCAAAGGCCTGCCAGGACAGCGGCGTAATGCCACCTATACTAGAAGCCACCGCCCCCTCGGGGTCTGCACTCCCAACAATAAAAAGCAGAGGTGGAACATGGTCTGGCAGCAAATCTACGATCCGTTCGCAAACCCGATACTTTCAACCCTCATGGCAGCCGTGCCGGTCGTGGTGATGCTGGCAGCCCTGGCGTTTTTCCATGTGAAAGCGCATCTGGCCGCATTGATGGCCCTGGCGTCTGCGCTGGTGATCGCGATCTTCGCCTTCGACATGCCAGCGGACATGGCCGGCTCGGCCGCCCTGTACGGCGCCGCCAACGGCTTGCTGCCGATTGGCTGGATTGTGCTCAACATCATCTTCCTGCATCGGCTGACCACCGAGAACGGCTCGTTCAATGTGCTGCAGGATTCCCTGGCGCGCATCACCGACGATCGACGTTTGCAATTGCTGCTGATTGCCTTCTGCTTCGGTGCATTCTTCGAAGGGGCTGCGGGTTTTGGTACGCCGGTGGCGGTGACCGGGGCGATTCTGATCGGGTTAGGCTTCTCGCCACTGGCCGCCTCTGGCCTGGCGTTGATCGCTAACACCGCGCCCGTGGCGTTCGGTGCGCTGGGTACGCCGATCATCACTCTGGCCAAGGTGACCGGCCTGGATGAAATGGAACTGTCGATGATGGTCGGCCGGCAATTGCCGTTCTTCTCGGTGATCGTGCCGTTCTGGTTGATCTGGGCCTTCGCCGGCTGGCGCAAGATGCTGGAAATCTGGCCGGCGATTCTGGTGGCCGGGGTCAGTTTCGCCGTGCCGCAGTTCCTGGTGTCCAACTACCACGGGCCGATGCTGGTGGACGTGATCGCCGCACTGATTTCCATGGCCTGCCTGACCGGTTTCCTCAAGGTCTGGAAGCCGGCCACCGTGCACACCTCCGCCGCACTGTCCGGGCGCGTCGACAACTCAAAAATTGCCGAAGAGCATGACGAAAAACCCGTCGCCAGCGCGACCTTTGCCAACGATGCCAAGCCTGCGGTGATGCGCGCGTGGATGCCGTGGATCATCCTCACCGTGTTCGTGTTCGCCTGGGGCACCCAGGGTTTCAAAAACATGTTCGATACCCGTCCGGCGATTGATCCGGTCACCCACTCGGCCAAGCTCGACCCTCAAGGCAAACCGATGCGTGAAGCCAACCCGATCTTCGCTCCGGTCGTGACGTTCACCACGATTCACCAGCAGATCGAGAAGGTCCCGCCTGTAGTGCCCGCGCCTAAAACCGAGGAAGCGGTCTACAAGTTCACCTGGTTCACCAGCACCGGTAGCGGCATCCTGCTGTCGGCGATTCTCGGCGGGCTGCTGATGGGCTATTCCATCCCGCAACTGATTCACCAGTACCTGCGAACGATCTGGGTCGTGCGCTACTCGCTGATCACCATTGTCGCGATGCTCGCCCTGGGTTTCCTCACCCGCTATTCAGGACTGGACGCCACCATGGGCCTGGCCTTCGCCGCGACGGGCATCTTCTACCCCATGTTTGGCACTCTGCTCGGTTGGCTTGGCGTGGCGCTGACCGGCTCGGATACGGCGTCCAACGTGCTGTTCGGCGGCTTGCAACGGGTGACCGCCGAGCAATTGGGCATCAGCCCGGTGTTGATGGCTGCCGCCAACAGCTCCGGCGGGGTCATGGGCAAGATGGTCGACGCCCAGTCTATCGTGGTCGCCTCCACCGCCACCCGCTGGTACGGGCATGAAGGGGAAATCCTGCGTTATGTGTTTTTCCACTCGATCATCCTGGCGATTCTGGTCGGTGGTTTGGTGACGTTGCAGGCGTATGTGGCGCCCTTCAGTCATATGGTGGTGGGTGGGCATTGATGGATGCAGTTCGGCGTGTACACCCCGGTGATCGAATGATCATCGGGGTACGCGGTGTCGACCAACTTCTAGAACTTGAGTAAAAGTCCTCAAAGCCGAAACCGATCCACCGACTGCGAGAGCTTGCCCGCCAGGCTAGACAACTCATCGGTGGTAGAGGCGGTCCGGCCGATGACCTTGCTATTGCCTTCGGACATGCCGGCAATCATTTCGACCTGATGGGCGATTTCATTGCTGGCCAGGCTCTGCTCACCAATGGTGCGGGTGATGTCGTTGACCAGTTGCGTAGTGTTCAGCGTGGCGTCGAGGATTTCGCGGATGGCGCGCTCGACGTCGGCGGTCACCGCCATGCCTTTGTCGACCTGCGCCACGCCCGCCTCCATGCTGGTCACCGCCTCGCGGGTGCTTTGCTGGATGCGTGAGACCATCGTGGCAATTTCCTGGGTGGAGGCGCTGGTGCGTCCCGCCAGGCTGCGCACTTCGTCGGCCACCACGGCAAATCCACGACCCTGCTCACCGGCACGAGCGGCTTCGATCGCGGCATTGAGCGCCAGCAGGTTGGTTTGATCGGCGATGCCCTTGATCACCTGGATGATGCTGAAAATCCCTTCGGACTCCTTGTCCAGCGTGCGGATCACCTGGGCCGACTGCTGCGCCGAACGCGCTATACCGTCCATGTCGTTGACCACCTGATGGATCACACGACCGCCATCCTTGGCCAATGCCTCGGCCTGATTGGCCATGTTCAACGCACGTTCGGCATGCCGGGTGATTTCCTCGATGCTCGCAGTCATTTCGCTGGCAGCCGCTGCCATGGTGCTGGCGGCAACGCTTTGCTGCTGGCTGCTACCAGCCACTTCGTGACAGCCGCTGCTCAATTGTTCACTCATGCCGCTCACGCCGTGGGCGTTGCTGCGCACGGCTTCGATCATGCCGCGCAGGTCGCGCTGCATGGTCGCGAGGCTGCGGATCAGGGCGCTCGCTTCGTCGTTGTGAGTGGGCTCGACAATCGGTTCGCTCAGGTTGCCATGGGCGATGCTGTCGGCGATGCGGCTGGCGGTCTGCAACGGCCCCATGATGCTCAAAATCACCCAGCGCCCTTGGGCCAACAGCAATAGCAGGCTGGCGATCAGGACGCCGCCGAGGGTGAAGTTGGCGTTACTGATGACTGTCTGAGTGCCGACGCTGGTCTGGTGGGTGTTGGTTTCGATCAGCTCACTGAGCGCGGCCATCTGAACTTCCAGCTGGCTGAATACGCTACTGAAACTACCCAGTTGTTGCTGCGCGGCCTCCGGATTTTCCAGCGCCTGCGCGACGATGCGTTCGGCTGCGCTGATGTAGGTATCGAGGCTGGGCTTGATCTTGTTCAGGCCCGCTTTAAGAACGTCGTTGACCGGCAGCTTGAGGTTTTCACCGAGCATTTCACGAAAATGCGCCGCATGCTCCTCGGTGGAACTGCGCACCTCGGCTTTGCTGCTGGTGCTTTTACCCAGCCCGACCAGCATCGCCGACAGCACGTCGGCGCGTAACGCGTCGTGCATCATGTCGGCTTCGAGGTGATTGCGCAGCAAGGCCATACTGACCTCGTTGTCATTCACCGCCTCAGCCATCCGGGTATTTCCCAGGTAACTGACCAGGCTCATGAGCAACGCAGTAATCAGCCCGGTGCCAATCAGCAGAATCAAACGTAATTTTATGGACACTCTGGGGTTCCTCTCGCGGATTGGGTCGCTCAAGAGGTTATCGACCGGCAAGAGTGGTTAATGAAGCGAATGTCCATACGCGCATGTCTTTACGACATGCGGTATGTTTTTTCGGTTTTGAGGGCGCCTGAATCAGGCCGCGGAGAAGAAGTAGCGCGTCAGGTGAAAGAAGATCGGCGCCGCGAAGCAAATCGAGTCCATGCGATCGAGCATGCCGCCGTGACCTTTGATCATGGTGCCCCAGTCCTTGGCGCTCAGACTGCGTTTGATCGCCGACATGACCAGACCACCGAGGAAGCCCATCACCACGATGACGAACGACATCAGCAGTGACTGCCAGAAGCTGAAGGGAGTCATCCAGAACATGCAGCCGCCAATCAGCGTTGCAGACAGCCCGCCACCGACCAGACCTTCGACTGTTTTTGACGGACTCACCAGCGGCGCAACTTTGTGCTTGCCCAAGAGCTTGCCGAACACGTACTGCAACACGTCACTCAACTGAACGACGAACACCAGATAGAACAGCAGCAGCGCGTTTTGGCCGGCGAACCCTTCCAGGTCCAGCAGCAAAAGTGCGGGCGCATGGCTGATGCAATAAATGCAGATCATCACGCCCCACTGGATCTTCGCCGTCCTTTCCAGGAAGCCGTCAGTGTCCTGGCTCAGCACCGCAATCGCCGGTAGCAGGAGGAATGAATACACCGGAATCAGCAGCGTAAACATCGAATACCAGTGCGTGCCGATGAGGATGTATTGCAGCGGGATCAGGATGAAAAACGCCGAAAACAGAGCGTTATGATCACCTCGCCTGGTCGGTGTCAGGGTGATGAATTCCCTGAGCGCGAACAGTGAGATGAAACCGAACAGAACGACTGTTGCATTACCGCCCAGCAGGTAGGACACGAAGAAGATGATGACCATCCCCCACCAGGCATTCACGCGCTGATTGAGGTTTTCGACGGTCGAGACCGCACCTTCCGTTTTGGCCCGCAGGGCCAACAATCGACCGGCCAGCGAAGCAATTGCCAGCAAGCAGGCCAATCCGAAAAAGAACCACAAAAACTTTGCATCAAGAGTCATTTCGATAGCTCCACGATGGCGTTACGCGCGCGTTCCAGAAACACCTGTTTATCCTCACCAGCAATCCTTTGCATCGGATTGCCGATACGGATCGTGCAGATAATCGGCAGAGGGACGTGTTTGCCTTTGGGCATGGAGCGATGAAGGTTTTCCAGGTAGATCGGCACCAGGTCGACATAGGGAAAGGTCTCGGCCAGCCGGTACAGACCTGATTTGAATTCCCCGGGCAGTGCCTCGGATGAGCGCGTGCCTTCGGGAAAGAAGATGATCGAATGCCCCGCCTGCACCACATCGAAAATGGGCTCCAGTGCGTTTTTACCGGGCGCCGGTTTACGGTCAATCAGCACCGCATTCAGGCCTTTCTGCGAGATGTACGACAGAAACCGGTTCTTTCCCCAGTAATCGGCAGCGGCGATCGGCTTCACATTCAACCGGGCCTCGGGCGGCAGGGCCGCAATGATGGCCAAGGTGTCCATGTGACTGGTGTGGTTGGCGAAATAGATTCGCTGACGGGTGAGATCCGGCGGGCTCTCCCATCTGGCCGTGACGCCAATCAACAGTCGAAGAACAGAAATCAGCGCATTACTGATCCACATGGTCGGCCCCTTTCAGCTGCCTGGCGATTGCCAGCGTTCGCGTGACGCAGGTGGCGACGGAGCCGATGGCGATGCCAGCCAGTGCGATCAACAGTACGTAGTGAGTGCCATAAACGCTGGCTTCGACGGCATTCAGCAGCAGTCCTGCGGTCATCACGGCCATTCGATGCTGCTTGGCCATAGGGCCGATGAAGGTCTGCTTGAGGCCGATCGAGCCGCCGAACACCCTGACATATGCGGTCAGTGCTGCCGCCAGGGCAGCAAACCATCCGAGGTCGGATTGGCCAATGGCATACCCGAGCCCGACGATCAGCAAGCTGTCGGCGATCCGGTCCGGGAATTCGTTGTAGAGGCTGCCGATATCCGACTTCTTGCCGCCCTCTATCGCCACCATCCCATCGAAGAGGTTGCACAGCAGGCGCAACTGAATGCCGATCGCGCAGCAAATCGATCCAACGACACCGCTGTCAATATTGAGCGCCACGACGCCGACAAGCGCGAAGGCGATGCTGGCGACGGATATCTGATTGGGGGAAATGTCTCTTTTCACCAGCATGTTGGTGAGGTGTCTTGCCCAGCCCGCAGAGCGCGTCTTGATGGGCCTTCTGTTGTCATCCACTGGCCAATATCCCTATAAGTGATGTGTTACTGCGTATTGCATTGTAATGGCGAGTTGCGCTGACCACATCCAGCAATATGAAGACTTTGCCAACAAACCCTGCTCGCCCCAGCCAAAAGTTTTCACCTCCACTTTTCGAGACGTCGTTCCGATCTTAAACCTCGCGACAGCACTGAACGCACGTTCGTTTTTCCTAAGCCTGACGCTATGTTGTACGATGACCGACGAGTGATATTTTTCACTCTCGCTCCGACCACCCACAACAACAAGGAAACACACATGAAAAAAGTGAAATTGCTGATTGGATTCTTGTGCCTCTTCAGTGGCTATGTAGGCGCCGCTCCTGCTTCCGTGGAGAAAGATGTTACGCAAGCCGTCGATCAGCTGACGCAGGCCATGTTGCACAAGAACATTGCCGAGCTGAACGCGCTGACCGCCGAGAACCTGACCTACGGGCATTCCAGCGGGAAGATCCAGGACAAGAAAGCATTCATCGCCGATATTGAAACCGGCAAAAGCGCGTTCAAAACCCTGGAGATGCAGAACCAGACCATCACCGTATCGGGTGACGTAGCGTTGGTTCGTCATCACTTCTCGGCACAAGCGCTCAAAGGCACCGAAGTGGTTCCAACCGAAATCGAGAACTTCCAGATCTGGCAAAAACAGAAAGGCCACTGGTTGCTGGTAGGCCGACAAGCGTTCAAGTTCTGATTTTTGCGTAACGAAGGGATACCGGTCAGCCCGACTGCGGTGTCCCGACTCTCTCCTTGCTCCGTTCCAGGGCCAGCCCGCTGCCGATCAACTGCTCAGCTTGCCGGTCACTGGGGCGCGGTGAAACGCTACAGCAAAGGCCAGCGAGCCTGATAATTCCGGGCCTTCTGATCGAACAGATCGGGCTGATGATTCACCGGATTGATCCCTTCTTCGACATCTCCGCTTTTCTAGCCAGCAGTCTTAAAAAATAAAATACATCAATGATCTCAGCTCACTCGGTTGCGCCCGCTGCGCTTGGCTTGATAGAGGGCATCATCGGCACGAGTCAGAAGGCTTTCCACATCGTCACCAGATTTGGCGACGGCGACACCCAAAGACGCAGTTACAGTGTCCAGCACCTCATCCGTGCCACGAACCTTGATCCGCAGCGCCTGAATTTTCAGGCGCAGCTGCTCAGCAAAAGCATGAGCACTGGTGAGATCAAAACACTCTTGCAGGACTACACAGAACTCTTCACCCCCATAGCGTGCCGCCAAGGCCTGAGGCGGGATTGAGTTCCGTAACACCTGACCAACATGCTCAAGTACGCGGTCGCCCAAAGGATGGCCATAGCGGTCATTGAACTGCTTGAAATGATCGATATCCAACATGACCAATGCCACCCCATGAGGAGCGTTGATCAATGCATGCTCCAGCAAGCGAGTGAAGGTAGCTCGGTTCAACACCTTAGTCAGACCATCCAAAGATGCAGCCAGTTGGGCTCGCTCGAGCTTGTCTCTCAGACTCTTGATTTCATTTTGCGCTGAGTGCAACTGGGATAGGAAAAGCTCTTGCTGATCCTGCATGACCTGGGTGCTCTGTTGCAGCTCGCTCAGAATGGCAGGCAACCTCTGGTCAACCGGCTCCGCGAGCATTTCCATGCAATGGCCAAGACTGGCTTGAAAGTTGGAACTGCCATTCACACTACGCGAGACATTACGCTCCATGTCGTCAACCAGATCGATCGCTTGTTGTTGCCCTGCGCGCGCCTCCTCCAATTCGTCACGAATGATGTAGTCGCGAAAAAGCTTCGTAGCGGATTCTGGAGGGAAACAGTCGAAGTCTTTGACCACCCTGTCCAGATGGCGATTAAGCTCTGGCTCCTGACCTTTGCTGTAGGTGTACCAGAGAGCATAGTGCACGGGGTTTGGTGGAATGTTGTGACGCACCATCAGTGGTACGGCCTGCTTCAGCAGGGCCGCCGCCTCTCGGGAGTCCTCTGGATACAGCGTTAGGGCAGTCGCACGCGTCTCTAGTTGGCTCATAACGTCACTGTGGTTGGTTTTTATTGGCATGCATGAAGTCGGGGGCAGCATATCCTTACGTACACCAACCAGCCATACATAAGGCGTCCCTACCCGGCTGACCCACCGGGATAGCTCGGACGGGTCAACGCGCCCTTGGCCCAAGCCCAACGCAGCATACAGACCAAGAGACGTCACCGAGAATGATCACGCGAGCTTTATGGCTCCGCCCTGGATATCGTCACGCGCCGCTCGTAAGTCCATGGCGTCCTGGTTGAGTCGGTGAATCATGTTGAGCAACCGCTGGCGTAGCACTTCGTCTTGGAGATGCTCTGCTGCGCGCATCATATCTAGCGCCGCTACCTCATTGTTAGTGGCGACGGCGTCGAGCAGTTTGCGCATGCTTCTTGATGGTCGATTCATCTCCAACTCCCTGGATTTCAGTGACGCGAATCATATGGCCAGAATGTTTCGTCAGTATTTCAGCTGCAGGAACCATCTCTGTTTGCAACAACCGCCAGCAGACGCACTGAAGGCGGGTTGTCCGGACGCGTTCAAGTATTAAAACCAGGTTTCCATTTGTATCCCGTATTGCCACACACCTCCGGCGTTGAAGTCCGTCTTGCCGAAGTTGTCTGTGGAACTGTATCTGTCCAGGTCCGAAGACCAGTTCATGAGACTTGCGAACACTCGCAATTCGGGACGTGTGAGAAGGTCTCCAAAATCAGGCTTGAATGTCGGAGCGACCGTGAATTTCCAGAAGTTACCGTCGACCGCATTGCGTTGCATGTAACCCTTGGGGTCGAGGTCCATGGTTTGCCAGCTCATTTCGTAGGCCATCTCGAAATTGCTGTTGATTTCATTGGCCAACCGCACGTTCAGGGTCATCCAGCGGTAGTCGTCACCCTTGACGTATCTGTCCTTGCTCTGTTCGGCCAACAAACTGGGGCCGATACGCCAGCCGGGTGCAATGGGTGTCTCACCATAAAGCGCCAGGCGCAGAGCGCGGGCGTCGTCGATCAGTTCGCCATCCGAACCGATGTTCTTGACCTCTGCCCCCAGACCTTGCCCATAGAGCAGTGCTGTTTTGAAGAAGCCTTCCCTGCCGAAAAAGTTTTTCTGGTGATTGGCCAGCATGCTGTGCAAGCCGGAATCCGCAGGCGCAAGGCCCGCTTCATTGCTGCGAGTGCCAAAGTCGTTTTTCTTTGAGCCAATGCCATTGAACATCCACTGCCACTGACCACTGTCGAAGAACTGGTTGGAGGTCAGGATGTAGCTTTCCACATCGGCGTTGATACCGCCTTCACTGAAATCCCCGTAATTACGCCCGATCAAGGAGTAATTCGAGCGCCAGTCCTTGTTCATCTGCACATCGTAGATCCCACCCCCGGTGCCGGCCAGAAAGACCACGTCCGAGTCCAGCCAGTGGATATCGAAATTGTCCCTGTCGAATCGCTTGCCCGCCCACAGAGTGGAGTTCTCGAACACTGAATTGCCCTTGAAGGCGGCGAGATGATCGAGTTCAGTAAATACCTGACGCACGTTCAGGTTGCTCTCGTCGGCCGTCCAGTCATTGGAGCTTTCCACACCGTCGGCGATGGACACGGTGAATTTGGATCGGGTGCCGTTCTGCGCATGCATCTCTTTCGACAGGTCTATGCGCATGTAGGTGTCGTCTTCGTTACCGAGTCGCCCGACGGCACCACCGACTGAACCGGCAGGCGTTGTATAAGGGCCACCGCGACCACCACCCAGCCCATCGTTGATCAGCAATCCGGAGCGGGCGTAGCCCTTGAAGCTGAAGCCGTCAGTGAGGTGTCCGCTGCTGCCCTGCTTTTCCATGCTTTGCTGACGGGCTTCGAGTTTTGCCAGTCGAGTGTCCAAAGCAGGCGCCGAAATGGCTGCTGCAGTAGACGTAGCGGGCTGCAAAGCGGGAGCTGCGAGTTTGATTTGCTGCAATTCCCTGGCAAGTGCCTGGGTTTGCTGTTCGGCTGCGGCTGCACGCTTTTCCGCTGCGCTGGTACGGGCTTCAAACGCAGCCATGCGTTCTTCCAGAGTCGCGGCCTGCGAGGTTGCCGCCGATGTGCCGAGCACGCCTGCGAGTAGCCAGCCTGATGCTTTGTGCATGTGGATTTCCCTGTTTTGTTTTTATTGTTTTGTTCCCGCGACCGGCCATTTTTCGTGAGTTGTAAATTGTCGCAATCAACGAAAAAAAGGATGCCTCATCGCAAATACGCTGCTACATTTGGCGATGTTAACGTTAACTTTTCTAAAAACAAAAATAAAGAGGGCTCTATGAAACAGCTGAAATCTCTTCTTCCAGCAGCACTGCTCACCCTCTGTGCCGGGCTTCCATCCCTCTCGAGCGCGGCCAATTTGACGATCTCGTGCGGTGCGGTGGGTGCTGAGTTACAACTCTGCAAGGAGGCTGTCGAGGCGTGGTCGAAACAGACCGGCAACAACGTCGAGGTGGTTTCCACGCCTAACTCGGCGACCGAGCGGTTGTCGTTCTACCAACAGATCCTCAGTGCGCAGTCCGCCGACATCGACATCATTCAAATCGATATGGTGTGGCCGGGAATGCTGGCCAAACACCTGATGGATCTGCGCGAGGTGCTTCCAGCCAATGCGACCCAGGGTTATTTCCAGGCACAGGTGGATAACGCCACAGTGAACGGACAGCTGGTGACGATGCCGTGGTTCACCGATTCAGGCCTGCTGTATTACCGCAAGGACTTGCTCGAGAAATACGACAAGCAGGTTCCCCAGACCTGGGAGGAAATGACCTCTACCGCAAAGGATGTTCAACAGGCTGAACGCAACGCCGGGAACCCCAATGCGTGGGGTTACATCTTTCAGGGACGCGCCTACGAGGGTCTGACGTGTAACGCGCTGGAGTGGATCAGCAGCCAACCGGAAGGCGGGCTGGTCAATCCAAAAGGTGACATCGTGGTCAACAGTCAGGCCTCAAGAACGGCTTTGACCCTGGCGAAAAGCTGGGTAGGCGACATCTCCCCGCGTGGCGTACTCAATTACACCGAGGAAGAAGGCCGTGGCGTATTCCAGTCGGGCAATGCGCTGTTTATGCGTAACTGGCCGTATGTCTGGGCTCTGGTCCAAAGTCAGGACAGTGCCGTAAAAGACAAGGTCGGGGTCGCTCCCCTGCCCCGCGGCGGCGAGACCGGCAGCCATGCATCCACTCTCGGTGGCTGGGGCCTGGCGATATCGCGTTACAGCGCCCATCCAAAACTTGCCGCAGAACTGGTGAGCTACCTGACCAGCGCTCAAGAGCAAAAACATCGTGCCCTGATTGGCGCCTATAACCCGGTTATCGAGTCGCTGTATCAAGACCCCGAACTGCTCGCGGCCATGCCTTATTACGCTCAGTTGCACAGCATTCTCAACGATGGAGTCATGCGCCCCGCCTCCATCACTGCCGATCGCTATCCACGGGTCTCCAATGCGTTCTTCGATCGAGTGCATGGCGTGCTGGCGGGCGAGTTGCCTGTCGATCAGGCGCTGGCCGAACTGGAAAGCGAACTCACGCGCATCAAACGCCGGAACTGGTAAGCCACAAGGAAGGAAATCACCATGTCTGTCTCTTCTACCCATGCCCCCTGTGATGAGCTGCTGCTCACCAGGGAAACGCCCGTACAACGACGCCGAGTACGCGCTGCCTGGCTGTTTCTGACGCCGATGTTGCTGTGTCTGGCCCTGGTGGCAGCCTGGCCGCTACTGCGCACATTCTGGTTCAGCCTGACCGACGCCAATCTGGCGGACACCGGTGGCGGAACCTTCGTTGGCTTGAGCAATTATCTATTCCACAACGGTACCAACTGGTCGGGCATTCTGGTCGATCCACAATGGTGGAACGCGGTGCGCAACACCTTGCATTTCACCGTGGTGTCGGTGGGACTGGAAGTCGTACTGGGACTGCTGGTGGCGTTGCTGCTGAACATCAAGTTCACGGGCCGTTCGCTGGTGCGGGCGTTGATTCTGATTCCCTGGGCGATTCCGACCATTGTCTCGGCGAAGATCTGGTCATGGATGCTTAACGACCAGTTCGGCATCATCAATCACCTGATGCTGAGCCTCGGCCTGATTGACGCGCCCCTGGCCTGGACGGCCGATGCGGATCTGTCGATGTGGGCGGTGATCATCGTCGATGTCTGGAAGACCGTCCCTTTTGTCACGCTGCTGATGTTGGCCGCCTTGCAGATGTTGCCAAGCGATTGCTACGAAGCCGCCAGGGTCGATGGCATTCATCCACTGAAAGTGTTCTGGCGTGTCACGCTTCCCCTGCTCATGCCCGCACTGCTGGTGGCGGCGATCTTCCGCATCCTCGACTCGCTGCGAGTATTCGACGTGATCTATGTGCTGACCTCGAATTCATCGAGCACCATGAGCATGTCGGTGTATGCCCGCCAGCACCTGGTGGAATTCCAGGACGTCGGTTACGGCAGCGCAGCCTCGACGCTGTTGTTTTTGGTGGTTGCAGTCATCGCCCTGCTTTATCTCTACCTCGGACGCCGTCAACTGGAGGTCCGGTCATGAACCTGCGCCTACTGAAAAAAGCCCTGTTGCGCCTCGGATTCTGGTGTCTGATCGGGGTGTTGCTGCTGTATGCGGTCTTCCCTTTCTACTACGCCATCGTGACGTCGCTGAAGCCGTCCAGCGCCTTGTTCGAGGTGAGTTACTGGATCGAAAACCCCGACTTCTCCAATTACGTGGCAGTGCTCAATCAAGCCTCATTCCTGCGGGCGATCGGCAACTCGCTGGTGGTTGCGCTGTGCGTGGTGACATTGGCGCTGTTCCTCAGCCTGACCGCCGCCTATGCCTTGGGCCGGGTGAAGTTTCGGGGGCGTGGCACGGTCTTGATGATGGTCCTTGGCGTGTCGATGTTTCCTCAGGTCGCGGTGTTGTCGGGGCTGTTCGAAGTGATCCGTGCACTGGGTCTGTACAACACCTCCTGGGCGTTGATCCTCAGCTATACGATTTTCACCCTGCCCTTCACCGTCTGGGTGCTGACCACGTTCATGGGGCAACTGCCCCATGAACTGGAAGAAGCGGCAATCATGGATGGCGCCTCACCCTGGGTCACGCTGACCCGCGTGCTGTTGCCGCTGCTCTGGCCCGCACTGGTCACCACTGGCTTATTGGCTTTCATCGCCGCGTGGAACGAGTTCCTGTTTGCCCTGACCTTCACCCTCACCGACACGCAACGCACGGTGCCGGTCGCCATCGCCTTGATTTCCGGCGGCAGTCCCCATGAGTTGCCTTGGGGGTTATTGATGGCCGCCTCGGTGGTGGTCACCGTCCCACTGGTGATTCTGGTGCTGATCTTCCAGCGCCGAATCGTTTCCGGTCTCACTGCCGGCGCGTTAAAGGGTTGATGCCCAACAAAGACAAGGAACAGCATCGTGATCAAATTGAAACTGGACAACGTGAACAAACAATTGGGCGGCATGCGCATTCTTCGCGACGTCAGCCTGGAAATCGCGGCGGGTGAATTCGTGGTGTTCGTTGGCCCTTCGGGCTGCGGAAAGTCGACCCTGCTGCGACTGATCGCCGGGCTGGATTCGATCTGCGGCGGCGACCTGCTGATCGACGGGCGACGGGTCAACGACCTGGAGCCGCGCGAGCGTGGTGTCGGCATGGTGTTTCAGTCTTATGCGCTGTACCCGCACATGAGCGTCTACGACAACATCAGCTTTGGTCTCAAACTGGCCAAGACTGAGAAGACCAGCCTGCGCGAGCGCGTGCTGAAAACCGCACAAATCCTGCAGTTGGACAAACTGCTGCAACGCAAGCCAAAGGAACTGTCCGGTGGGCAGCGTCAGCGTGTGGCCATGGGCAGAGCCATGGCGCGGGAACCGGACATCTTGTTGTTCGATGAGCCGCTTTCCAACCTGGATGCGTCCTTGCGGGTGCAGATGCGCAACGAAATTGCCCGACTGCATGATCGGCTGGGCTCGACCATGATCTACGTCACCCACGATCAGGTTGAAGCGATGACCCTGGCCGACAAAATTGTCGTGCTCAATGGCGGGCGCGTAGAACAGGTCGGCTCACCGCGCGAACTCTATGAACGCCCGGCCAGCCGCTTTGTCGCCGGTTTTCTCGGTTCGCCCAGAATGAATTTTCTGCCGGCGCGCCTGCAGACGCCAGGCGAAACCAGCCTGGTGGATACCCTCGTATGGGGTATCACGCCCCTGCCCTTCGACAGCTCGAACCTGGCGACGAGCACGCAGCTGAGCCTGGGGATTCGCCCGGAGCATGTGTCGCTCAAGGCGGCGGATGGAGCCGCTGGCGTCGTCGTTACCGCGGTCGAATACCTGGGCAGCGAAACCTATGTGCACCTCGATACAGGTCAAGACGAGCCATTGATCTGTCGTTGCGAAGTCAGCGCCGGATGGCAAGCGGGCGATCGGGTTGAGCTGCAGCTGGACATCGACAACCTGCACCTGTTCGACGCCGACGGCGCGGCCTTGAAGCGTCACCCGCAAACCATTGAAACCCTGCCGGATGGCGTCCCTCTGCGCTCGGCACGAGCAAGCGCCCTATGACTGTGTATTTGAATCCCATGAACGACCCAATGTCTTGCGCCCTTGACCTTGCGCAGCATGCGCTGAGTGATGGCCTGTCTCGCGTCAGCGATGATTATCGTCCCGGTTATCATCTTGCCCCCCCAGCGGGCTGGATGAACGACCCTAACGGGGTGGTGTACTTTCGTGGCGAATACCATGTGTTCTACCAACACCACCCCTTCGACGCGAAATGGGGCCCGATGTATTGGGGGCATGCCAAGAGCGCCGATCTGGTCCATTGGCAGCATTTGCCCATTGCGCTGGCACCCGGCGATGAGTTCGACCGTGACGGTTGTTTTTCCGGCAGCGCGGTGGTGTGCGGGGATACCTTGGCACTGATCTACACCGGGCACACCTGGCTGGGGGACGTGGGCGACGAGCGCTCGATCCGTCAAGTCCAGTGCCTGGCGACCAGCAGCGACGGCATCCGGTTCGTCAAGCATGGCGCCGTCATCGAGACCGCGCCGCAAGACACGATCATGCACTTTCGCGACCCAAAGGTATGGCAGGAAGATGACTGTTGGTACCTGATTGCCGGCGCACGTCTGGGCGATGTGCCGCTGCTGCCGCTGTACCGTTCCACGGATCTGCACGCCTGGGAATTCCTCGACTATGTGGCCAGCGGCAGCGAGGGTGATGGCTATATGTGGGAGTGCCCGGACCTGTTCCGGCTGAACGGGCGCGATGTGCTGCTCTACTCCCCTCAAGGCATGCAGCCCCAGGGTTACGATCGGCTCAACAAGTACCAGACCGGTTATCGAGTGGGCCGACTCGACAGCGAATGGCACTTTACTGGCGGGCCTTTTATTGAGCTGGATAACGGCCACGATTTCTATGCGGCGCAAACGCTACTGGCCGCCGACGGTCGGCGCCTTGTGTGGGCGTGGCTCGACATGTGGGAAAGCCCGATGCCGAGCCAGGCTCATCACTGGTGCGGCATGCTCGGTTTGCCGCGCGAACTTGAACTGCACGCAGATCGCCTTTGCGTCTATCCGGCACGTGAGCTCACCGCTCTGCGCAAAGCGCCATTGCAGGGCACGCTCTGGTGGGGTGAGTCGGGTACGCGGTCGGTGCCGGAAGTGAATGGCGATATGCTCGAAATCCATGTGCATCTGGATCTGGTCGGCTGCACCGATGGCCACCTCGGAATCGCCTTGCGTTGCAGCGATGATGGCAAGGAAAAAACCCTGCTCTATTACGATGCGTCACTGCAGCGCCTGGTGCTTGACCGCAGCCGCTCGGGTGCGCAAGTCACCGGTCAGCGCAGCGTGGCGATAGACCCGACACAAGGGCAACTGGAACTGCGGGTGTTCCTCGATCGCTCGTCCATCGAGGTGTTCGACGAAAACGGGCGCTTCAGCCTCAGCAGTCGCCTCTATCCGCGGCCCGACAGTCTGGGCGTGAAGCTGCTGGCCAGCGGGAGTGGCGGGCGTGTCTCCATTCCCAAGGCATGGCCTCTGGCCTCGGGATGGTTATGAACAGCGTCAATCGAGTCGCGAGAAGCGCGGGCCCTGTGTCATGATCCTGCGTCAACCTGACCGGCCTCGCCTCGCATGACTTCAGTGAAAGACGTTGCACAGCTGGCCGGCGTGTCCCTGATGACGGTTTCTCGAGCGCTCAACACCCCGGAAAAACTGAGCCCCGAAACCCTTCAGCGGGTACGTCGCGCCATTGATGAACTGCAATTCGTACCGAGCCTGTCGGCGCGCAAGATGCGCGGCGACAACCTCCAGTCGCGCACCATCGGAGTGTTCGCGCTGGACACCGCGACTACACCGTTCGCAGTCGAGTTGCTGCTGTCCATCGAACAGACCGCACAGCAGGCGGGCTGGAATGTGTTCATCCTTAACCTGTTGAGCAACCCGCCCACCGACCAGAACATCGACCTGATGTTGTCGCACCGTCCCGACGGGTTGATCTTCAGCGCCATGGGATTTCGCCACGTGAACATTCCCGAGCGCTTGAAGAGCAAACCCCTGGTACTCGCCAATTGCCTGGCGGATGACAGTCACTTGGTGAGTTATGTGCCCGACGACGAAACGGGGCAGTATCGAGCCGTACATCATGCGTTGAGCCAAGGTTATCGGCGCCCTCTGTGTATCAATTTGCCAAAACAGAGTCTGGCCTGGGACCTGCGACAAAAAGGCTTGCTGCGTGCCTGTCAGGCATTCGGCCTTGCGCCTGACGCACTCCTGCAATACGACCTTTCCGATCATGATGCCTATGGTGAAACCGCAGCCATCCTCGATCGACACATCATTGATGGTCGTCCCCAATTCGACATTCTGATCTGTGGCAATGACCGCATTGCATTTTGTGCCTATCAGCTGTTGTTGGGCCGAGGCCTGAAAATCCCCGACGATGTCGCCGTACTCGGCTATGACAACATGATCGGTATCGCTGAGCTGTTCATCCCGCCGTTGACGACGGTACAACTGCCGTACTACGAGATCGGTCGCAAGGCTGCCCGGCACCTGATCGAGACCATTGAGGTATCGGGAGCTCAGCCAGTTGATTGTCCATTGGTGGTCAGGGCATCACTGTAAGAATGAGCTCATTCGGTGATTACACGCCCGCTTGCTTTCGATGGGTCGTGAAAGAGCTTCGGGCGGCAACGATGAGGATGCATCAAATCCTGGGGGCTGCCGATGCATTAAAACCGCCTGACGAAAGACCGGGCTCTTGGGTTTCACTCAACCCGGCAGACCGCTACAGTGGCGCAACCGACACCTGAGAAACGATGAACATGGATGTACTTCACCAAGGAAGTTGCCTGTGCGGCGCAGTGAAATATTACGTGGCCGCCGAGCTGAAAGCGGTTACCCATTGCCATTGCAGCCAATGTCGCAAGGGCCACGGGGCAGCATTCGCGACGTATGCAAGCGCACCCAGGTCGGCGATTACAATCATGGCGGGTGTCGAGACGCTCAAAACCTTTAACTCGTCTGAAGGCGTCGCACGACAGTTCTGTGGCGACTGCGGCTCTTCGCTGTTCTGGTCTGATTCCAAAGGCGAGTTTTCGGATTGGATGTCCGTGGCGATAGGCACGCTGGATACGCTGTTTCTGAGTGAAAAACAGAAACACGTGTGTGTTGCATCGAAAGCGCCGTGGTACTCAATCGAGGATCGGTGGCCGCGGACGGAGTGAACGCTTTGGGCCAAAAAAGCGAACGCACATGAGGTAGATTGAGACCTGATGCCAAATTCACTGATGGGAGGGACCGTACTATGACGACGCGAACTGAAACTGCCATCCTGGCCGGTGGCTGCTTCTGGGGCATGCAGGATTTGCTGAGACGCTACCCCGGCGTAGTGTCCACGCGGGTGGGCTACTCCGGCGGCGATGTGCCCAATGCGACTTACCGCAATCATGGCACGCACGCGGAAGCGATCGAGATTGTGTTCGATCCGGACCAGATCAGCTATCGCCAGATCCTCGAGTTTTTCTTTCAGATCCACGACCCGACGACGAAGAATCGTCAGGGTAACGATGTGGGTATGAGCTACCGCTCGGCGCTCTTCTATCTCAACGATGAACAGAAGCAGGTGGCCGAGGACACGGTGGCCGATGCTGATGCATCCGGCCTCTGGCCCGACAAGGTCGTCACTGAAATCATGCCCGCAGGCCCGTTCTGGGAAGCAGAACCGGAACATCAGGACTACCTAGAACACTACCCCAACGGTTACACCTGCCATTTCATTCGGCCAGACTGGAAACTGCCCAAACGAGGGTAATGGTGCTGTGCACTTGCGAAGAGTCGGAGGCAAGATGATTTGTATCGCTCTGTATGTTCGCGGGCGATCTTACACAGCCATACACAATTGCCGGATCAGGACACATACGCAGTACATGAAGGTGAAAAAGTGGGCGGCGTCCACACCTGGTGTTCTCCGATGAACCCAGGCCAAAGAGCCCACCCCCAGCAGGAGTCACCTCATGATCAATGAAATCGATACTGTGCTTTACACCGGCAAGACCCACACCACCGGAGGCCGTAACGGCGAGGCGCGAAGCGACGATGGACGTTTGGACATCAAGCTTTCCGCGCCTGGCTCGTCAGGGAGTGGCACCAACCCCGAACAGCTGCTGGCTGCGGGTTGGTCGGCCTGTTTCATCGGTGCAATGGGTAAGGCGGCAGTCGCCTTGAAGGTGACCCTGCCGAGCGACGTTGCCGTCGATGCCGAAGTGGACCTGGGCAAGACCGAAGACGCCTTTTTCCTCCAGGCGCGCCTCAATGTCAGCCTTCCGGGTCTGGACCCTGTTGTCGCACGGGCGGTGGTGGATGGTGCCCATCAGCGGTGCCCGTACTCGAAGGCGACCCGTGGCAACATCGACGTCACGATCAATCTGGTTTGATGCTGTTCACTTAGGGTTGGGGGACATATCCGTTTCTGCGGTGATGGCGGCTGGCGGTTTCGCTCTTACAGCGAGTCACTTGGAGAAGCGCCAAGTAACCAAGCGCTCTTGCCCCTGACGTACGGTGCCTCGCCTAGGCTCGCCATGCCCTCGCTCCGGTCCTGCTCCGTGGGCCCGCCGCCATCGGCCATCCATGGCCGGGGGCGGCTAAC
>NZ_JBYTAJ010000036.1:0-57528 GCF_058788075.1 Pseudomonas sp. FW305-20 | reverse complement strand
CGGTGGTGGTGGCCAAGGCAGTAATGCCAGCAATGGCGGCATTGGTGGCCGGGGCGTCGGTGCGATCTGGAACAAAGGCACGCTGCTGATGACGGCCGCCAACTTCGCCGCCCTGGCCGGTAATGCCGCGGCCAGTGGTGCAGGCGGTACCGCGCAGGGCGGTGGCAGCACCGGCACCTCACCAACCGCCGTCGCGACAATCTATAACGACGGCGGCCTACTCAACACCGCGTATTCGCCGCCACCGACCGCGACCATTGTGGTCGCTGATACCACTCTTAGCATCGGCGAAACGTCCCTGGTGACCATTACCTTCTCCGAGGTGGTGACTGGTCTCACCAATGCGGACCTGACCATCGCCAACGGCACCTTGACCGCGGTAAGCAGCGGCGATGGAGGCCTTACGTGGACCGCAACGTTCACGCCGTCCGCCAGCATTTCCGATACGAGCAATGTCATCACTCTGGACAATACCGGTGTGATCAACATCCTGGGCACCGCTGGCGTCGGCACCACCAATTCCAATAACTACACGGTCGACACCGTACGCCCGACCGCCCTCATCGCGTTTACCGACACGGCCCTCAAGGTCGGCGAAACCTCCTTGGTGACTATCACCTTCAACGAAGCGGTCACCGGTCTCACCAATGCTGACCTGACGATTGCCAACGGCACCCTGACCGCGGTGAGCAGCGGCGATGGCGGGCTCACCTGGACGGGGACCTTCACGCCGAGCGCGAGCATCACCGACACAAGCAACCTGATCACCCTGGACAACACCGGCGTCAGCGACCTGGCGGGCAACGCCGGCAGCGGCACCACCGATTCCAACAACTATGCCATCGATACCGTACGGCCAACAGCGACCATCGTGGTGACGGACACCGCGCTGAGAATCGGTGAAACCTCACTGGTGACGATCACCTTCAGCGAAGCCGTCAGCGGTTTCAGCAACGCCGACCTGACCCTCGCCAATGGCACGTTGACGGCGGTGAGCAGCAGCGACGGCGGCATCACCTGGACCGCGACCTTCACCCCGAACACGAGCGTCAACGACACGACCAACCTGATCACCCTGAACAACACCGGCATAGCGGATCTGGCGGGCAACACCGGCAGCGGCACCACTGATTCGAACAACTATGCGATCGATACGCTTCGTCCAACCGCAACCATTGTGGTGGCGGACAATGCGCTGAGAATCGGCGAAACCTCGCTGGTGACCATCACCTTCAATGAAGCCGTCAGCGGTTTCACCAACGCCGACCTGACCATCGCCAACGGTACCTTGACCGCAGTGAGTAGCAGCGACGGCGGTATCACCTGGACGGCGACGTTTACCCCGACCGCCAGCATCACCGACACGACCAACCTGATCACCCTGGACAACACCGGCGTGGCGGATCTGGAGGGCAACGCCGGCAGCGGCACTACCGATTCCAACAACTTTGCGGTCGATACGGTGCGCCCGACGGCCACCATCGTGGTGACGGACACGGCGCTGAGAATCGGCGAAACCTCACTGGTGACCATCATCTTCAGTGAGGCGGTCAGCGGTTTCACCAACGCCGACCTGACCATTACCAACGGCACGTTGACCGCGGTGAGCAGCAGCGATGGCGGTATCACCTGGACCGCGACCTTCACGCCGAGTGCGAGCATCAACGACAGCACCAACCTGATCACCTTGAACAACACCGGCATCGCGGATCTGTCGGGCAACACCGGCAGCGGCACTACCGATTCCAACAACTACGCCATCGACACCGTGCGTCCGACCGCCACGATTGTGCTGGCCGATCCCACACTGATCGCGGGCGAAACCTCGCTGGTGACCATCACCTTCAGCGAAGCGGTCAGTGGTTTCACCAACGCCGACCTGACCATCGCCAACGGCACCCTGATCGCCGTGAGCAGCAGCGACGGCGGCATTACCTGGACCGCGACCTTCACACCAACCGTCGGCATAAGTGACCCGAGCAACGTCATCACCCTGAACAATACCGGTGTGGCCGACATTTCCGGCAACACCGGCAGCGGCACCACCAACTCCGGCAACTACACCATCGATACGGTGCTGCCGACCGCCACTATCGTTGTTGCCGACAACGCGCTGAGAATCGGCGAAACCTCACTGGTGACCATCACCTTCAACCAGGCCGTGACCGGTTTCACCAACGCCGATTTGACCCTCGCCAACGGCACGTTGACCGCGGTGAGCAGCAGCGACGGCGGCATCACCTGGACCGCGACTCTCACGCCGAGCGCGAGCATCACCGACACGACCAACCTGATCACCCTCGACAACACCGGCGTGCAGGCTGTCGGCACCGGTAATGTGGGCAGCGGCACCACCGACTCCAATAACTATGCTGTCGATACGGTGCGGCCAACGGCAACCATCGTGGTGACGGACACGGCGCTGAGAATCGGCGAAACCTCGCTGGTGACCATCACCTTCAGTGAGGCAGTCAGCGGTTTCACCAACGCCGACCTGACCATTACCAACGGCACCTTGAGCGCGGTGAGCAGCAGCGACGGCGGTATCACCTGGACCGCGACCTTCACGCCGAGCGCGAGCATCAACGACACCACCAACCTGATCACCTTGAACAACACCGGCATCGCGGATCTGGCGGGCAACACTGGCAGCGGCACCACCGATTCCAATAACTATGCGATCGACACGGTTCGCCCTACGGCGACCATCGTTCTGGCTGACCCGACCCTGAGTGCCGGGGAAACCTCCCTGGTGACCATCACCTTCAGCGAATCGGTCAGCGGGTTCACCAACGCTGACCTGTCCATCGCCAACGGTACATTGACGGCGGTGAGCAGCAGCGACGGCGGCATCACCTGGACCGCGACCTTCACACCAACCGGCGGCATAAGTGACCCGAGCAACGTCATCACCCTGAACAATACCGGTGTGGCCGACATTTCCGGCAACACCGGCAGCGGCACCACCAACTCCGGCAACTACACCATCGATACGGTGCTGCCGACCGCCACCATCGTCGTGGCCGACAATGCGCTGAGCGTCGGTGAAACGTCGCTGGTCACCATCACGTTCAGCGAAGCCGTCAGCGGTTTCAGCAACGCCGACCTGACCATCGCCAATGGCACGTTGACCGCGGTGAGCAGCAGCGATGGCGGCATCACCTGGACCGCGACGTTCACGCCGACGGCCAGCATCACCGACGCGACCAACCTGATCACCCTGAACAACAGCGGTGTACAAAATGCCTCGGGCAACGCAGGCAGCGGCACCACCGATTCCAACAACTACGCCATCGACACCGTGCGGCCAACCGCGACCATCGTCGTGGCGGATACCGCATTGGCGCTGGGTCAAACCACGGTGGTAACCATCACCTTCTCCGAGGCGGTGACCGGTTTCACCACCGCCGACCTCACGGCCGCCAACGGCACCCTGAGCGGCCTGAGCACCAGCGATAACATCACCTACACCGCGACCTTCACCCCGACGGCGAGCATCAACGATGCAACCAATATCATCACGCTGAACAACACCGGCATTGTGGACGGAGCCGGCAACACTGGCGCGGGCACCACCGATTCCAACAACTACGCGATCGACAGTCTGCGTCCGACCGCCACGATTGTGTTGGCCGATACGACACTGGCAGCGGGCGAAACCTCGCTGGTGACCATCACCTTCAGCGAAGCGGTCAGCGGTTTCGCCAACGCCGACCTGACCATCGCCAACGGCACCCTCACGGCGGTGAGCAGCAGCGACGGCGGCATCACCTGGACTGCGACCTTCACGCCAACCGTCGGCGTGAGTGACCCGAGCAACGTCATCACCCTGAACAATACCGGTGTGACCGACATCGCCGGCAACACCGGCAGCGGCACCACCAGTTCCGGCAACTACACCATCGATACGGTCCTGCCGACCGCCACTATCGTGCTCGCCGATAACGCGCTGAAAATCGGCGAAACATCGCTGGTGACCATTACGTTCTCGGAAGCGGTGAGCGGTTTCAGCAATGCCGACCTGACGATTGCCAACGGCACGTTGACGGCGGTGAGTAGCAGCGATGGCGGCGTCACCTGGACGGCAACATTCACCCCGACCGGCGCGATCACCGACACCAGCAACCTGATCACCCTGGACAACACGGGCGTGCAAAACGTCTCGGGCAACACCGGCAGCGGCACCACCGACTCCAACAACTACGCCATCGACACCCAGCGCCCGACGGCCACTATCGTGGTCGCAGATGCAGCGCTGGCGGTGGGGCAAACCTCGGTGGTGACCATCACCTTCTCCGAGGCGGTAACCGGTTTTACTACAGCCGACCTGACGGTGAGCAACGGTACCCTGAGCAATCTGAGCACCAGCGATAACATCACCTGGACCGCCACCCTGACGCCGACCGCGAGCGTCACCGATTCGACCAACCTCATTACCCTGGACAACACCGGAGTGATCGATGGGGCGGGCAACACCGGCAGCGGCATAACGGACTCCAACAATTACGCCATCGACAGCCAGCGCCCGACCGCGACCATTGTGTTGAGCGATACAACCCTGAAACCGGGAGAAACTGCGCTGGTGACCATCACCTTCAGCGAAGCGGTGAGCGGTTTCGACAACAGCGATTTGAGCGTCGCCAACGGCACGTTGAGCAATGTCAGCAGCAGCGACGGCGGCATCACCTGGACCGCAACGTTCACGCCTGCCATCGGCGTGACCGACACCAGCAACCTCATCACCCTGAACAATACCGGCGTCACGGACCAGGCCGGCAACGCGGGCTCGGGCACGACCAACTCCGCCAACTATGTCGTGGAAACCCAGGTGCCGACCGCCACCATCGTGGTGGCCGACAACGCCCTCAAGGCGGGTGAAACCTCAGGGGTGACCATCACCTTCAGCGAATCGGTCAGCGGTTTCACCAACGCGGACCTGAGCATTGCCAACGGCACGCTGAGCAACGTGTCGTCCAGCGATGGCGGTGTTACCTGGACCGCGACGTTCACGCCGACCGTCGATGTGACGGACACCACCAACCTGATCAGCCTCGACAACAGCGGTGTAATCAACGCGTCGGGCAACAGTGGCGTGGGCGTGACCGATTCCAACAACTACGCCATCGACACGGCGCGGCCGACGGCAACCATCGTGGTGGCGGATAACCGCTTGGGCATCGGCGAGACGACCACGGTCACCATCACCTTCACCGAGACTGTTTCAGGTTTCGACCTGTCGGACCTCAGCGTCGCCAATGGCACCTTGTCCAACCTGCTCAGCAGTGATGGCGGCAAGACCTGGACCGCCACCCTGACCCCGACCGCCAGCATCAGCGACACCACCAACCTGATCCTGCTCGACAGCAGCCTTGTGGCAGACGCCGCGGGCAACGCCGGTGCCGGGATCGCGATCTCCAACAACTACGCGCTCGATGCCACCCGGCCGACGGCAACCATCGTGGTCGCCAACCCGAACCTGGGCGTCGGTCAAACCACGCTGGTGACCATCACCTTCAGCGAAGTGGTGAGCGATTTCGACCTGTCGGACCTCAGCGTCACCAACGGCGAGCTCACCAACCTGGCCAGCAGCGACGGCGGCAAGACCTGGACCGCGACCTTCACGCCGACGGCGAGCATCACTGACCCGAGCAACTTCATTGCGCTGGACAGCAGCAACGTCAGCGACGGTTCGGGCAATACCGGCACGGGTGTGGCGGTGTCCAACAACTACACCATCGACACCGTGCCGGTGCAGACGCCTGCCGTGGTCGTGACGCCTGACCCGCTGGCCCGGATCCCACCGCCGGTCACCGTTGCCGATCAGCCCAACGTGCCACTGCAACCGATCATTTTCACGCCCCCGACCGGCGATCTCGGCTCACCGCTGACCTTTACCCCGTTGTTCGAAAGCCGCGTGATCGGCAATGGCATCCGGCCGCTGGGCGACATCTTCATGAACCACGGTGCGCTGGCCCCCAGCTTCATCGCCCAGGTGTTCAGCAGCAGTGACAGCGGCGGCGATGGCTCGGGCAATGGCTTCCTCGGCTTCGGCGGTGGCGATGGCGGGGTGTTCGGCACCAGCACGCTGTCGAGCCTGTTCAAT
Source organism: Pseudomonas sp. FW305-20 (assembly GCF_058788075.1). Lineage (NCBI taxonomy): Bacteria > Pseudomonadati > Pseudomonadota > Gammaproteobacteria > Pseudomonadales > Pseudomonadaceae > Pseudomonas > Pseudomonas sp. FW305-20. The sequence continues at coordinate 51,425 of NZ_JBYTAJ010000036.1, read as the reverse complement.
CAGGACGCCGGCAGCGAACGAGACTCGCTGAACTCATTCGGCAGCCAGTCGATCAAGGCCGGGGATGTTTCACAGGGGCTGCGCGGCGTGTTTGGTGCGCCGAGTCTCGTCCAGCAATTGCAACAGCTCAAAGACACCGAGCAACGGCAGGTCGACAGCCTGGCCGCGGCTTTGCGACAGGTCGGCGTCAGCGAAATGCAGGCCTGAAAAAACACCTAAAAACAATGCTGTGTCCAGGGGCAGTCAAGGATGAATAGAAGTTCTAAGTTGTTTGGTGCCAGCCTGCTGGCGCTTGCAGTCAGCGGATGTGCAGTCACCAGTGAACCGATCGAACGCAGCGTCAGCCAACAGCGCGCCAGGAGCGACCTGCAAAACATGTACAAGGATCAGGAACCCCTCAGCGGTCCGCTGACCCTGCATCAAGCCATGGCCCGCGCAGTGAAGTACAACCTCGAAGGCCGGCTCAAAATCATGGAAGAGGCCCTGGCCAAGCGCCAACTCGACCTCGCCAGTTTCGACATGCTGCCGCGCATGGCGCTGGACGCCGGGTACGTCGGCCGCAACAACGTCAACGCCTCCAGCAGCCAGAGCGTACGGACCGGCACCCAGTCTCTGGAGCCATCGACCTCGCAAGACCGCGACCGTGAAGTCGCCGACCTGACCATGGTCTGGAACGTGCTCGATTTTGGCGTCAGCTACATCAGCGCCAAGCAACAGGGCGACCAGCGACTGATCGTTCAGGAGCGCCGGCGCAAGGTGATCAACACCATCGTTCAGGACGTGCGTTCGGCCTACTGGCGAGCCATGGCCGCCGAGCGCTTGCTCAAGCAGATCGACAGCCTCATGGCCCGGGTCGACACCGCGCGCGGCAACAGCCAAAGCATGAGCCAGCAGCGAATCGGCGATCCGATTCAGGCGCTGGGGTATCAACGCTCGCTGATCGAAGCCACCCGCCAACTGGAAGAACAGCGGCGTGCGCTGTCGCTGGCGAAAACCGAACTGGCGACCCTGATCAATCTGCCGCTGGGCACCGACCTGACCCTGGCGACCCAGGACGACTATGTCATTCCGGAGTTGAAAGTTGACCTCGCCAGCCTGGAACAGGAAGCCCTGACCAGTCGTCCCGAGCTGCGTGAGCAGGATTACCAAAGCCGCATCAGCGCGGCGGAAACCCGCAAAGCCATGTTGCGGCTGCTGCCGGGGCTGGAGTTCTCGGCGGGCGGGCATTACGACAGCAACTCGTTCCTGGTGGAGCAGGGCTGGGCCGACTACGGCGTGAAAGTGACCTGGAACCTGTTCAACGTGATCTCCGCTCCGGCGGCGATCAACGTCGCCAAGGCCGGCGAAGAAGTCGCTGCGGCGCGCCGCCAGGCCATGTCGATTGCGGTGCTGGCGCAGCTTTATGTGGCCAACGCCAACTACCGCGAGGCGTTGCGGCAGTTCAAGACCAATCAGCAACTGTCGGACATCGACGGGCAGATCGTTGGCCAGCTGCGCAACCGTTATCAGGCGGCCGGGCTGGGTGAACTGGACTTGATCCAGGGCGAATTGAACACTTTGCAGGCCGATTTGCGTCGAGACCTGTCGTACGCCGATCTGCGTAACGCTTACGGCCAGATCTTTGCCAGTGCGGGGCTCGATCCGCTGCCGGATCAGGTGCAATCCACCCAAGTGCAATCCATTGCCACCGCGCTGGCCAACCGCGAAGCGGCGTGGGCGGACGGGAACATCACGACACCGGTGGCCCATGCCCCGGTCCAATAATCTGCTGGCGCCGACGGCGAGCATCAGCCGCGCACAACGGGAGGCGCGCAACGGCCATCGCGGCACGGCGATTTTGCTCACCGGTCTACCGGCGGCGGGCAAATCGACCCTGGCCCAGGCGCTGCACGCCGAGCTGTTCGGGCGCGGTGTGCAGAGCATCGTGCTTGATGGCGACGGGCTGCGGGTCGGGCTCAATCGGGATCTGGGTTTTACCGACAGTGACCGTCTGCAGAACATCCGCCGCGCCAGCGAAGTCGCGGCGCTGCTGGTGGAGAACGGGCAAATCGTCATCCTGGCGATGATCGCGCCGCTGATGGAGTTACGTGAGGTGTTTGCCCGGCGACTGGGCGAGGATTACCGCGAAGTCTGGTGCAGCGCTTCCCTCACCGTGTGCGAGCAGCGCGACCCGAAAGGGCATTACGCCCGTGCACGACGGGGGGATTTGCCAGGGTTTACCGGCGTGTCTGCGCCGTATGAACCGCCGTTGTCCGCTTCCTTGGTGCTTGATACGGGCGTGCAATCGGTTGAGGCCTGTCTCGATCACTTGCTGACCTGGCTTGGCGGTGAGGTGTTGGGCTAGGTGCCGAGTCATGTATTGACGGCACTGAAGCAATCGCGAGCAGGCTCACTCCCACAGTGGATCTCAGTCGTACACATATTTTGTGTTCACCGAAGATCCACTGTAGGAGTGAGCCGACTCCGGGCGGCGTTCCGACGATAGCGGTGGTCAATTCACCACAAATCCACCGGCTAAACCTTGACCCGAGCCTGCATGACCTCCGACTCATCCCAATGATCCTGCACTCGCTCTACGAGCAATTGCACGCCATCGGCCATGCGGCTGAGCGCCAGGGCTACGGAGCGCCGTGTCCCGTCCACTTCGTCTGCCAGATTGGCCGCGATGGCGCTGATGGACAGCAGGTCTTCAGCGGCGTTGGCCAGCAGGGTTTCGGTGTTGACCTCGGGGGCGACGGTGAAGAGGTGGCCTTTGCGGTGCCTGGGCGGCTTTTCGGTGGTCGGGGGGAAGTAGTGGGCGAAGGCGCGGTCGGCGGCTTCTTTGAGTTTTTCGGCTTCGAGTGGATCTTCGGAGGGGGTGCCAGAGTTGTCTGGCGGATTTGGCGATACCTTGAACATATAAAACTCCCTAAACAGTAAGTTGGAACCGCCACCGTTCGTTTGCACGCGAATGGGGTGGCGGCTGAGCGCAGGTGTGCAAGACCGGGACTGTTTAGGACACCCAGCAGATCCGAGGATCTCCTGCGCGCAGCCGCCATAAAACAGCGAGCCTATAAAGGCTCATTGAGATATATGGCAATTGCGACCTAAACAGTTTCGTCGGACTTGCACGTCCGTGTCACCGTTTATTCAGTGACAAAGCCAGACTAGACCCGGCTTCGGACCGGAACAAGTTCACCAACGCCGCTACAACTTGAAGGAAATCTCCGACGCGGTTACCGGACGTTGGCGCCTGTAGGAAAGGTCAGGATTTGGACGACAAATCCGCCATGCCCTTGAGCAACTCGATCGGCAGCGGAAAGACAATCGTCGAACTCTTGTCCCCGGCAATCGAACTCAACGTCTGCATGTACCGCAGCTGCATGGCCCCCGGCTGGCGCCCGAGCATTTCGGCGGCCTGCATGAGTTTTTCCGAGGCCTGCAATTCGCCTTCGGCGTGGATCACCTTGGCCCGGCGTTCCCGTTCGGCTTCGGCCTGTTTGGCGATGGCGCGGATCATCGATTCGTTGAGGTCCACGTGCTTGATCTCGACGTTGGCGACCTTGATGCCCCACGCATCGGTCTGGGCGTCGAGCACTTGCTGGATGTCGATGTTCAACCGCTCACGCTCGGCCAGTAGTTCATCGAGTTCATGTTTACCGAGCACTGCCCGCAACGTGGTCTGGGCCAATTGGCTGGTGGCCATGAGAAAGTCTTCGACCTGAATAATCGCCTTCTGCGGATCGAGGACGCGGAAATACAACACTGCGTTGACCTTGACCGAGACGTTGTCGCGGGTGATCACGTCTTGTGGCGGCACGTCGAGGACCACCGTGCGCAAGTCGACGCGAACCATTTGCTGCACCACCGGAATCAGCAGGATCAAGCCAGGGCCTTTGACCTGCCAGAAGCGCCCGAGCTGGAAGACCACCCCGCGTTCGTATTCGCGCAGGATGCGGAAGGTCGACCCCGCCAATGCAATCAGCAGTAACAGCAGCGCGACAAAACCCAGTTGCAAACCCATGGTTATTCTCCAGCCGGCGCCGCGTCAGCCGCGGCCACTTCCAGCAGTAATCCCTTGCGTGCCACCACCCGGACTTTCTGCCCCGGTTGCAGCGGCGTGGCGCTGAGCACTTGCCACTTTTCTCCTTGCAGGTGCACCCAGCCGTTATAGGCATTGCCGGCCAGCGACATCACTTGTGTCACGCTGCCCACCAGCCCTGCATCGCCACTGACGTTTTCCCGCGGTCGTGTCTTGAGGGCGCGGATCAGCAGGAAAATCAACAGCAGCGCGCTGATCAGTCCCAAACCGATCATCAACGGAACCGGCACCTCGGTGTTGGTCAGAATCACTGCCCCGATCACGAACATCACAATGCCGCCCAGGCCGATCACGCCGTAATTGGGCAGGGCCGCCTCGGCGATCAGAAACGCGATGCCGAACGTGATCAGCCAGATCCCGATGGGATTGGGTACCAGCACGACGACGGTGTCCGCTGCGAAAGCCGATCCGCATAGAGCCCACAGCAGCGCAACCGTAAAACAACGAGTGTTCACGTGACCCTCCGGGAGAGTCATTGATGGTTCTTTATACAGTCTAGCTGAGCGCTCAATTGTACGAATTTTGATCAATTGTTGACCGTGTTCCGGCGGGCAGATTTCCCGCGCGCTGGCGTCAGCGGGCCTAGACTTTTAGTGGTGAGAAAGGTTTAACCATCGTCCGCGAAACGTTGTTGCGGACACCGAGGTGCATCATGCGTATGGCAAGAACAGTGCAGGACAGCCTGGACAAGGCTCAATGCGAATTTGACGTCGTCACCCATCCGCACTCGGCCAGCAGCCTTGAAACGGCGCGGGTCGCAGGCATTCCTGCCGAGCGGGTGGCCAAATCGGTGATCCTCGACGACCACCACGGCCATTACCTGATGGCTGTGCTGCCAGCGAGCCGTCACCTGGACCTGAGCAAAGTACGCGGCAGTGGCGAATGGCAGATCACCCGGGAAAGCACCCTGGCGCATCTGTTCCAGGATTGCGAACGCGGCGCCGTGCCGGCGTTGGGCGAATCCTATGGCCTGGACATGGTCATCGACCCACTGCTGACCCGGCAAAAAGACATCTACCTGGAGGCGGGTAACCACAACAACCTGGTGCACATGAGCGTGCCGGAATTCCTGAAAATGGTGCCGCATGCTGAAGTGTGTGAGTTGAGTCAGTAGTTTTTGCGGCGTCAGTGATGACGCCTTCGCGGGCAAGCCACGCTCCCACAGGGTTCTCGCCGTTCCTGTGGGAGCGTGGCTTGCCCGCGATTGACTGCGCAGCAGTCACCCAATCATTTGCCATGAAAAAGGAGCCCACCATGGAATCCCCAATCCACAGCCTTCCCAACCTGTTCAAACAACTCGGCCTGCCCGACGACGCCGAAAGCATCGACAAATTCATCGCCACCCATTCCCCGCTCAAACCCGAATTGCACCTGGCGGATGCGTTTTTCTGGACTCAGAGCCAGGCGGAATTCCTGCGCGACGACATTCTGGATGACGCCGATTGGGCGGAGGTGGTGGATCAATTGGATGTGCTGCTGAGGAAGGGGCGGGGGGTGTAAAAACGGGTGAGCGGTAAATAATTCGAATGCAAATACAGTTTTAGAGTTTCTTCCAGGTTGCTCATAAAGCATGAATGGACCAGAATCGTGACCTGAATTGAGGTCTTAATTATGCAATATGTTCTGGCCGACCTGGCTGTCAGTGTGTCTGAGTTGAAGAAAAACCCATCTGCGGTTTTCAGCGGCGCCCATGGTGGGCCCGTTGCAGTGCTGAATCACAATCGAGTAATGGGCTACATGGTCCCGGCCGATGTTTTCGAGGCCATGATGGAACGCCTCGATGACCTTGAATTGGCAGAAATCGTTCGCTCGCGCAGGCATGAAACGCCGATCCCGGTAAATCTGGATGACCTATAAGCTCGAATTCCTGCCGTCTGCACGCAAGGAGTGGGACAAACTGGGTCATACATTGCGCGAGCAATTCAAAAAGAAACTGGCAGAGTGACTTGAACTCCCGCGAGTGCCCTCAGATTCACTCCATGGAATGCCTGACTGCTACAAAATCAAGCTGCGGTCATCGGGGTACAGGTTGGTGTATGAGGTTATTGATGAGCGTGTAGTCGTTTCCGTGGTGGCGGTAGGTAAGCGTGAGCGCAGCGCTGTTTATGATCGAGCCAAGAAACGTGGCAGCTGGGAAAGCGGACGAACGCAAGGCCCGAACGAGGGCAAACCCTGAGGCCGTTGCTATGCTTTGACTTGATGAGGTTGCGCGTTGACCTCATCAATCAAGGCTCGTGTTGGTCATGGGGATTCCAATAATGAAAAACCCTTATGCTCCCGGCTTCTGGTGCGCTATAGCGGCATTGGTGTTGCTGTCGGCCACCTATTTCTACGGCATCATGCTGGCTCACCAGATCGACACGGCGCTGGTGTTCCTCGACAGCGCCGCGGCATTGATTGCCGTGATGGCAATCGTGGTGGTGGCCTGGGCGTCGGTCCAGGGTCAGCGCATCAAGAAAAGACAGCTCGAACAAGGCAAGACCCTGGTGCTGATCTGGGACACCAAGGTTGCGCTGCGCCGTGTTGAAACGGTGTTCGATCGGTATTTCTGGGGCAGTTACTGGCAACCGGGCCGTACGTTCCAGGAAGTCATGGGCGAACTGACCGGCACACCGCTGGAAAAAAGCCTCGAAAACCTGAAAAAACAATGCCAGGCGCTGGACAAGCAAGTGGCCGAGGAGGGCTGGCACTGGCTCAATAACGCCCGTGAACTCTCCGATGTCGCCACCGCCATGGCCCGCGAACGCTATCAACTGGACTTCTGCGACCCGCGCTCGGAATCCCCCAGCGGCACGGCGGTGATCAATCGCGACTTCGAAGTGCTGGTCTATACATGGACCGCACGGCTCAAGAGTTTTGATCATCAGCTTGATGAGATTGAAACGCAGTATTCCTGATCGGTGTTGGCAGGACTGGCGCCATCGCGAGCAGGCTCGCTCCCACATGGGTTATGTGTCGATCACGACACCCTGTAGGCGCGAGCCTGCTCGCGATGGCGATTTCATATCCGCCGAAACTCTCAACCCCTGTGTACGGTCCATAGACACTCTTTCACCTTTAATCATTGGGTCGCCCGGTGCGCCTGATGCTAATCTGCACCGCACTTTTACGCAGTCGTGACCGTAACCCGTCAGGGTTCAGGGAAGACGACCACACCTCCAAACAACGGACATTGATCGGGTCATTCATGAATAAATCAGCAGGCGTGCTTCTTGGAATCGTCGTTGCCATCGGCGCAATCAGCGCCGGCGGTGCCTGGTACACCGGCACCAAACTCGAAGGTGTGCTGAACACCTCCATCGCCGACGCCAACAAAGAGCTGCAAGCTGCGCTGGTCGGTTCCAACGGCACGGCGTCGCTGGAGCTGGTGTCGCTGGAGCGCCATGTGTTCAGCAGCACCGCGCATTACCGCCTCAAGGGCGAAGGCGAGATGTTCGGTGAAGCACCGGTGGAGTTGCTGTTCGTCGATCGCATCGAACACGGCCCGCTGCCGTTTTCGCGCCTGGTGTCGCTGAAGTGGCTGCCGGTCCTGGCCACCAGTCACTACGAACTGGAAAGAACTCCGACCACCGAGAAGTGGTTCGTCGCCGCCAAGGACAAATCGCCACTCACGGGCGTGGTCAACATCGGTTACGACAATGCCACCAACGGCACCCTGCAATTGCTGCCGCTGGACGTGGCGCTTGACGACAAGTCCAACCTGAAGTTCTCCGGGCTGAACCTCGATGTCGCCGCCAGCGCTCAAGCGCAGAAGGTCAAGGCCAACGGTTACATGGACAGCCTGACACTGAGCACGGTGGCTGAAGATCAGACGCCGGTGAAGGTCGAACTGCATGGTCTGACCGTGGCCAGCAACCTGACAAAAAGCACCTACGGCTACTACACCGGCGAAAACACCGTCGAGCTGACCGACAGCAAGACCACCTTCGGCGCCAAGCAGTCGGTCTTGGGCTTCAAGAAATTTGAAATGAAAAACCAGACCGAGGAATCCGGCACCAGCGCTTCGGGCCGTGCCGATTACAAGGTCGGTGAGGTGTCCCTGAACGGCAAGGTTGTCGGGTCTGCGCAGATGGCCATGAGCCTGAAGAACCTCGACATCCCGGCAACCATGTCGCTGATGCAGATTTACCAGACCAAACTGCAACCGTACGAGAGGGCCGCCGCCGAGGCCGTGGCTGCGGGTGAACCGGCGCCAGAGCTGGTCCTGACCCCGGCCGAAGAGGCGCAGGTCAAAACCGACCTGGAGAAACTGCTGGCTGCCGGTCCGCAGGTTGCCCTGGAGAACCTGTCGTTCAACACTGCCAATGGCGAAAGCCGCGCCAATCTGGTGCTCAACCTGACCAAGCCACAATCCATGGACCTGCCGCCGGACCAGTTGGCCCAACAACTGATCGCGCTGCTGGACGTCAACGTGAAAGTGTCCAAGCCAATGCTCGTTGACCTGCTGAGCGTGCAGTCGCAAATCGACGGTCAGACCGACGCCAAGCTTATCGCCGACCAGGCCACCGCCACCGCCGACATGTTTGGCAGCATGGCCGTCGGTACGCAGTTGGCAAAACTGGATGGCAGCAACATCGTCTCCACATTGCATTACGCCAATAATCAGGTGGAATTCAACGGCCAGAAGATGACCGTCGAAGAGTTTGTCGGGTTTGTCATGAGCAAATTCGGCGGGAATGTCGCCGTCGAGTAAAACCAGGGCTTACACACCAACGCCCAGCCTCTGCGCAACGCAGACGCCGGGCGTTTTGCTGTCTGGCTTGTGGCGAGGGAGCTTGCTCCGCTGGAGGCCGAAGGACTCCCACATCACGTTAATTCAAGTCCCGAACCAACCGCCACGCCTCATCCACCGACAAAGGCTGTTTCATCCGTTCGGCGAGCAGCGCTATTGCGCGTTCTTCATCGCATGCCACTGCGGCGACCACCAATCCGTCCTTGCCGAACAGACCGATAAAAGGGGGATGGTCAGGGTCGCCTTTGAACTCGACCTCGTCCCAGGTCGCGGCGTGCCCAAGGTAGTCGTAGTTTTTACCGAAGTGCCAGGTCCAGAAATAGGGCACGTCGAGGTAATGCTCGTCGCCGCCGAGCATGTTCATCGCCGCGATCCGTGCCTGTTGCTGTGCCAGGCGCCAATGTTCGATCCGTTGGGGCTGGCCGTTGAGCGGGAAGGTGGCGATATCGCCGGCGGCCCAAAGCCCATCGGTCACGCGCATCCCGCCGTCGACCTTCAGCGACTGGTCTTTTTCCAGAGGAAGGCCGGTAAATGCAGCGGTTGCCGGGCTGACGCCAATGCCGACCAACACCAGATCCGCCGGTAAACGTTGACCGTTGTCCAGGCGCACCGCTTCGACCCTGGCGGTGCCTTCGATGTGCGTTGCATTGCCATCCGTATGAAACACCACGCCATTGGCTTCGTGCAGGGCACGAATCGCCTTGCCGACGGCCTCGCCAAACTGTTTGGCAAAAGGCACGGCGTGGCGGGCCAGAACGGTGACGTCCAGGCCGAGTTGACGCAAGGAGGACGCGGATTCCATGGCGATGAAACTGTCGCCGATGATCACCGCTCGTTGGCCTGGTTTTGCCGAACCCAGAATCCGCTGCGCCTGATCCTTCGAACGCAGCACGAACACCTGCGGCAGCTCGGCGCCAGGCAGCGTAAGCGGGTTGGGTGTGCCACCGGTGGCGAGCAGGGCCGCGTCGTAGCTCAGGGATTGACCATCAGCCAGGCGCAACGTTTTGTTCGCCGCGTCCAGGCTCGCCACTTCGGCGTTTATTCGTTCAATACGCTGTTCGCGGTAAAAGTCTTCATCACGCAACGGCGGGACTTCTTCTGGCGGCATCTGCCCGGCAATCACGAATTTGCTCAAGACCGTACGGTCGTAACCGGCGCCGGTTTCACGGTCGATCAACAGCACCCGGCCACCGAAGCCCTTTTCGCGCAACGCCGCCGCGCACGCCGTGCCTGCTGCGCCGGCACCGATGATCACAAACGTTCGCTCGTCGTCCGCCGGAGGGGTATGAGGGTCGGACATGGGCTGATCGTCGACCCAGACCTCGTCATCGAGTATTTCCAGCCGATAGCGCTTGAGGCTGTCCAGAGACGGCGGTTCGCACAGCGCACCGTCCTCGATCCGATACGCAGCCTTGTGCCACGGGCAGATCAACCGTCCGTGGCACAGAGCGCCTTCGGCCAGCGGTGCCCCGGCATGGGGGCATTCGCCCTGAAAGGCGCGCAGATGATCGCCCACCCGCAGCAGGACAATTTTCGTGTCCGCGCTCTGGACTTCAAGGCCCCGGTTTTCGGGCACATCGGCGAAACGGGCGACGCGGTGCAGTGCCATGATCGCTCTCCAGGCAAGCGTTTCACTTAAGAGTTTGGCGCTTATCTTGAGGTTCAGCCAATTGCCGCTGCCACCGAATGAACGGTCCGGCTATAGTTTGCCCGCCGACGACGGCCCCACCCGCACAAGGTGCTCCGGTATGACCCGTTTGACCTCTCTGAACCCTTGGCTGGCGGCCATTGCAGTCGCCCTTTGCGTGCAGTTTCCGGCGCAGGCCCAGGAACGTTTTACCCTGAACATCCCAGGTGTTTCCGATGACCGACTGTTCACTGTCGCCGCCGCCAGCGATGCCCCGGGTTGTGGCGGGCACAACGCGTCACCGGCACTGAATTGGAACGCCGGGCCGGCGGGCACGTTGAGTTATGCCATCGTCATGCACGATCCTGACGGCCAAAAAGGCCAAGGCGTCGATCACTGGGTGCATTACGGTATCAAAGCCACGACTCATCAGATTGTCGCTGGTGTTGGCGCAAAATCCGCCCTTGAAGGCGTCGGTGGTACCAACAGCAAAGGCACCACCGGGTATGTCGGCCCTTGCCCTCCGGTCGGCGACAGCGCGCACCACTACATCATCCAGCTCTATGCACTGGACCTGGCGCCGCAAGCTCTGCCCGCCGGCCTGACGCGCGCGCAGCTACTGGAAAAAATCAAAGGCCATGTGCTTAAAAACAGCAGTGTGGTGCGGCGTTATCACCGCTGAAATTAATTTTCGGCCGGTTTAACCCGAACCTGAAGAGGGGCTCGTCTCAGAGGATGAATGGATCAATTTCCACCTGAGGTCAGCCCCCATGTCCCTCCCTCTGCATTTCCTCCGACCCGCCGCCCAGGGTTTCGCCGCCGGGTTGCTGCTGGCCATCGCCGGTTGCGGCGTTTCATCCAAGCCTGATTCCGCCTCGGCTGCGCCGCCGGCTAAGGGCGCGCTATCGGCTGAAACACTGGTGCGCAGCGAGGCTGTCATGGCCGACACCTCGATGGCCAAACGCAGCGTTCGCCCGGCACCAAGCTATGCGCCGCTGCCCGCGAGCGAGGCGTATCCGCAGGGCTATCAGGATGAGCAGCGGGAGCAGTATCAAGCGCTGGCGGATAACCCGATTCACAGCGTGGCCGAAGCGCCCGTCTCGACCTTCAGCGCCGACGTCGACACCGGTGCTTACGCCAACGTCCGCCGCTTGCTCAATCAAGGGCGCCTGCCACCGGAGGGTGCGGTGCGACTGGAGGAGATGGTCAATTACTTTCCCTACGATTACGCATTGCCCACCGATGGCTCGCCCTTCGGCGTGACCACAGAGCTGGCGCCGTCACCGTGGAACCCGCATACCCGATTGCTGCGCATCGGCATCAAGGCCTCGGACCGTGCGGTTGCGCAACTGGCCCCGGCGAACCTGGTGTTTCTGGTGGACGTGTCCGGCTCGATGGACCGACGCGAGGGGTTGCCGCTGGTCAAAAGCACCCTGAAATTGCTGGTCGACCAATTGCGCGAACAGGACCGGGTTTCATTGGTCGTCTATGCCGGCGATTCGCGTGTAGTGCTGGAGCCAACGTCTGGACGCGAAAAAGCGAAAATTCGTACAGCCATCGATCAATTAACCGCGGGTGGATCAACTGCCGGGGCGTCAGGCATCGAACTGGCCTATCAGATGGCGCAGCAGGCGTTTATTCCCAAGGGCATCAACCGCATCCTGCTGGCCACTGACGGTGACTTCAACGTCGGCATCAGCGACTTCGACAGCCTCAAGCAAATGGCTGTGGATAAACGCAAGACCGGCGTTTCCCTGACCACATTGGGTTTTGGTGTGGATAACTACAATGAACACCTGATGGAGCAGTTGGCCGATGCCGGCGACGGTAACTATGCCTACATCGACAACCTGCGCGAGGCACGCAAGGTGCTGGTGGATCAACTCGGCTCGACCCTCGCGGTCGTGGCGAAAAACGTGAAGCTGCAAGTGGAGTTCAACCCGGCGCAGGTCAGTGAATATCGGCTGTTGGGGTATGAGAATCGCGCATTGAAGCGTGAGGATTTCAGCAACGACAAGGTCGATGCCGGTGAAATCGGCGCAGGACATACGGTGACCGCGTTGTATGAAATTGTGCCCAAGGGCGAGAAGGGCTGGCTGGAGCCGCTACGGTATGGCAATCCTGGGGCCGCTGTTTCCGAAAAGACTGGGGAATTGGCGATGTTGCGCGTGCGATATCAGTTGCCCGAAGGTGGGAACAGTCGCTTGATCGAGCGGCCGATCACTGACAGTGCTGCGCCAACCAGTGAGGACCTGCGATTTGCCGCGGCCGTGGCGGCGTTTTCCCAGCAGCTCAAGGACGGGCGTTATACCGGTGATTTCAGCCTGAAGGACACCGAGGCGTTGGCGCGTGGTGCGCGGGGCGAGGATCGATTCGGTCTGCGCGCTGAGTTCGTGCAATTGGTGGAGTTGGCGCAAAGTCTGCGAACCACGACCGCATCGAACAGTGAGCCGCTTAAAGGAGGCTACAACTGAAATGTCAGCGCCTGAATCGAGCGACGAATCGCTGCTGGCCCGCTATCGCGCAGGCGACGGGCCGGCGTTCGAGATTTTGTACGCCCGCCACCGCCAAGGACTCTACCGATTCCTGCTCGGCCTGAGCGGCAAGTCCGAACTGGCGGAAGAGGTTTACCAGGACACCTGGCTTAGCCTGATCCGCAGCACCAGTCAGCCACAAGGCCGGGCGAATTTTCGTACCTGGCTTTACCAGATTGCCCGCAATCGACTGATCGATCACTGGCGCAAACACGGAATCCACAACCCCTTGCACGACAGCTATGACGAACAGATCCACGCCCTGAGCGATGACGCTGCCGATCCCGAACAACTTCTGAGCCTGAGCCGCGACAGCCAGCGCCTCGAAGCGGCCCTGCAAAACCTGCCCGCTGACCAGCGCGAAGTGTTCCTGCTGCGCGCCCACGGCGATCTCGACCTGCCGCAGATCGCCACCCTCACCGAAACACCGCTGGAAACCGTCAAAAGCCGCTTGCGCTACGCCCAGCAAAAACTGCGTCGGCTGCTGGCCGAGGAGGTACTGACATGACTGACGCCCGTCCTACGCCAGAAGACCAAGTGTTGAAGCACTATCGTGAACACACGACCGGCGAACCGCCGTCCCATCTCGACGCGTTCCTCCTGGCTACCGCACAGCGCGAAGTCCCCGTGCAGAAACCAGGGCTGTGGAAACGCTGGGTCCAGGCCTGCCAGAAACCCCGTTGGCAAGTTGCATTTGCCAGCCTTGTCGGTGTGGCCCTGATGCTTGCACTGGTGCAACGCACCGAGGAGCAACCGCCGAGTTACGACTTCGCGCCTGCACCTAAGGCGTCTGCACCGGCCGCCAAAAAAGAAGCATCGTCATCGGTTGCGCGTTCCATGGCTGCCCCGACCGGCGCCTTGTCCGCCCCCGCGCCTGCGGCGCCAATGGCCGATCTTGCTGCCCCAGCGCAGAGCGAATCGATCAACGCTGAAATGGCCGATGAAGCGAAGGTCAGCAAACGCTCGGCGATAGCTCCGGCCACGTTTGTCGACGATCAATTAAGGGAAGTGATCCGCCTGCAAAAGGCTGGTCAGGCTCAAGCGGCCGCTGACCTGATGGCGACCTTGCACAAACGCTTTCCCAAGGAAAATCTCACCGCCAGGCTCAAGGAATTGCAGAAGGAATGAGGGGAACAGCGGTCGGCAAATTTGGCATCGACACCCGAAAGCGCGCACTATCGGCCCATAGCCGATGCGTTGGAGGAAGCCATGGCAAAAAAAATCGACCGCATCGCCCAAATGCTCAACTGCCCGGAGAAGGGTGAGGAATTACGGCGCGCGGTGACTGAGAGTCGTAAGGAGTTTCTGCTGGCGAAGCAGGCAGAAGAAGCGTTTGAGGAAGACGTTCTTGATGATGAAGTGGTCGAGGATGAAGAAGACGATGATGAGTACGACGAGTTCGACTGGACGACTGAATGAAAAAACCGCTTCGGCGGTTTTTTTCAGATGCAGTTGTTCGGTTAAACCGAACAACTGCATCCAGCGCCCGTCCAGAGGCTTTAACGACGCCCACAAAAAAGCCCCAGACCCTGCGGTCTGAGGCTTTCTCGTTTCTACGTATGGTGCCCAGGCGGGATTCGAACCACTAAAAAAATCGTATTAAAATCAATAAATTACTGAAAGTAATGATCGGCGGGATACACGAAGGGATACAGATCCTCTGCTGTCCCGCCTGACCGGACTTCTGTGGACCTTCAGGCTCCTTCGCCAGGATCGATCACCTTCGGGGAAAAGCGCTCAATAGCCGATCTCAGTACAAGCGGCGCGGTTAAGCCAATGTTCAACGCGAGAAACGGGCTCAATTTTTGCCCCGACTGCAGATGAATGAAGGCGAGAAATCCTCCTGCCAATGGCAGCACGAGATAGGGTATCCAATACCAGACCTCAGTTACATCTGGGCGCTGGAGCTTTGGTAGTTTGTAGATTTCTGCCATTTCAAGCATTTTAACGCAAAGTGCGCTTGCCGATGCCCACAGAATGGGCGCCCATAGAAACTCTTCCATTAGCCTGCCCTGTTCCTAATCGCCAGACCTATTCGGGACCAAGTGCTGGTCTCTTTGTGGTGTTTCTCTCTGGTCGTATAAAGCGCCTCGCCTTTAGGCGTCAGTGCGGAAGATTGCACTATTTGATCAGAATTGTTAGTGATAATTTCTTCGATCTTTTCTCCTGATACCCCTGTCTCCCGAGAAATACCGGAGATGGTACGCCACTTGTATTTGGTTTCATTTAGCGCGGAGATAACCATTTGGGTTTCACTGTCCATGTCAATTACCTATTTAAACGCTAACTGCAATTGGTATTTGAATCTTCGGCTGTATTGCGACAAGCTCTTTGTAGCGCTCTTGAACCTTCTCATATAAGTCTGGTATTTTCTTCGCTTGTATAGTTACAACTAAGGCGTAGTTGAGTTTCGGAGCGCGGCGCGGAGAGTTACTATTGCCTGGTTCTCTTGCAATATAATGAATATCAAAAACAGGTTCGAGTAGTGAGCTACCTCTTTTTTTCAGAGAAGCGCTTCGCACTGTATCCCACTTGTGAGCATCAGTTCGTAGTTCCTGTTCGTTACTTTTAGCATGCCTGCCAAAAAAAGACTCTGTTGCGGGGAATCTAGGATCTTTCTTTTTTTGAGACTTTACGAATTTATCTTTATGAGGTCTGAATTTGACATCCAGGCCCGCACGCGTATATTCCCCTGGAGTATGAGGGTCAGTTGTGCAGGTATAGCAGAAAGTGGCTTTGATGGTTATATCGCCAGCCAGGGCTCCCTCAGGTAAGGGGATTGGGGCACGGAGCACTTTTCCAGGTTCAAGTTTGCCCGTATACAGCACCTTGACCTCTCCATCCGCGCATGAAGTTATTTTGCGGATATCATTATTGACGACGCCCCAACCTACTTCCTCAATTGGATGACCTGAGGTTTCTGCGGAGTGGACCAGCAAGGATCTTATAGCTGGGGTGGTTAATGCTCCGCCGAAATATGCACGCAAACCCGCAGCTAAGCGAATAACAGAAGGTGTTGCGAAGCTTGTCCCCGAATCTTCAGCAATCTTCGGGCCAGGAAATATGAACTTAAAGCTTTCGTGAGCCGATCCTCCAAATGCTACGAGATCGGGCTTAACAAGGCCCGGGCTACGTCCTGGACCAATCGAGCTATAAGGTGCACGGCTCCAGCCTTTTGCATCACGATCAGTTGCGCCTATTGCTAGAGCATTTACAGAATCGCTAGGCACCTGAATACGATTCATAGGCCAGCTTGTGGTGCCATCGTTTCCTACCGCCACAGCAGCCAACATATCTCCGGTCCCGAGATGGTCATCTAACATTGATGTCCAAGCCGTGACTTCATCATCGCCCGCAACTTGGTCTGGACCTATACTAAAGGAAACTAAAGGGTAATTCGTCTGGGATAGAATATTATCAACATACAGCATTACTTCGTAGAGGCTGCTGTCGTTGATCTGGTCTCCGAGTACCCGGTAGTGATCTACATCTGCAAACGGACGTTCTAATGCGCCTGGTTTCACGCTGCCAAAAAGCAGCGCAGATGTCACGGCCTGCCCGTGATCCAGGAAATCCGGCATAGGTGCCCCTATGTTAAAGGATCCACTGGGTTCTATGTTCTTCGCCCACAGGCCAAATGGGTGGTTGCCGGGCAGGCCACCATCAAAAACTGCAATTCTGAATGATTCATCCAGTGCCTTTTCGACGGGTATTGAAATACTGCTTGCCCCTGTGCTTCTTAGCATTTGCGGTCGGCTTACTGTTCTTAGTACCGGCATTTTTCGTATTGCGCGAACGAAAGAAAATTTGGCTAACTCCCTGACTGAGCTCTCGCTGCCCTCAGCACTCAAAAAAAGAAGTCCCCTACTTTGATATGAGCGAGCCATGTTGAGCTTGACTTTGCTTTTTTTTGCGTACTTTTGAAAATCGTCCTCCCAGCCGATATCAACAGCACTATCAAAATGCACGATTACCTCAAGTGAGTTAGACCTTTTGTCCAGATCACCGAGAATTCGGTCGGCGGGTTTGAATGATTCAATTTGTTCGATCTTTATTATATCATTGCCCAAATCGCTACCATCTACGATGTCTGGCAGAGCGCGTTTAAGTCTTTTAAAATCTGCACCCGTGCCCGCAATATAAAGCACTGTAGAAGCAATCCCTTCTTCATTCTCACTTCCACGCCCTGCTCGGGGCTGGTTCTTAAGAGGTTTACTTCCGATCAATCTTAGAGAGAATTCGGACAGGAGGTCTACGGGGAAGCCCGACCTTGCTACGTACTGCGGATGTAGAGTTAGGGCTGCTACAGCTTTTCCATCGGCTAGAGCATCTTTCGGTGTTTCGCTGATGTCCTCGATGAGCTTGTTAAGCATTACATCGACATGCTCGACTTGTTCCTCAAGCGAGTATGGCGGCACTGGCTCTCCAAAACTTCCTTTGTAGGGAATTTTGTCAGTTAATTTTTCACCGCGACCAAACAAAAACCTTTCTTTCTCAGCCATCATTGAGCTCCTGCTGCTAATGCCGATCTTAAAGTGTCTCTTGACACGCCCGTAATTTTACTCGCAGTTCTCTGGGACGATTTCCCTTTTGTTACTAGAAGTAATGCCAAATTTTTACGTTGCACGCGATCATCTGCAGCGCATTGACGCTCTAACAGCTTTTTCAAATATTCGATTGCACCCGACTCACCCTCAAGTAACAGTGCTTTTCGCAAGTTATTTATTTCTCTTTGGAAGTCACTGTAAGACGTTTCTTCCATCAAAGAGGCTACAAAGTAGATCCATGCTTTAGGAACGTTGCCGCCTGATACTAGAGCGATCCCTACTTGCATGAGTTCTTCTAGCTTAGGTGGCTTAAACTCTACTATTTGATCAAACCGTCGCTGTACGGCTGCATCGAGAAGGTGGTAGTGGTTAGTTGCAGCTATCAACAAGTTCTCGCCCTGCCACTGATCTAGCTCTTGCAGAATTACAGTAACCAAACGTTTAGTTTCTCCTACGTCTGAGGAGTCATCGCGCTTTTTTGCTATCGCATCCAATTCGTCGAGAAGTAATACGCAAGGTTTTGACTTCGCATATTCCAGCGCTTTTTTTATATTATTCCCAGTGCGACCTAGGTAGCTGCTTACAACAGTAGCGAGGTCAAGTGTCAATAGAGGAACTTTGAGCTTCTGCGCTAGATATTTTGCACATACTGTTTTGCCAACGCCTGGTGGACCAGTAAACAAAATTTTGCTAGTGGGCGTTATTCCCGCATCTATAAGTCTTCTCGTGTTCTTTCTTTCAGAAATAATAAGATTTAATGGGCCTCGTATTTCCTCAGAGCTTATGAAGCCGTTCGGTAAGTAGATTGGGTCTTCTACAGATAAAAGATCGCTGTTTGACTCATTATCAGCGGGTACAGGAGAGTTAAGTCCAGAATCTTTTACTCTCCTGATGGCGTTAGCTGAGCCCTGATCGAAATTCTGAGAAAAAACTTCATTCTGGATGTGATCCGCCAGCGGATTGCTACTCTGACGAAGTGCTCTTACCAAGCGCAGTGCTTGTATGCGGACCTTCTCACCGTCACCCAGCGCACCGATTTTCGTGATCTGGACTAGTTTATCTATGACGTCACGAGATTCGTCCATTTTGTACGTAAACCCCTGATATATATGAATATTTAAGTGGACTAGGAGGTCATTATCCCACTTGACCGACCCTTCCACAAGGTGGTAGGCGACGAACGTATAGATTTTTGTGTATGGATATACAGTGTGCCTGGTGTGCTTGCTTTGAAACTTTCAGCTAGCTCCGGCTGGCTCGACTCCCCTGCCATCGGGGTACGGTCGTGTGCAGACTGTATTTTGGACGCTATGAGCTTTGCCAAGCTTTGCTAAGCAAGCCTTTTTAGGTTCAGTGGTTGTTGAGGCGTCATATCTGCCGAGACGCTAAAAAAGTTGAACGAAAGACATAGGGTTCTGCAGGGAATTGCAGGGTTTTTATCTAGCTATAAGCTTGGCACGCCGCCCCAGTGCATGCGGCTGTGCGCCTCTTACAGGGGCGCAGAAAATGACACCAATTTAGCCCTCAGGTGTGGTGGGGGGACAACAGTGCGCGCCAGGATAAAGCCCGTCGCGCCGAAAGCTGTTGTGCAATATCGTGCGGGATGAGAATCACGGTTACTTTTGCCAACGGCCGGGGGCCTCTTGCCATGTAGCTAACTCTGAAGCCCGCCAGGCAACGCGACCAACGCTGATGCGCACTGATTTCGGGAAGCGCCCGGCCTTCACTTCTCGCCATAAGGTGGCGCGTGAAAATGACGTGATTTGCAGCACCTCTGATGTAGGTACGAATCGATCGAGTTCTTTCACGGTGGTCCTCCTTGCGAAGAAAAAAAGCCGCTAAAAAGCGGCTTAACATCTTTGGTGTCGATCTTTAACTAAACCTGCTTCAGCTGGAACTCACGACGGTGTCCGTCGGATGCCGGCATGGAACCGCCTGTCGCTCTCAGGCGGTTAAGTCCTACCAGGCTGGTGGCGATAATTTCGCCAGATACTGGGGTCGGCACGGTCGCTAGATTGGCTACCGCAGGCCTTGCATCTTGTTTAAGCAACCGCATCAGTCTTACCGAAAATTTGCGCCAAGCATCGGCGTCCACATCCCGTATATCAACGGGCGCCGTTGGTTGTTCAACTGCCCTGAGAGCAGCCATGCACTGGACCTCGCAAATGCTATAAGCCGAGCGTGCAGTAATCAGGAAATCTTTATCCGTCATGAGGGATACAAGCCGCTGCTCAAGATCCGAGGCATTGATGCTCGCAGCGCTCGCTGTCAACTTGAAGCGCGCCTCCGCCATCGCGAGTGCAGTCTGTTTGACGAGCTCTGCTCGTGCTTCGGCTGTCATGCGGATTGTTTTGGCCTTTTGCTTTGCCTGGATGCTCCGCTCTATCTCAGCATTAACCTTGCGTTGGTCTACGTTCTGTTGCTCCGCCAAATGTTTCCACTGTGAGTTGCTAGCCTCGGCTTCAGCCTCCAGCGCCTCTGCAGCCGATATCAAGCGTTTGGTTTCGTTCGCTATCTCCAAAAATCGGCTTTGTGCCATTTGATAGGCCGCTCGGTCGATTTCAAAATTTGCATTAGCCTCCGCCAGCAAATCGGAGGGGGTTTCGGAATTGGTATTTGTCTCAGTCATAGAGTGTCTCCGTCAAAGAATGGCCGACATGGTGCCGGCTGGATTGCAGCCGGGAGCGCGCAGGGAGAACCTGTGTCGTCCCCGGCAGTTAGTTGCGCAGATCAAATGGTTTTAGGTCTGTCAATGAAAACAGCTCACACCCACCCTTGTTCACACGACTGAATTCAAAATCGCCGGGAACGCGGGAATGCGGGATCAAGGCCCAGAATCCGGGCCTTCCAGAGGTGTTATTTGTTCCCCGCTTTTTTTCACCGGGAACAAGGTATGGGAGGGGGCTCTCTATTAAACAGAGTTGTGTTCCCTTGTTCCCACTCTCATGTCTTATTAGGGAACGCTGTATGTCCCGGCGTTGCTGGATCGTTCCCTCTGTTCCCGTGTTCCCACTGAAAAACGAGCTTTGCAGGTTGTTGCGTGGGTTCGAGTTCATTGACTTTCACCCTCACTTTCCAAGAGGTCGGGGTCAATAACGTAAAAACGGGAACTTCCCCCGCCTGGCGTGCGTTGCTTTTTCATCCAACGCTTGCCATTCGCTTCTTGGTCAAATTTGACCAGTGCCTCGACACCGACCAGGGCGCGCACGATCCTCTCTCTGCCGAAACCGGAGGCTGCTTCCAGCAGAGCAGGTGCATTAAACAGGTACAGCCGCTTGTCGAACTCCACCTCGTAGTACCCGGCTCGGTCCCGCACGGTGATATTGGCGTGTTGGGCGTGCACATCTGAGAAGCGGCTATCGCCATGCAGGGCGATGAAGTTAGCAATGCCGCGGAGGATCTGGCGATCTTCGGCGTTGCCATCCCCCATACGGGTCAGCCACTCGTTGAATAACTGGCGGCATGCGTTAGTAGCGGAGCCTGCAGGCCATCCGACAAGATTATGTTCAATGGCCAATTCCCCCGCTAAAGCCATGATGGCGAAACGATCAGCCACCCGGCCGGCCTGTGAGCTTTCGGTTTCGAAGGCACTACGCACTTGTGCATAGGCGCTATAGAGATCTTTTGGCTGCTGAATCAGAGCCTCCACGAACGTGGGGCCAAGATGGCCATAGTGTTGCGTTACTGCATCACTGAGAACGCGGTGGAATTCTTGCCCGGTCTTTCCATGCACATCATCGAAGGCGCGATGGGTCCGTGTACCGGCGTTCACATCGACCATGCGCAGTTCGGCTCCCGCGTGCGCACCGTTGCCACCGAGTGCGGCATGCTCGGACAAGGAGCGTTCGCCACTGGAAAGGGCCAGAACACGCCAAGTCAACTTGGCGCGGCCCTCTCGTTCGCGGGTCATGGTGCTTTTGCCCATGCCGTTAGCGATGGCGTAGGCCATTTCCTGCACTCGCTTGGGGTCGGCACGCTTGATCTCGTCCAGAATCAGCACGGTGTCATTGCGAGATGCAGCCTCGATCTCAACACCGCCCTTAGAGACGTCCCAGGAAGCGGCAAAGGTGCCAGGATCGCCCCATACGGACGCTGCAAGAAGCTGCGCCAATGATTTGCCGCTGGACGAGTCACCAACCAGGTGAATACCGCCACCGTTAACGCCAACCTTGGCCAGCAATGGGCCTGCCAGTGCGCAGCACACCGACAGGATCAACACCGGATTGCCGAGGCACAGCGGCGCAATCTCAGATTGCCAAGTCTCAAGAGTGCCTCTGCAGGTGAAAAGGTTCGCTGACCGGCCGGAGCTTTGATAACGCACGTTGTCGCCACCAATCACCCGGGATGGTAAGACGAACGCCCCCGACTCATGCCAGCCTGGCTTGGTTGTCGTGGCGATAATTAACGCTGGTGCATGGTGGCTGGCTAGATACGGCGCAATATGGCGCCGGTGGTGGTATTCGATGGTCAGTCCCTGTCGCATCAGTGCTTTCATCACATCGTCAGCTTTGCCCGCAAGCGCCTCCATGGGCATGACCCACTCGATGCGTCGGCCACGGTAGTCGAAGCTCAACAGACGACCGATGCTGCCGTCGTCGCTGTTCACTGTCTCGGCTTCTACGTACAGCGGTGCGCAGATCCAGTGATCTACCTCAATCGCTTTCTCGTCCGGACCGCTTTGTTTAATGCCGTGATACCAGGTCCCAGCTTTGTACTGTTTACCCTCGATGTAAGCAGCTTTCGGATAGACCGCGAATCGGGGACGCTCGAGCTTGTCGGGCATCGGTGCGATAGGTTCGCCGACGAGACTCAGTTCGGCCTTGCTTTGATTTCGGTCGCTCATGGCTGAATCTTCTTTTGTTGGCTGCGCCATAAGTGCAGATCGTTGAAGTCGGAAAGTTCTGCTGGAGCGTTTGACGGCCATTCGGGGAAGAGCACTAAAGCATTTGCCGCATTAGCTGCTCGATTGGCCGCTGTGCGTCCTGGATTTCCGAGTGTTTGACGATCGTCATCACCAGCTATGACGAGCTCGACGCTCTGCCCGTAGCGCTCACGCATTGCCAATGCGACCGGTTTGAGATTGCCTGCATTCATTGCGCAGACGACGGGGCTGCCAGTGTGGATATGCAGCGTAGCGCCAGTCGCCCAGCCTTCGCAGATGTACAACCGACAGCCATCGCTGACTTTGCCTAAAGGTGAGTAACAGGACTGAACCCGACCTCCAGCCAAGAATCGTTTCACGCCGTCGCCGTCGATGATCTGCAGATTGACCAAGCGGCCCCCGCTACAAAGTGGTACGAGAAGCCGGCCGCGGCTTAATTGGCGCAGTTGCAGCGGCTGAACACCTTTCGCTTGCAGGTAGTTGTGTTGTCGATCGGCTGGCCTCCCCATCTGCCACAGCTTCGCTGCCTGATTGGCCGCGTCCCCATGTTTTTCCTGCAGACGCTGTAGCTCATGCTGGCTGGCTACCCGACGCGCTTCCTCAGTCGCCCGAATGCGTTTCTCCAGCTGGTGTGGGTCTACAGTGCTCGGTGAGCTAAACAGTCCTAATGAAAGTCGTTGATCGATTTCCTGAGCCGCTTCCACCTGACGGCAGCCACGCAAATATGCAAGTAGAGACACCAGGTCACCGCCGTGGGCAGCATCGTCTGCGAAGTCGTTCCACCGACCGCTGTCCATCGAGACACCAAAAGAACCGGCGTGACGATCACCGCGTGCAGTATTGCGAGCCACCCATTCGCTGCCATTGCGAGTGCCTTCCGGCAGCCACTCAGACAGAAGGTTTTCAACTGCACCAAGTGCTTGAAAGGCGACCTGCCGAATAAGATCTGGCGCGCTGGACTTACTCATAATTCAGACCTTCAACCGATTGCTGGGGTATCACCGAAGCAGCAGATTTTTTCTCATGGCTTGAGTCATTGATCAGAGCCTGACGAGCTGTTGAAAAGGCTCGCAGACGCTGTTCCAGCCGCATCAAAAATGCTTCTTGAAAAGGTGTCCGAGCACTGCCTGGCATTCTCTCCATCCAATGGTTCAGCAGATCCACCAGCGAGTGGGTAAGCGGCTGCGCTAGCCACTGCTCTGCGACGGAAGCGGCAGCGGTAATAGCATCCTGATAAGAAGCGGGGTGGCGGGTCGCGATGGAGGTCTGGCCATCAGCGGCGGGCAATATCGCGCGACGAACCTCATATTCCATGGCCGGCGCCCTCCCGTTTGGCTGCACGGTGAGCCGCTTTGAAAAGGTCGCTTGCGTCCTCTAGCAGCAAGTAAGCGGCGTCTGCGAATTTGCTTATCTCTTCGGCATGTGCAGTGCTGATCGTGATAGTGGCCAGGCTCGACAGAAGCCCTTTGGCGACGCCTAAGCGTTGTTCAGCGCACTCTTGCAGGTCCATGTAGGAAGCGCAGGTGTCTATCAATAAAACCGGAGTTTTAGAAGGACTCGTGGTGAGCGGTACGAGATTAGCCATTGCGCACCTCCGTTGTTGCGGCAGCGGCGATCAGGCAGCGCAATACAGCGATGGGCACGCCATCAACGTGCAGATCCCCGGCACGCTCTGCATTGTTGATAGCGGAGGTAAGAGCGGCTTGGGCTGATTCGCAGTTGTTCAAACTGTCGAGGGCGTTGAGAGTGTCCCGTATAGAATCTTCTGGTAACGGTGCACCTGCCTGGTGGTTGCTTACCGCATGAATGAATTTGGCGAGGGCGCTTGGTAGGTTAGACATGACGCACCTCCTTGGAGGGCGCCAGCCCTGCCGCCGCGAGGCAAGAGAGCTGCATATGGCGGTTGTATCGGGATAGGCGAGTAGTCAGGGATGAGTTTGCGTGAAGTGCAGCGAAGGCCATGGCCCTGTGTGCTGCTGCGCGAGCGGAACGTGCGGACGGATTGAGGGCGTGCAAAAGCGTCATCGGTGTAGCTCCTAGAGTTGAGGAGCTGCCACGGATCGTCGCCAAACGATTTAGGGTGGCAGCTGTACGCAGGTTGGCGAACCGGGACTCTAGGCACCCGGCAGACCCGAAGGTCTCCCGCGCACAGCCGCCATAACACTTAACGGCAGGCACAAAAAAAGCGCCTGCTGTCGGATGGTGGGCGCTTATGCGCCTAGAGGTAATCGGGTCGCCAAACCCGGTCGCTGAATTAGCAGCGACAGACTCACTATAAGTGAGCAGGCCTCGATGATGCAAGCTCGACCGCCTGCCAAAACGGCTCAAAGATCCGGTGTGCGTGTTATGCTCGGCGGTGTATGTTGAGAGGTAATTAGCCCTGGTAGCGTTGGCGCGCTTGCCGGGGCTTTGTCTTTTCTGAGGCATGCAAAACTCCTGTCCGCTCGGCGTGAGGCCAAGCAGCGATGTGATTCGTCGTGAAGTAAGTTGTTAGCGGTTGGTCAACTGGACCTGGTTGCGCTCTGCCAGGCGTTCAGCGATCCATTGATCAACTTCAGCCTCCAACCAAGCCACACTGTTGATGCCGATTGGCATTGGCCCAGGGAAAGTACCGGCGCGAATGTCTGCGTAGATTGCTGCCCGACTCTTCCCTGTTTTTTGTTCAACCTCACGTCTACGCAGCAGCCGATTGCCTAGCTCAATACGTTGCACGGGTTGGAATGGCTTCGGCGTAAAGCGGCTCATGCACGCTGCTCCCGTGCACTGATTCGGCTCTGTATCCAAGCCTGAACTTCGCTCAATACGAATGCCACTGGAGCATTGCGCGCGCCGCTGTCGCTGAGCTTCACCGGCCTTGGAAAGGAGGCGTCGCGTTGGATCATCTTGTACACGGTAGGACGCGCAAGCCCGGTCATTTGCTGTAGCTCGGGCATGCGGACTAGCGCGACAGAAGTGTCATTGCGCAAGTTTTTAGGCTGATTCATAGCCGATTCTCCTGGCCAACGCTCACCTGCCTCACGGACAGGGGATCTTCACGATCAGTAGGTAGCCCAAGCACTCTGAGCACGCCTCGGCGGATCGCGCTGGGGGCGTAGGGCAGTTGGATATCCACGTTTGGCCGACTTGGTGGGCTGAGGCGGTGAGTAATTTCGTCAATCCCAGCAAAAGTGGCGCCACACACCGCGTTTTTACAAACCAGAAAAGTTTTCGACAGCAGTAAATGCTCGCTATTAGAGCTGCGTTTGATCAATGCGGCGCCGCAATCTGGGCAGGGCCGTTTAACTTGCGGTTGCGATCTGAGTCTAGGGTGAGTGGTCATGATCAGGCTTCCTGGTCTGGATTGCCCAAGCATCATTGATCTCGCCCAAGACTGAAATTCTCCGGGGTTGTGAGCTGAGCCATTACAGGTGGTTAGACTCTTGGCGGTTGCGGAGAAAGCCATCACGCGACCCCTGTGCCAGGGCGAAGGTTGGCCTGTAGCCAATCGGCAATATCGTGTGCCCGGTAGCGTACTAGACGCCCGACTTTCACGTAGGGGAGGGTATTGCGGCCGACGCTGCGCCAGGCGGCCAGCGTTCGAATAGAAACACCCAAGACATGGGCTGCATGCTCGGGCGTCATCAGGTCAGCGCTGAGCGCTGTAGGGCAATGTGGATGCATCTTCGACTCCATAGGACTGTCAGCGACTACGGAGGCGAGTGTGTAATGGTCAGGTGCGAAGGTGTGTGAAGTGGTAAATGGGACCTCCCATCGTCAGCTGATGGTTTTCAAGGCCTTGCGCAAGCGTTCTTCAAAGCCCCTGTGTCCAGCGCCATAGCCGCTGTAGTTCAACTCTTTGGCAGTATCAGAGAGCTTCATTGCAATGCCTCTAGTATTGGGGCGTCCGTCTATCCTGAGGTTCAGATGCAAGCCTGGCTTGGACTCTTTCTGATCAAGCTTTTCTGCTAAGTCAGCGATGACGTGGGCCGCAAGTGCCAATGTTCTTAACATCGGCTCGGAGTGTTCATCATCGGTCAGGTGTTCGCGTTGTTCGGCAAATGGAATGCTGCCGCCTGTTTGGGCGCAGCGTGCGACCCAATTCTGGAGCTCCTTACCATCATCACCGTATTTAGAAACCTCCATGACAGGCGCCAACTCTCGGCTGGCCGGCAAATTCTGGTGGTATGCCAGCAAAATATCAGTGTGGACAAGTACAACGAAATCGATGTCGGCCAGAGACAATGGGTGTCCCATTTCATCAACTGCGAGGCAGACGCCAATCGGTGAACTCTGGAACAGGTCTCGCACATTGATGCCAACGTAGTCATTCCAGGTCGCTAATTCAGGATCGAGCGTAAAAGCCATGCTGACCGAAAACGACGTGTAGTCGTCGAATGGGACGGGTCCACTGATGACTGCCCTGAGTGGATAGGCGAATTCCTCTTCAGTGCTGTTGAGGTACTCCGGCGCGTTCAAATGAGTCGTTTGATTTGCAAGGTCGAATAGCCCAAGGGTTACCGGTTCGACAGGCCAGTAATGGGCTTGCAATTTTTTTTGCTGAATTGCGCGCCAAAGTTGTTCAGCGCTGTAGTTACGTACGCCGATGTGATCTGCAAGCCAATTCGCTGCACTGGCGACTGTGTGCCACTCACTCATAATTGTCTCCGCATTACCAATCTCGCTAATGATTCGTTTCCACGGCGTCTCACAAGCGTGGAGGTCGGTGGCTTTAGCTCTTGGCGTTGAAGTCGACAGTAATGACGTTTCCACGCTCAAGCTTGTCCAGATGATCCGAGTACCATTGCATCATTTGCCGTCGCTGCTCGAGGTAGATCGCCTTGTTGTAGATGCCGGAAACGCCCCCTTCGACGTGGGCCAGCTGCGCTTCAACGTGCTCGCGGGGAAAGTTGTTTTCACGCAAGGTTGTCGACGCGATATGACGGAAGCCATGGCCTGTCTGCCGGCCGTCATAGCCCATGCGACGTAGCGCCATGTTGAACGCCATATTGCTACGCGCTTTCTTGCGGTCGTTTCGGCCAGGGAAAAGCAGCGGGTAACGGCCGTTGATGGTTTGCAGTTCCTTCAGCGCCTCGAGCGCCTGCCGTGACAGGGGTACAAGGTGATCGCGGCGCTTCTTCATCCGCTCGGCCGGAATACTCCACAGCCCCTTTGCCAAGTCGAACTCAGACCAGGGCGCCTCGCGTAGCTCGCTGGGTCTGACACCGGTCAGCATCAACAGGCGAAGGCCCAGCCGCAAATCCGTAGCGTGCGGATATGCACTAATTGCCCTTAGGAGGTCAGGCAGCTCCTGAGCGGTGACATGGGCATAGTTTTCGGCTGGCTTGCGCTGCAAGAAGCGGCTGAGTCCTTCCAGGGGATTGTGGATGGCTCGTCCGGTAACTCGGGCGAGGTCATAGATTTCCTTGCAGGAACGGCGCACCCGCTTCATCTGCTCGAGGATACCCTTCCGCTCCAGCGTCTGTAGAAAGTCCATCCACTGCTTGGGAGTGATTTCCGTGTAAGGGCGTTTGCCGAACACGGGGAAAACGTGGAGTTCAAGAGATCCGCTATTCCGGCGAGCGGTGCTCGCCGCCCAGGTGGGTGTGCGTAGCTCGAGCCACTCGCGGGCCAGCATCTCAAATGTGTTGGTCGCGGTCTCGAGCTCGGTCGCTGCTCGGGCCTTGCGTTTAGCGATGGGGTCTTCACCATCGGCAATCTCTTTACGTAGTTCGCCAGCCTTCTTCCGGGCCAACGCACCACTAACTTGCGGATACCCGCCAAGCCCCATCCAGCTCCACTTAGATTGCTGATTCTTGTAGCGCAACTGCCATGACTTTTGACCGTCCGGCTTTACTCGCAGGTACAGGCCGTTGCCATCAAGCTCGCGATATTCGCGGGTCTCTGGTTCGATGCTCGCCAAAACCGTGTCGCTGAGTGGCCTACGTTTGATTCCGGAGCGTTTCACGTCCGTGTATCCCTTCAGTTCGAAGATTGCCCAGGGATACACCCTGGGATACAGGGGGTGAGGTTATAAGGGGATACAGCGGGAGACAACCAGAAACAACAAAGCCCGCACGGGGCGGGCTTTGCAGGGAGTTTCGTAGACATCTGTAGACAACTAGAAACAACGATATGGTGCACCAGGCGGGATTCGAACCCACGACCACTGCCTTCGGAGGGCAGTACTCTATCCAGCTGAGCTACTGGTGCAATGCGGGCGCCATGATACTCATATGCACTGCGGGCGTCCATGCTGCTGAATCGCCTGCGGTTTTCCAAAGCGTAACCTGTGTTTGCTACGTTGATCAGAAAAATTAGGCAAATGCGGCGTTTTCGTTCTTTTTTTCGAACGCCCTATTGTCCTTTCCCAGCATTGATCCTAGGATTCGTTCGAGATATCAAACGCTCTTGTCTGGGTGCTGAACCGCACGAGTTTCAATCAGTGCGCTATTTATGTGCTTCAGCCCGGTGAATGATTTCCCTGACGGCAGCCTTTAAGGCGCCTTTCTACAATCATAATTCGCTCCGCGCTTGCCGCGGTGCTGTTAAGGAAAGCCGACATGCAGCTTAAAGACACCCAGTTGTTCCGCCAGCAAGCCTTTATCGATGGCGCTTGGGTTGATGCGGACAATGGTCAGACGATCAAGGTCAACAACCCGGCAACGGGCGAAATTCTGGGCACCGTGCCGAAAATGGGCGCTGCCGAAACCCGCCGTGCAATCGAAGCCGCTGACAAAGCGCTGCCGGCCTGGCGTGCACTGACCGCCAAGGACCGCGCCAACAAACTGCGTTGCTGGTTCGAACTGATCATCGAGAACCAGGACGACCTGGCTCGTCTGATGACCCTCGAACAAGGCAAGCCATTGGCCGAGGCCAAGGGTGAAATCGTTTACGCCGCTTCCTTTATCGAGTGGTTCGCCGAAGAAGCCAAGCGCATCTACGGGGATGTGATTCCGGGTCACCAGCCAGACAAGCGCCTGATCGTGATCAAGCAGCCAATCGGCGTGACCGCTGCAATCACCCCGTGGAACTTCCCCGCCGCGATGATCACCCGTAAAGCCGGCCCGGCCCTGGCCGCCGGTTGCACCATGGTGCTCAAACCTGCTTCGCAAACCCCGTTTTCCGCATTCGCCCTGGCCGAACTGGCCCAACGTGCCGGCATTCCTGCCGGTGTGTTCAGCGTGGTGACTGGCAGTGCCGGCGACATCGGCAGCGAGCTGACCAGCAACCCGATCGTGCGCAAACTGTCCTTCACCGGCTCGACCGAAATCGGTCGTCAGCTGATGGCTGAATGCGCCAAGGACATCAAGAAAGTGTCTCTGGAACTGGGCGGCAATGCGCCGTTCATCGTGTTCGACGACGCAGACCTGGATAAGGCCGTCGAAGGCGCGATCATTTCCAAGTACCGCAACAACGGCCAGACCTGCGTCTGCGCCAACCGTCTGTACATTCAGGATTCGGTCTACGACGCGTTCGCCGAAAAACTGAAAGTGGCCGTGGCCAAACTCAAGATCGGTAACGGTCTGGATGACGGCACCACCACTGGCCCGCTGATCGACGGAAAAGCCGTGGCCAAGGTTCAAGAGCACATTGCTGACGCGATCAGCAAAGGCGCAACCGTTCTGGCCGGTGGCAAGGTCATGGAAGGCAACTTCTTCGAGCCGACCATCCTGACCAACGTGCCGAACAACGCTGCCGTGGCCAAGGAAGAAACCTTCGGTCCATTGGCGCCACTGTTCCGCTTCAAAGACGAAGCCGACGTGATCGCGATGTCCAACGATACCGAGTTCGGTCTGGCTTCGTACTTCTATGCTCGCGACCTGGGTCGTGTGTTCCGTGTGGCTGAAGCCCTGGAATACGGCATGGTCGGCGTCAACACCGGGTTGATCTCCAACGAAGTCGCGCCGTTCGGCGGCATCAAGGCGTCGGGCCTGGGTCGTGAAGGCTCCAAGTACGGCATCGAAGATTACCTGGAAATCAAATACCTCTGCCTGGGCATCTAAGCTCGAAGGGATAAGCCCGGCAAGGCATTGCTTCAAACGCAAAGGGCACGAGAGCGCTGTCCCTTTGCGTGCTTCAAACGGAATTTTCTCTGTGGTGGGGAAAGCTGTGGCAGTCGATCATCGCATGCTGCCGTAGTTGCCTCCCCGCCGCATTTTCCTTGAACCACGCCGCCCGATGAGCGGTGAATGAGGACTTTATGAGCAAGACTAACGCATCCCTGATGAAACGCCGCGAAGCCGCTGTACCACGCGGTGTTGGCCAGATTCACCCGATCTTCGCCGACCATGCGAAGAACGCCACCGTGACCGACGTTGAAGGTCGCGAGTTCATCGACTTCGCCGGCGGTATCGCCGTGCTGAACACCGGTCACGTGCACCCGAAAATCATCGCCGCCGTGACCGAACAGCTGAACAAGCTGACCCACACCTGCTTCCAGGTACTGGCCTACGAGCCGTACGTGGAAGTGTGCGAAAAGATCAACGCCAAGGTGCCGGGTGATTTCGCCAAGAAAACCCTGCTGGTGACCACCGGCTCCGAAGCCGTGGAAAACTCCATCAAGATCGCCCGCGCCGCCACTGGCCGTGCCGGTGTGATTGCGTTCACCGGCGCTTACCACGGTCGCACCATGATGACCTTGGGCCTGACCGGTAAAGTCGTGCCTT
Source organism: Pseudomonas sp. FW305-20 (assembly GCF_058788075.1). NCBI lineage: Bacteria > Pseudomonadati > Pseudomonadota > Gammaproteobacteria > Pseudomonadales > Pseudomonadaceae > Pseudomonas > Pseudomonas sp. FW305-20. Next base: position 20,377 of record NZ_JBYTAJ010000036.1, on the reverse strand, counting down.
ACTCGGCCGGCATGGGCCTGATGCCAGGCGGCATCTTCCGCGCGCTGTACCCGAACGAATTGCACGGTGTGAGCATCGACGATTCGATCGCCAGCATCGAACGCATCTTCAAGAACGACGCCGAGCCGCGTGACATCGCTGCAATCATCATCGAGCCGGTTCAGGGCGAAGGCGGTTTCTACGTCGCGCCTAAAGAGTTCATGAAGCGTCTGCGCGCGCTGTGCGACCAGCACGGGATCCTGCTGATCGCTGATGAAGTACAAACCGGCGCTGGTCGTACCGGCACGTTCTTCGCCATGGAGCAGATGGGCGTTGCTGCCGACCTGACCACCTTCGCCAAATCCATCGCTGGCGGCTTCCCGTTGGCCGGTGTTTGCGGCAAGGCCGAATACATGGACGCCATTGCTCCAGGCGGCCTGGGCGGCACTTACGCCGGTAGCCCGATCGCTTGCGCCGCGGCCCTGGCCGTGATGGAAGTGTTCGAAGAAGAGCACCTGCTGGATCGCTGCAAAGCTGTCGGCGAGCGTCTGGTGACTGGCCTGAAAGCCATTCAGGCCAAGTACCCGGTGATCGGCGAAGTCCGTGCCCTGGGCGCGATGATCGCGGTCGAGCTGTTCGTTGATGGCGACAGCCACAAGCCGAACGCTGCTGCTGTGGCATCGGTTGTGGCCAAGGCGCGTGACAAGGGTCTGATCCTGCTGTCCTGCGGCACTTACGGCAACGTTCTGCGCGTGCTGGTACCACTGACTTCGCCGGACGAGCAACTGGACAAAGGTCTGGCAATCATCGAAGAGTGCTTCTCTGAGCTTTGATTTAAAGTGCTCCGATGAATGTGTGAACTGATCGACAAAAAAACCCGCTTCGGCGGGTTTTTTTGTGTCCATGGAGCCCATTGATGGCAAATGCGCTGTATCGAATGGCCATCATTGACTAAGGTGCAAGCACGACTTTGGAGTGTGTAAATGACTGCTGTGGTGTTACCCGCTGCGCCGCGTGTGCTGATTGCCGAGGCCGATCCCTGGTCCCGCGATCTGCTCAAGCAGGTTTTGTTGAATGTGCGCTGTGACGCGCGGCTGGATCTGTGTGCCGATGGTCAGGAAGCGCTGCACCTGTTGGCGGAAAATCCTTACGACCTGGTGATCGTCGATTGGGAGCTGCCCGGCGTCGATGGTTTGAATATCTTGCGCAATGTCCGTCAGCGCAAACGCAACCCGCCGCTGCCGTTCATTCTGATGAGCAACCGTAACGACAGCGCCAGCGTTCGCGAAGCTCTGCCGCTGGCGCCTGCGGCGTACCTGACCAAACCCCTTAACATGGAAAACCTGACCCAGCGCCTGCAGGATTTGCTGTTGAATGCCGGGGAAGAGGTGTCTTGCGAAACGCCTTCACTGTCGCCAGGCATGACGTTGGCGGTTTACCTGGAGCGTCGTCGTGAGCTGGCCGACGGTGCGCCGCTGATGACTGACGTGCAGTTGGCGGTCAAGCGCAGCCTCAATCCCAATGGTCTCGACCTGACACTGCTGCATGACGAGATTCGTACCGATCCGCAAGTGACCGCTGTGCTGATCGCCGCTGCCAACAGCGCGGCCCAGCACCATGGCGCCGCCGTACAAACCCTGTCCCAGGCGCTGCACCGCCTCGGCACCGGGCAAAGCATGAACCTGATTCTGGGGCTGGCCCTCAAGCGCAGTGCCCGACTCAGCGATCCGTTTCTGGCCGACTATGCCGAGCGCTATTGGGAGCTGTCGCTGCGCACTGCCGAGTATGGGCGGACCCTGGCGCGCTTGCTGGATCTGGATCAGGAGCGCTGTTATTGCGCCGGCATGCTGCATCGCCTCGGCGACCTTGCGCTGTTGCGGTGTTTGCAGGAGTGGAAGCAGGCCGGGGGCGAGCTGGATGAATGGGAGGAGGTTGGCGAGGCGCTGGCCGAGTTCGGCGCGGCTTATGGTTCGGCGCTTCGCACTCGCTGGCGCCTGCCGCTGGAGCTGCGAGAGCTGATTGCGGCGGTCTACCAGTTCGGTGGCGGGGTTTACTCCCGCGAAGCGCTGGTGATGAACATGGCTGCGCAACTGGCGCGCCTGACCGAGCATGAGGGCATTGAAGACCTGGCGAAGAGCCGGACGGCGCGGTTGCTCAAGATCGGATTGCCGGAGCTGATGCGCTTACGCAAGAAATAACGCAGGGAGATCGTTCCCACGCTCTGCGTGGGAATGCCGCCCCGGACGCTCCGCGTCCCTTCGCAAGTCGCGACGCAGAGCGTCACAGGATGCATTCCCACGCAGAGCGTGGGAACGATCATGGGCTCAGGATGAGACGATGCGGTTCTTGCCCTGGTGTTTGGCCTGGTACATTGCCGCATCTGCGCGGGCAAACAGGTTGTCCACGCTTTCGTCCTCGGCGGTGAGGCTGGTCAGGCCCTGGCTGACGGTGATGCCGAACGTCTGGTCGCCATGGCTGAAACGCAATCGCTGAATCTCCCGTTGCAGGCGCTCGGCCACTTGCATGGCCATGTCTGGCGCACAGCCGGGAAACACCGCAGCGAATTCCTCGCCACCAATTCGCCCGAACACATCACCTCGCCGCAACGTCGCGCGACCGCACTCGGCGATTCGTTGCAGCACGTTGTCGCCTTCCTGGTGGCCGTAGGTATCGTTGATCACTTTGAAGTCATCGATGTCCAGCAGCAGGAAGGCCAGCGGCGTGCGTTGGTGCAGTGCCTGTTCGAATTCACGGTGGGCGCAGTCGAAGAAGTGTCGGCGGTTGCTGCTTTGGGTCAGCACGTCGGTGGTGGCCAGGCGTTGCAGCTCGGTTTCCATCTGCTTCTTGTCAGTAATGTCTTCGGCAATGCCGACAATGATCACCGGTTGCCCTGGTTCGGCCTGGCGGTTGATGAAGCACTTGTCACTGAGCCAGCGGACCTGGCCGTCGGCGGTAATGATTCGGTACTCACGGTCTTCAACGGCGCCTTTGACCAATACTTCGGCCAGGCTGCGTTCGGCATAGTCCAGATCGTCGGGGTAAATGCTGTCGCGCCATTGGTTGTAGTCGGACAGTAACAAGCCTGCGGAGCGGCCGAAAATCCGTTCATACGCCGGGCTGACATAGAGCACGCGACGAGATTCCCAGTCGAAAGCCCAAAGCACCGCGTTGACGCTCACCAGCAGAGTGCTGAACAGTTGTTCTCGTTCACTCAGGCGTGCCACTTCGCCTTGCGCGTGCATTAGCGCCAGCAGGGTTTGCGCAGCCTCGGGCCACTGCGGGAGGGATGAGTCTTGTAGGCTTTTATTGACCATAGACACAAAATCTCAAAGGGCGTGTGCCGCTCGAGGGTCGAAAGCGGCCAATACCAGAGCCCGCCTGAATGGCGAAGTGTCTTTGAGATAGGGGATTTTGAGCGAAGTTCCCGCCTTATGTGGTGAGGGAGCTTGCTCCCGCCGGGCGGTACTGGCGACGCGTTTTTCAATGAAAGAACGCCTCGCCAGGTTTTGCGACTGCTGCGCAGTCACGCGGGAGCAAGCTCCCTCGCCACAGTCAGACTGCAGCGGCAGGGCGCAGGGAGTAGGTTTTCAACTGGTCGGCGAAGTCGCGCAGGGATTGAATCCCGCTGGCTTCGGCTTCGTGTACCCAGTCCTTGATGGCGGCCAGCATGTCGTGACCATTTGAGCTGGTCTTGACCCAGATCTGCTGCAAGGCCAGGCGTTTCTCGTAAATTACCTTCAGCGCCTGACTGTGCTCGAGCATGGTCTGAATGCGAACGTGATGTTTGTCATCCAGCAGGCTGGTTTCCCGCGAGAGCAGGCGCTTGGCGCGGTGGAACTGGTGGCGGACCGAGTGATCGACTTTTTCCAGCTCTTGCTTGACCAGCGGTGCGATTACCAATTTGCGGTACTGGGCCATGATCTGGAAGCGGTTGTTGAGGATCGCCATGGCGGTGTCCATGTCCAGGTTGCCTTTGCCTTCGACCCGATGGGCGATGGGTGCAACACGCTGAACCTTGGCCAGGCGCAGGAAGCTGAAGACCTGGATCCAGGCCCAGCCGAGATCGAATTCCCACTTCTTCACCGACAGTTTTGCCGAATTAGGGTAGGTGTGATGGTTGTTATGCAGTTCTTCGCCGCCGATCAGGATGCCCCACGGCACCAGATTGGTCGCCGCATCGCGGCATTCGAAGTTGCGGTAGCCGATGGCATGGCCCAGGCCATTGACCACGCCGGCGGCCCAGACCGGGATCCACATCATCTGGATTGCCCAGATGGTGATGCCGATGGTGCCGAACAGCAGCAGGTCGATGACGCCCATGATCGCCACGCCCAGCAGCGGGAAACGGCTGTACAGGTTGCGTTCGATCCAGTCTTCGGGACAGTTCTTGCCGTAGATGCGCAGGGTCTCGGGGTTTTCCGCCTCGGCGCGGTACAGCTCGGCGCCTTTGCGCAGAACGGTGGCCAGGCCCTTGATGACCGGGCTGTGCGGGTCATCGACGGTTTCGCATTTGGCGTGGTGCTTGCGATGGATAGCGGTCCACTCGCGGGTGTTCTGTGCCGTGGTCAGCCACAGCCAGAAGCGGAAGAAATGTTTCAGGCCAGCATTGAGCTCAAGCGAGCGATGGGCTGAATAACGATGCAGATAGACCGTGACGCCGATGATCGTCACGTGGGTCATCAGCAGGGTGACTGCCACCAGTGACCAGGGCGACAAGCCGAGAAAACCTTCGTACCACATAGGCTATTGGGCCCTCGATAAAGAAAAAAACAGCCGTTGCATTATCACTGAGCCCACAGATAAAACCAGTCGCCCTTTCAGATAAGAGTGGCCGGATGTTTCTTTAAACTATAATTCCATCCACTTTTAAGGGACATGGACGACCTAATGGCTGCTACCTACCGCGATGCTCTGCGTGCAGCGCTGCTTTATCTTCTGGTTTCTGTCGGTTGGCTGCAGTTCAGTGGCCATTTATTGAACAGTTTCTTCGATAGCTCTGCCGAGCTAATGCGTTGGCAACTGATCAACGGTTATGCCTGGGTGGTGTTCAGTGCCGGTTTGATTTTTCTCGCTCGGGCGCGATTGTTCCGTTGCCTGGGAATCGGCGCCAAGTTGCGTGAGCGCACTGAAGACCGTGAGCGCTTGCGTCAGGCAGCGGCGGTCTTCGATTGCACCCGTGAAGGGGTGCTGGTCACTGATAGTCAGGGCCTGATCGTTCATGTGAACCGGGCCTTCATGCAAATCACCGGTTATCAGAGTGAGGAAGTGCTGGGTCATCGACCCAGTCTGTTCAAGTCCGGCCATCACCCGCCGGCTTTCTATCAAGCGATGTTCGCGACACTCAACAGCACGGGCGAGTGGAGCGGAGAAATCTGGAACCGCCGCAAAAGCGGCGAGATTTACCCGCAATGGCAGACTATCCGCATCATTCACGATGACCGACGGCGGCCTAGTCATTACGTTGCAGTGTTTTCCGACATCAGCGCCATCAAGAACTCCGAACATGAACTGACACGTCTGGCTCACTACGATCCGCTGACCGATCTCCCCAACCGCTTGCTGTTTACCGACCGCACCGAGCAGGCCCTGGCTTCGGCGCAGACCCACAAGCGCGGCTGCGCGTTGCTGATGATCGATCTTGATCACTTCAAGATGATCAACGACAGCCTCGGGCATAGCATTGGGGACCAGCTGCTCAAGGGCGTGGCCGAGCGTTTGAGCGCGATGGTCGGTCCGGGAATCACCCTGGCGCGCCTTGGCGGTGACGAGTTCGCCGTGCTGGCTGAAAGCTGTCCGCAAATGGTGCAGGCGGCGGCGCTGGCTCAGCGGATCATCGATGGTCTCAGAGAGCCGTTCCAGATCGACGGGCATCAGTTGTTCGTCAATATCAGCGTCGGCATCAGCCTGTTCCCCGGTGACGCCCTGAGTGCCGAGCAGTTGTTGCGCAACTCAGACTCGGCGCTGTTCAAGGCCAAGAGTGCCGGCCGCAACGGCTACGCCCTCTATACCGAAGAATTGACCGCCCATGCCCAGCAACGGGTCGAGACAGCATTCCAATTGCGCCGTGCGCTGGAACAGCAGGAGTTGCGGGTTTATTACCAGCCGGTTCACGACCTCAAGACCAGCCGCCTGATCGGCGTCGAGGCATTGGTGCGCTGGGAGCATCCGCAGCGAGGGTTGGTGTCGCCGGCAGAATTCATTCCCATTGCCGAGCGCACTGGTCTGATCGCCGAAATTGATGCCTGGGTGATGCGCCAGGCGTGTGAGCAGATGTGCCGGTGGCAGCAGGCCGGGGTGGTGGTGTCGTTTGTCGCGGTGAATGTTTCTTCCCGGCTGTTCGCCCGCCGAGAGCTGTTTGGGCAGGTGGCGAAGGTGCTGCACGAAACCGGGCTGGACCCTGCCTGTCTGGAGCTGGAAGTCACTGAGAGCGCTGTGATGGATGATCCGGAAGTCGCGCTGGAGCAGATGCACAGGTTGCGTGAACTAGGCGTTCGGCTGGCCATCGATGACTTTGGTACAGGCTATTCCTCATTGCTGCGCCTCAAGCGGATGCCGGTTCAGAAACTCAAGATCGATCAGGGCTTCGTGGCGGGGCTGCCGTGGGATGAGGATGACGCGGCGATTGTGCGGGTGATCATTGCGCTGGCCCAGAGCATGGGGATGCAGGTTCATGCCGAGGGGATCGAGCAGGTCGAGCAGGCGAGCTTTTTGCTCGAACACGGCTGCGACCTGGGGCAGGGGTACTGGTTTGGGCGGCCGGTGCCGGCCGGGCAGCTGGATTGGTACCTGACTCCACAGATTCTGCAGCACTGATCGCGCGTTCCTTCTCAAACCTGACGCAGAGCGTCACAGGATGCATTCCCACGCAGAGCGTGGGAACGATCAGTCTTCGAGCATTCTTTTGGTTATATTAAAATTCTTAAATAGTCTTTTTAAGAATATCTGCGCTTATCTACTATTGGCCTCACGCCGCAAGCAGTCCCGCCACTGCCAGGCAACCTCTAGTTGAAGGAGCAGCACCATGAGCGCATCCCTACGCAGCGTTGACGGCCAGGACGAAGCAACCATTTTGCGTGAGATCCAGAGCGCCTTGCGCGATCTGCGTTTTGGCGCAGTGGAAATCACCGTGCATAACGCCCAAGTGGTCCAGATCGAACGCAAAGAGAAATTCCGGTTGCAGAACCCGGGCAACAAACCGAGTTAAAAACCGGCAAGCCGATACCAGCACACCATAAGAAAAAGCCAACACAATCAGAATTCCAGGAGCTTTCACCATGTCGTCGATTCGTCATTTCGCTTTGGCCGCCCTGGCCAGTGCCCTCTTTGCTGGTTCTGCGGTTGCCAAGGATTACGAACTGCTCAACGTGTCGTACGACCCGACTCGCGAGCTGTATCAGGACTACAACGCCGAATTCGTCAAGTTCTGGCAGAAAGATCACGCCGGCGACAAGGTGAAAATCCAGCAGTCCCACGGTGGTTCGGGCAAGCAGGGGCGAGCTGTGATCGACGGTCTGCGTGCCGACGTGGTGACCCTGGCCCTGGCCGGTGACATCGATGAAATCGCCAAGCTCGGCAAAACCTTGCCGGCGGATTGGCAGCAGCGCCTGCCGCAAGCGAGCACGCCTTACACCTCGACCATCGTGTTCCTGGTGCGCAAGGGCAACCCCAAGGGCATCAAGGATTGGGGCGACCTGATCAAGAACGGCGTGGAAGTCATCACCCCGAACCCGAAAACCTCCGGTGGCGCACGCTGGAACTTCCTCGCGGCGTGGGCCTATGGCCTGAAAGCCAATGGCGGTGACGAAGCGAAAGCCAAGGAATACGTGCAAGCCCTGTTCAAACACGTTCCTGTGCTGGACACCGGTGCTCGCGGTTCGACCATTACCTTCGTCAACAACGGTCAGGGAGACGTGTTGCTGGCCTGGGAAAACGAAGCCTTCCTGGCGCTGAAAGAAGACGGCGGCGCCGACAAGTTCGACATTGTCGTGCCTTCGTTGTCGATCCTCGCCGAACCTCCGGTCGCCGTGGTCGACAAGAATGCCGAGAAAAAGGGCAACACCGAGATCGCCGAAGCGTACCTCAAGCACCTTTACAGCCCGGCCGGCCAGGAAATTGCGGCAAAAAACTTCTATCGTCCACGTGACAAGGATGTCGCCGCCAAGTACGCCAAACAGTTCCCGACACTGGACCTGGTGACCATCGACAAGGACTTCGGCGGCTGGAAAACCGCACAGCCGAAATTCTTTAACGATGGTGGTGTGTTCGACCAGATTTACCAGGCGCAATAACCTGTAAATAGATCTGCCAACGGTAAGTCAGGGGTGGGCAACTTGTGGGAGCGAGCCTGCTCGCGATGACGGCGGTACATTCAACATCAATGTTGGCTGACCAGGCGCTATCGCGAGCAGGCTCGCTCCCACAGGGATTGCAGTGTTCAGTCCTTGACTGCCGGGCATTGGCTAAACAGGCCCCGATTTCACCGTCGGGGCTTAGCGCGTTATCAACCAAGGACTTTTATGTCGCGTCGTATCTCCCCCGTCATACCCGGCTTCGGGCTGACGCTGGGTTACACCTTGGTGTACCTCAGCCTGATTGTGCTCATTCCACTGGCGGCGATGTTCGTGCATGCCGCTCAACTTACCTGGGAGCAGTTCTGGGCGATTATCTCGGCGCCACGGGTGCTGGCGGCGTTGAAGCTCAGCTTCGGCACCGCGCTCTATGCCGCGATCATCAACGGCATCATCGGCACGCTGCTGGCCTGGGTGCTGGTGCGCTATACCTTCCCTGGACGCAAAGTCATCGATGCGATGATCGACTTACCCTTCGCATTGCCCACCGCTGTGGCCGGTATCGCGCTGACTGCGCTCTACGCGCCCAATGGTTGGGTGGGTCAGTTTGCAGCGGACCTGGGCTTCAAGATCGCCTATACCCCCCTCGGCATCACCCTTGCCCTCACTTTTGTGACACTTCCATTCGTAGTACGTACCGTACAGCCAGTATTGGCCGATATCCCTCGTGAAGTGGAAGAAGCGGCGGCGTGCCTGGGTGCAAAACCACTACAGGTTTTCCGCCATATTCTGGTACCTGCACTGTTGCCAGCCTGGCTGACCGGTTTCGCGCTGGCCTTTGCCCGCGGGGTCGGCGAGTACGGTTCAGTGATTTTCATTGCCGGTAACATGCCGATGAAAACCGAGATCCTGCCGCTGCTGATCATGGTCAAGCTCGACCAGTACGATTACACCGGCGCCACGTCCATTGGTGTACTGATGCTGGTGGTTTCCTTCGTCCTGTTGCTGCTGATCAACTTGCTGCAGCGGCGCATCGAAACCCCATAAGGAGGCGCAGAAATGTCCCAATCGTCTATTGCTGCTGCTTCCTCGAACGCCGCCCGCCGTGGCAGTGCTTCATCGCGGCGAATCTTGATCGGCCTCGGCTGGCTGGTGTTCGCCCTGTTCCTGTTACTGCCGCTGGTGATCGTGGTGTCTCAGGGCCTGAAGCTCGGAATCGGTGCGTTCTTCACCGCGATCTTCGAGCCCGACGCGTTGTCGGCCCTGAAACTCACGGTGATCGCCGTGCTGATTTCGGTGCCGCTGAACCTGGTGTTCGGCGTCAGCGCTGCATGGTGCGTGAGCAAGTACTCGTTCCGTGGCAAAAGTATGCTGGTCACGCTGATCGACCTGCCGTTCTCGGTGTCGCCGGTCATCGCCGGCCTGGTCTACGTGCTGATGTTCGGCGCCCAAGGCCTGTTCGGGCCGTGGCTGCAGGACCACGATATCCAGATCGTCTTTGCCTTGCCGGGCATCGTGCTGGCGACGATCTTCGTCACCGTGCCGTTCGTGGCGCGCGAGCTGATCCCGCTGATGCAGGAACAAGGCACGCAGGAAGAAGAGGCCGCGCGCCTGCTCGGCGCCAATGGCTGGCAGATGTTCTGGCACGTTACCGTTCCCAACATCAAATGGGGCCTGATCTACGGCGTGGTGCTATGTACGGCGCGGGCGATGGGTGAGTTCGGTGCGGTGTCGGTGGTTTCCGGGCACATTCGCGGGGTGACCAACACCCTGCCGCTGCACGTCGAGATCCTCTACAACGAATACAACCACGTGGCCGCGTTCGCCGTGGCGAGCCTGTTGCTGATCCTGGCGCTCTTCATCCTGCTGCTCAAGCAGTGGAGCGAAAACCGTATTAACCGCCTGCGCGCCAGCGCCGCGGAGGAATAAGTCATGTCGATCGAAGTGCGTAACGTCAGCAAGAACTTTCACGCGTTCAAGGCGCTGGACAACATCAGCCTGGACATTCAAAGCGGCGAACTCGTGGCGCTGCTGGGCCCCTCGGGTTGCGGTAAAACCACATTGCTGCGGATCATCGCCGGTCTGGAAACCCCGGATCAGGGCAACATCGTGTTCCACGGAGAAGACGTCTCCGGCCACGATGTGCGTGATCGCAACGTCGGTTTCGTGTTCCAGCATTACGCGCTGTTCCGCCACATGACCGTGTTCGACAACGTCGCGTTCGGCCTGCGCATGAAGCCGAAAAACCAACGCCCGAGCGAAAGCCAGATCGCGGTGAAAGTCCACGAGCTGCTGAACATGGTGCAACTGGATTGGCTGTCGGATCGCTACCCGGAACAACTTTCCGGCGGTCAGCGTCAACGTATTGCCTTGGCTCGCGCCTTGGCGGTGGAGCCGAAGGTCCTGCTGCTCGACGAACCCTTCGGCGCCCTCGATGCCAAGGTCCGTAAAGAACTGCGTCGCTGGTTGGCGCGGCTACACGAAGACATCAACCTGACCTCGGTGTTCGTGACTCACGACCAGGAAGAAGCGATGGAAGTCGCCGACCGCATCGTGGTGATGAACAAGGGCGTGATCGAGCAGATCGGCTCACCGGGCGACGTCTACGAAAACCCGGCCAGCGATTTCGTTTATCACTTCCTGGGTGACTCGAACCGGCTGCATCTGGGTGATGACAACCATGTGCTGTTCCGTCCACACGAAGTGTCGCTGTCGCGTCACGAGCTGGAGGATCACCACGCGGCCGAGGTGCGGGATATTCGTCCGTTGGGCGCGACGACACGGGTGACACTGAAGGTCGAAGGCCAGAGCGAATTGATCGAAGCGGAAGTGGTGAAAGATCACGACAGCCTGATCGGGCTGGCGAAGGGCGAGACGCTGTTCTTCAAGCCAAAGGTCTGGCAGAAACTCGCCAACCTCTAAAGCAAAAAGCATCGCCAGCAGGCTGGCTCCCACATTGGATCTGTGATCGACACAAATACCCTGTGGGAGCCAGAGCCAGCCTGCTGGCGATTGCGGTCTAAACCGCCGCGCGATTCGGATTGACCCGCACGCCCCCAACCCGCGCCTCGATCTGCTCTTTGAGCTCCCGCCGCAACCCCAGCAAAAACGCCAGCTCAACCACCACAAACAACGGCCCGACAATCAATCCGGTCACATCATCGACAAACGCCGGTTTGCGTCCTTCGTAGTGATGTCCGACAAACTGAATCGCCCACCCCAGCACAAACATCCCGATGCCGCTCGCCAGCCAGACCAGCGTGCTTTGCTGCGCAAGAACCTGACCCGCCCAAATGCACAGGCCGAGTAACACGGTCATCAACAGCCCGAGACGAATTTCCAGGCGCAAGTAAAACCACGCCGATGCTATCGCGACCAGCACCGCCGGCGAAACCCAGCCTGCGCCCCATTGCGGCCGAGACAGCAATACCGCGACCGCCACTACAATCAGCGGAATCCCGATAAAGTGGCTGGCAATATTGCGTGGGTCACGGTGGTAGGCGGCGTATTGACTGAGATGATCAACGAGGCTTTTCATTGTTATTCCTCCTGTAGGGTGATGGATGATGCCCCGGGTTTCATCTTTCGCTCTGTCAGCCAGACGACAATTTCCAGGAGTTTTCATGGGCATGCAGGTTTGGCGTTCGCGCCTGGAGACGGGGCAGTGGTTCAGCCATTTACCTGTTCCCTTAAAGGATAGTCTGCTGGCTGTGGCCCGGGTTCGGCGCCTGGCGTCGGGGCAATTGCTCTTCAAACGCGGTGATCCGCCGTGCGGGCTGTATGCAGTCCTTGAAGGGGCGGTACGCATTGGCGCGGTGAGCGAGCAGGGCAAGGAGGCGTTGCTGAGCCTGGTGGAGTCGCCGCACTGGTTCGGCGAAATCTGCCTGTTCGATGGCCAGCCGCGAACCCACGATGCTTATGCCGTTGGCCAGTGCAGCCTGTTGCACATCCCGCAGGCGACGCTGCTGAAGTTGCTCGACCAACAACCGGTTTACTGGCGGCAACTGGCGTTGCTGATGAGCCACAAACTGCGCCTGACCTTCATCAACCTCGAACAGCTCAGCCTGATGCCAGCCCAAGCGCGCCTGGCTCATCGCTTGCTGATGATCGCCGAGGGTTACGGCGAAATAGATCCGCCGCGCCGTGTTCTGCAATTGCCTCAGGAGCAACTGGCGTCGATGTTGTCGTTGTCGCGCCAGACCACCAACCAGCTCCTCAAGGATTTGCAGGGGCAAGGAATACTGAATCTCAAGTACGGCGAGATCGAGATTCTGGATGCGCAACGATTGCGAATGTTGGCGATTATCTGAAACCAGTGGTGGGCTTTGGACGCGAAGGCGCCTAGCCTGTGATGACGACAATCGAGGTGTGCCATGCGTGTGCTGTTAGTGGAAGACGAACCGGAGACCGCCAAACTCCTGGCTAAAGGTCTGAACGAGGCAAGTTACTCAGTCGATGTGGCCGTCAACGGCATGGACGGCCGTCGTTTCATCGAGTCTGGCGAATACGAGCTGATCATCCTCGACGTGATGCTGCCCGGGCTCAATGGCTGGCAGTTGCTGCAGCAGATCCGCAAGCTCGGTGATACGCCGGTGCTGCTCCTCACTACCAAGGACGGCATCGAAGACCGGCTGCGCGGGCTGGAGTTGCATGAAGATGATTACCTGCTCAAGCCGTTTGCCGTGAGTGAGCTGGTGAAGCGGGTGCGCAAGTTGTTGCGGCGGGATCGGGGGCGCTGAGACCGGGCCCGATCAATCCATGAGCTAGACTTCGACTTGTTTATGCATTAAATACAATGCATATAGATTATTTCAGTGAATATGCACTGTATACGATGCAGGTGAGCGGGATGGAAAACCTCGGTGAATTGATCAGGTTGCTGCGCAAAGAACGAAAGTTGTCTCAACAAGACCTGGCCAAGCAGTACGGCATGAGCCGTTCCACGATTTCGGGTATCGAGAACAACACCATTTCCGAAATTGGCCTGCGCAAGGTTGAAGCGATCCTCAATGGCTTCGGGTACGAACTGACGGCCGTGCCGCGGCGGTCGACGCGTCCTACACTGGACACCCTCAAAAAGGTGAACTTCCATGGGTGAGCAGCAGGCAAAGGACAGGCTGCACATCAGTGTTTCCGGCACAACGGTCGGAACCCTGGGCCGTGGTCAGTCTCGCATTGATTCAGTGTTTGCCTACGCCGAAGACGCGCTGGAAGAAAACGCGGTCTCGTTGACCATGCCCGCTCGCCTCGAGAGCTACACGTGGGAGCGAGGTGTACCGCCGGTTTTTGAAATGAATCTACCGGAAGGTTCTCTGCGCGATGAATTGACTCGTCGCTTCAGCAAAGCGATTCGAGGGTTTGACGATTTCGCGATGCTGGCGATCGTTGGCCCGCACCAGCTTGGGCGAGTGGGGATTAAAAACGCGCAAGAGGCAAGTGACCGGCTACCTGAAACCAGTCTCGCCGATCTGCTGGTTCATGACGGTGCGCAAGGTTTGTTCGAAGATTTGCTGCACACCTATGGCCAGTATTCGGGCGTTTCCGGTGTGCAGCCGAAGGTGCTTATCCGTGACAGTGCAACCACTGTCGACCGATTGACCCATCGAGGGGCAACGCATCTGGTCAAATCGTTTCGGCCAGAGGAGTACCCAGAGCTCGCTGCCAACGAATACTTCTGCATGAGGGCTGCACTGCATTCGGGTCTTGAAGTGCCGGTTTTCGAACTGAGCGATCACGGTAAGTTTCTGGTCGTCGAACGTTTCGATCTGAATGAAAGAGGTTATCTGGGCTTTGAGGATTTCTGCGTGCTCAATGCCTGGCCTTCGAAGGCTAAATACGATGGTTCGTACGAAGGTGCTGCGAGGCAGATCAAGGAGTTTGTCTCCCCGCCATTGCTCAATGACGCCCTGGAGTCTTTTTTCAAAATAGTGGCGTTGTCGTCCGCTCTGAAGAATGGCGATGCTCACCTCAAGAACTTCGGTGTGCTGTACGAACATTGCGGGGCTGATGCGCAAATCAGACTGGCTCCGGCCTATGACATCGTCACGACTTCGGTCTACATCAAGGCAGACAGTATGGCGTTGCTGTTAGGCGGTTCAAAGGCGTGGCCCAAATACAAAATGTTGATGCGTTTTGGTCGGTCGGCTTGCAACCTGACCGAGGGACGGTGCAATGAACTGCTGCAGCAAGTCGCTCATGGAATTGATGTCGCGAAGGCGGAAATGGTTGATTACATCAGGGGAAATGGCGCCTTTGTCATGGTTGGCGAAGCGATGATCGAGCAGTGGGAATCAGGTGTAGTCCGCAGCTTGGTCAAAAGCTGATCACCGCAACCCATCCCGAAACTGCCCCGGCGTCATCCCGGTCCAGCGCTTGAATGCGCGGCTGAAGCTGCTCGTGTCGGCAAATCCCAGCAGATAGCTGATCTCGCTCAATGAGCATTGCGGGTCGCGCAGATGCAGCAGCGCCAGGTTCTCGCGGCTCTCGTTGAGCAGCGTATCGAACCGACAACCCTCGTCCGCCAGATGCCGTTGCAGGCTGCGCAAACTCAGGTGCAAAGCCTGGGCGATGTGTTCGGCGCTGGGCTCGCCTTCCGGCAATTGCTCCTCGATGGCGTCGCGCACCTTGCGTTCCCAGGTCAGGGGTTTGAGTTGCGCGAGGGTGCGTTTGAGCACGGTTTCGTTGTGCTCGGCCAGTTCCGGGTTGGCGTCGTCCAGGTGGCTGTCGAAATCCAGCAGAGCGAACTCCAATCGATCTTCATCGGCGTTGAAATACACCGGCGAGCGGAACACTTTGTGCCATTGATGCGAGTCCGCCGGCTCGGGGCGACGCAGGTACACCGCCAACGGGGCGTAATCGCGGCCCAGGCGATTGCGGCAGGTGCGAACGTAAATCGCTGTGAAGGCGTCGATGGCTTCGAAGGCCGGAGCCGGATTACCGGGCGGGATTTTCAGGCGGAAGCGGTAGCGGTCCTCGGTGCGAGTCAGTTCCAGGTCCAGGGCATCGCTGACCACCTGGTGATAACGCACGATGCGCTCGAACACTTCTCGCAGACTGCCGCTGGCCACCAGCGCATAGCCGAGTGCGTGAAACGTGGTGGGGCTGACGAAGCGCGATACCCGCAAACCAATCGCCGGGTCGCCGCTGACCTGCACTGCGATTTCCCACAGCCGCGTGGTGCCCGACAACGGGTAACGGGCGTTCGGGTCGTCCATCAGTTGCGGGTCGAGCCCCGCCTGTTGGCACAGGGCGGTGCTGTCGAGGCCCAACGCATCGAGTTGCTTGCGCAGGGCGCGGGTCCAGCTGGCGAGGGAGGTCGGTTCAGTCATGCTGATTGGCGCTTCCGGTCAACAGGTTGGCGTCCACGGCTACCGCTTTGCGAGGGTTCGCAAGGCAGGATGCGAACATCAATAACCAGAGGATGGAAGCATGGACGGTACTTCTGCAAGTCCCCAGCGACTGAATGCAGCGCAACGATCAGCGCATATTCGCCAAGTGGTGCTGGCCAAAGGGGTCGAACTGCGTCAGCGCTACCCGATTCTCAATCATCAGGACGCTATCGGCGCGACTATTCTGACGTTGGCCCTGGCCGGCATGATTGTCTCGGCGACGCTCTACATGACCGGGCAGATGGCGTGGTGGGCGTGCCTGTTGCTCAACGCATTTTTTGCCTCGCTGACTCACGAGCTGGAACACGACCTGATACATAGCATGTACTTTCGCAAACAGCGCGTACCGCACAACCTGATGATGGGCCTGGTGTGGCTGGCGCGGCCGAGCACGATCAATCCGTGGATTCGCCGGCATCTGCACCTCAATCACCACAAGGTCTCCGGCACCGAAGCCGACATGGAAGAACGGGCGATCACCAACGGCGAACCCTGGGGTTTTGCGCGGCTGTTGATGGTCGGCGACAACGTGATGTCGGCGTTCATCCGCATGCTGCGGGCCAAGACCCGGGCGCATAAATTCAGCATCATCAAACGCTTTCTGAAGGTTTACGCACCGCTGGCGTTGGCGCATTGGGGAGCCTGGTACGTGTTCCTCGGTTTTCACACCGCCAACGGCATTGCGCATCTGCTCGGGGCGCCCATCGAATGGTCGGCGACTACTTTGGCGGTGATGCAGGTGATCGACATTGCGGCCGTGGTGATCATCGGCCCGAATGTGTTGCGTACCTTTTGCCTGCATTTCGTCAGCTCGAACATGCACTACTACGGTGACGTGGAGCCGGGCAATGTCATCCAGCAGACCCAGGTGCTGAACCCTTGGTGGATGTGGCCGTTGCAGGCGTTCTGCTTCAACTTCGGCAGCAGCCACGGGATTCATCATTTTGTGGTGAAGGAACCGTTTTACATCCGTCAGATGACGGTGCCGGTGGCGCATGAAGTGATGCGTGAGATGGGTGTGCGGTTCAATGATTTCGGGACGTTTGGGCGGGCGAACCGATTTGTACGCAAGCAAGCAGCAGAGGCACGGGAGGTGCGTGCCGCTCAGGCTTGATCGATGTGTCCGGAAACTCAAAACGGCAAAGGCGTCCGTCATCAATCTGACCCAAAAGGGCGATAGGTTATGACGCAAGCAGGGTTGTTTGGTGCTGATGGGTATATGTGTTTTGGATCTAACAAAGGAATTAAATATTCCTTTATCGGATAAGCCTTTCGGGCCAATCATCGCGCTATCAAATGTTGAGTTTCCGGGGCCGTCTCCTTGGCAGGGTGCGGTCCTTTTTTTTGTCCCAAGGCCAACCTTGGGAGCTCATGTGGCGAGGGGGCTTGCCCCCGTTGGGGTGCGAAGCGCCCCAAATCAGTTTTACGACTGCTTCGCAGTCGAACGGGGGCAAGCCCCCTCGCCACAAGGCTCACTCCCACAGGTGATCAACTTTATATTCCATATAGGTCTTAATAAATAGCTTCTTATTCCTTAACGAATATAACTCGCCTCCCTATACTCGCTCAGGAACAGACACGCAGCAGGAGAGTACCCCCATGCGCAACGAATCAATTCGCTACCTGATTGTGCCGGGCTGGCAAGGATCGCCAGAAGATCATTGGCAAAGCCATTGGCAGAACAGCCTGCCGAACAGCGCGCGGGTGGAACAGGCCAATTGGCTGACACCGCGCCGTGAAGACTGGGTCGCGGCATTGGCTGAGGCGATTGCCGCCGACAGCACGCCGGTAATCCTGATCGCCCATAGCCTGGGTTGCATCACTGTCGCGCATTGGGCGGCCACGGCGCCCGCGCAGTTTTTGCGTCAGGTACGCGGCGCCTTGCTGGTCGCCCCGGCGGACGTCGAGCGTCCGGCCTGCGCACCGGCTCTGCGCAATTTCGCACCGATTCCAACCCACCTTCTGCCATTCCCGAGCCAGGTTGTCAGCTCCGACAACGACAGCGCCGTCAGCGCGCCGCGTGCGATGGAACTGGCGCGCAACTGGGGTGCCGAAGCGGGGATTTTGTCGGGTGCCGGGCACATCAACGTGAAGTCCGGTCACCAACGCTGGGAGCAGGGTTTTGCTTATCTCTACCGCCTGCAAAACCGAATGGAACACCACGCCCTGCGCCGCGCTTGAACCTTTTCTTTTTTGCTTTTGTTTTTTAAACAACGCCCCCGTCTCCCGGCGGTTTTGGGCGGGAGTCTGCCATGAGTTTTGAAGCCTTCGGTCAGCCGCTGCTGACCTTCCCCGATGCAGAAAAAAGCCCCCTGAGCATTCGTGCCAAGGCGCTGGTGTTTGTCGATCCGCGTTCGCGTCAGTTACGCCAGGAGCTGGAGCTGTTGGCGCCGCGCTCGATTTCGGTGTTGATCCGTGGCGAAACCGGCAGCGGCAAGGAGTTGCTTGCGCGGCACATCCATCGTGAGAGTGATCGCGGCGGGTTGTTCGTTTCGGTCAACTGCGGCGCGATCAGCCCGACTTACGCCGATGCGGAATTGTTCGGGTATGCCGCTGGCAGTTACAGCGGTTCGGCCAGCAGCCGCGCCGGCTGGTTCGGTTCTGCCAATGGCGGGACGCTCTATCTGGATGAGATCGGCGACTTGCCCCTACCGATCCAGACAAAATTGCTCGCGGCGCTGGAAAACCACGAAGTCACCCGTGTCGGCGCTCACCAACCAAGCCCGGTGGACGTGCGTCTGGTCGCCGCGACCAGCATCGACCTGGCCCAAGCGGTGGCCGCCGGCAAATTTCATGAGCGGCTCTACCACTACCTCAGCGAGGGCCAGCTCGAACTGCCGGCCTTGCGGGAACGGGTGGGGGATATTCTTTCGCTGTCCGAATATTTCCTCGGCATCTATAGCCAGCGTCTGGGCCTGCCGGTGCCGCTGATCAGCGAAGCCGCGCAGCATTTGTTAGAGCAACACAGTTGGCCGGGTAATACCCGGGAGTTGGAAAACGTCATTCACTTCGCGTTGCTGGTCAGCACCGGCGATGAGATTTTACCGGAGCATTTGAATTTGCCTGAGGCGCCGGCGTCATTGGTACAGATTGAGCAACAAGCGGCTCAGCTGATTAAAAACGGCACGGCCTCAGAGCGATCTGCACTCAAGCATTTGCTTGAAAGCCTGACGCAGACTCTGTAGCAGCTGCCGAAGGCTGCGTCCGACGCGAAGCGGTCGCACCCAAACAACGCGGTCCTCAAAAGAAACCCGTTAAGCCATTTTGCGGCTGCTGCGCAGCCGAACGCAGCCTTCGGCAGCTGCTACAAAGCTATCGGCAGCTGTATGAACAAAATGGAATATGAAAGTGAATAAAAGATATTGTTCGGGAATAAAAAATCCCGGTATTGTCCGCGTCACGCCAGCGATAGCACTTCACTGGCACTCGTACTAAACAAGCCGTCGTCGATGACGACCGTGATTTTCGATAAGGACACTGCATGAAAAAGGTTCTGTTGTTCACCGCATTGGCGGCTGCCCTGACCGCGGGCCTGGCTCAGGCCGGCGAGAAACTGGTGGTGGCGGCGACCCCGGTTCCACACGCCGAGATTCTGGAACTGATCAAGCCAACCCTCGCCAAAGAAGGTGTGGACCTGGAAATCAAAGTCTTCACCGACTACGTTCAGCCGAACGTACAGGTCGACCAGAAGCGTCTGGACGCCAACTACTTCCAGACCTTGCCGTACCTGAAAAGCTTCAACGAAGGCAAAGGCACTAACCTGGTGACCGTGATCGGCGTTCACGTCGAACCCTTCGGCGGCTACTCGAAGAAAGTCAAAACCCTGGCTGAGCTGAAAGACGGCGCAACCATCGCAATCCCGAACGAAGGCAGCAACAGCGGCCGTGCTCTGATCCTGCTGCAGAAGGCTGGCCTGATCGAGTTGAAAGACCCGAAAAACGCTCTGGCCACCCCGAAAGACATCGCCAAGAACCCGCACAATTTCAAGTTCAAGGAACTGGAGTCGGCCATGCTGCCGCGTGTTCTGGACCAGGTCGATCTGGACATGATCAATACCAACTACGCGCTGGAAGCAGGTCTGAACCCGGCTAAAGACGCGCTGATAATCGAAGGCGCAGATTCGCCTTACGTGAACTTCCTGGTGGCTCGTCCGGACAACAAGGACAGCGTAGCCATCCAGAAACTGGCCAAGGCGTTGACCAGTCCTGAAGTGAAAGCATTCATCGAGAAGAAGTACAGCGGCGCGGTATTGCCGGCGTTCTGATTCGCGAGGCAAACCCCTTCAAGGTTTCAAACGCCGACGGCTGATACAGCGTCGGCG
The DNA here is from genome assembly GCF_058788075.1 of Pseudomonas sp. FW305-20. NCBI lineage: Bacteria > Pseudomonadati > Pseudomonadota > Gammaproteobacteria > Pseudomonadales > Pseudomonadaceae > Pseudomonas > Pseudomonas sp. FW305-20. The sequence goes on along the minus strand of NZ_JBYTAJ010000036.1, from coordinate 401 downwards.
TGATCGTTCCCACGCAGAGCATGGGAACATCGTCTTAGGCCACCCGCGCCTTCAACGCCCTGCGCAACGCCATCAACAACTTCACGATGTCCTGCGGATCCAGCCGCTGTGGCACTTTCACGTCAGCCATTTTCTCTTCCTTGTGATGGTTCGGCCAGGGAGTCTGACCAAAAGCTGTGCATCCTTGGAGGGGGACTCTGAAAAAAAGATCCTTCCTACAGCGCAAAGAAAAATAGTCGTCTTCCGTTGCCCCGGCAAATGCGCAGGACAGTTTTTTGGCCGAGACAACCCGGTCAACTGTGGAAGCGTGTCAGACGCTGATCATGATCGTTCCCACGCTCCGCGTGGGAATGCCTCTAGGGACGCTCCGCGTCCAGTGACGCGGAGCGTCACGGGCTGCA
>NZ_JBYTAJ010000035.1:0-59030 GCF_058788075.1 Pseudomonas sp. FW305-20 | reverse complement strand
GAGAGTAGGTCATCGTCAAGATTAAATTCCGAAACCCCTATCTGCGTATGCAGGTAGGGGTTTTGTTTTGTCCGCAGGAAAATGCGAACGGACATCGCCGGTACTTGATCGCATGCCGGCAGTTGCCAAGAAGCCCAACCTTTTCAGGTTGGGCTTTTTCAGGTCTGAAAAAGTGAATTCACTGATCCTTTTCGCAGTTCACCATCCACGACACACCAAATCGATCAACCAACATGCCGAACCGAGCCGCCCAGAACGTGGTTTCCAGTGGCATTTCAACCTTGCCACCGTCCGACAATGCAGAGAACACCCGTTCAGCCTCCGCAATGCTGTCGACATTCAGTGAAACCGAACAGCCGCTCATTTCGTCAGTAGGGCGATCAGGTGTTGTGTCTGAGCCCATGAGCGCCTGATCGCCCACTAGCAAGCGGGTGTGGATGATCAGGTTGTGGTAGTCCGCCGGAAAGTGTTCGCGCGCGGGGCTTTCACCGAAGGTCATCATGACTTCGATCTGGCCTGGCAGGTTTTGGGCATAGAAGGTGAAGGCGGCTTTGCAGTCGCCGTTGAAGATCAGGTAGGGATTGATTTTCATGCTTTGCTCCCGTTAACGAGGAAGCGGAGGGAGGCTGAATTCACCTCCGGCTCCGCAGTGATTGGGTTCCCATTAGCAAAGCGTTAGAGGTGGTGACTGGCGGGAATTGTTTAGATGTTTTTTCTATTGAAACAGCATGGCTTATGGCTTCCGATGCCTATGTCGATCCGCGGTCACTGGGGAAATCGTCCTGGACTCAAGCTGCTGCGCGTGGAGCCGAGGGACGCAGCAAACGTTCGATGGCTCCACTCACAAGACTCTCCAACAGCTCAACGTGCTCTCGCTCGTCCAGAGAATGTTGCGCCAACCATCCGGGCGCACCGTTGAGTAAGTTTGCGATTGCATGTCCGGCGGCCAGCAGACCCTGTTCACTGAAGCGGGACCGGGCGCCGAGCATCAGCAGCAATTTGCGCTGGTATTGTTCGCGCAGTTGCCGAACCCGTTCCTGTTGCTCTTCATTCAGGCAGCCGCTGTCACGCTCTGCCAGACGAAAATGCCAAGGCATTTCCTGATGCAGGTTCAAATGCGCTCGGATAAGCGCCTGGAGTTTGTCACGTTTTGCCGGCGCCTTTTGCTCGATCCTCCCCAAGGTTGCCAACAGCTCTTCGTAGAACTCTTCGATCAGGTCGAGCAGCAAGTGCTGTTTGCTGGGGTAATGGTGATACAACGAGCCGGGAGCGAGTCCCAGGCAGGTCGCGAGCTCGCGCATGCCGACCTGTCCGAAACCTTTGCAGGCGAACAGCTCCAACACCTTGTCCCGGTACTCGGCAAAGCGCGAGCAACGCTCAGGCATAGGCATGGAAGCCACGCCCCGTTTTGCGCCCCAGGTAACCGGCGGCAACCATTTCCTTGAGCAGTGGAGCAGGACGGTACTTGCTATCGTTGAAGCCGTCGTAGAAGGCTTCGAGGATCGCCAGCACGGTGTCCAGGCCAATCAGGTCCGCCAATGCCAGTGGCCCGATCGGCTGATTGCAGCCCAGGCGCATGCCGGCGTCGATATCTTCGGCGCTGGCCAGGCCTTCCTGAAACACCAGGATCGCTTCGTTGATCATCGGCACCAGAATCCGGTTGACCACGAAACCCGGACGGTTGCCCGCGGTGATCGCGGTTTTGCCGAGCGTGGTCGCCATGTCCAGCGCCAGGGCGTGGGTGGTATCGCTGGTTTGCAAACCGCGAATCACCTCGATCAGGCCCATCACCGGCACCGGGTTGAAGAAGTGCAGACCGATGAAGCGCTCAGGCTGGCTCACGCTGGCAGCGAGTTGGGTGATGGACAGCGAAGACGTGTTGGAGGCAATCACGCAATCGTCGCTGACCTGCGCGGCGATCTGTTGCAGCACACGCAGTTTCAGCTCGAGATTTTCGGTCGCGGCTTCGATCACCAGTTGCACGTTCTGCAGGTTGCTGTAGTCGGTGCTGGTGCGGATCTTGTCGAGGGCGGCGAGTTTTTGCTCTTGCGTCAGCGTTTCCTTGGCGATCTGTCGATCAAGGTTTTTACCGACGGTTGCGACGGCCTTTTGCAGGGCGCTCTCGGAGATGTCGAGCAAGGTCACGTTAAAACCGGCCAAGGCACAGACTTGCGCAATGCCATTGCCCATGGTGCCTGCGCCGATCACGCCAATGTTTTGCAGATTCATGTCCTGTCCTTCCGATCAAATCCCGCGATACCTTGGCCGCCGTAGTGGCCGAAGGCGTACTATTGGCCGCGAGTCTAGAGCCGGCAGGGCGGTTGTCCTATGCCGAAACTGTTCAACGGCACTGGTGTTTTTTGCCATTCGGGTGATGGGGAGAGAAGCGTTCACATGCGGGAAAAGGACTCGGTTTCCGCCTACTTCGTGCAGGCAATGATCCATGGGCTGGGAAACAATCCGCAACGTCAGAGGGCTGCGCTTGAACAGGCCGGCATCGATCCGGCGTTGATTGCGCAGCCTACCGCGCGCGTACCGGCGAGTGCGTTTGCCGCGTTGTGGCTGATTCAGATCCGCGAGCTCAACGATGAGTTCTTCGGGCTCGACTCCCATGGCATGCCGCCGGGCGGTTTCGCCCTGATCTGCCGGGCATTGATTCAGGAACCTGACCTGCACAAAGCCATGCGCCAGTGCCTGGCCAATTTCGCGCTGTTCCTCCACGACTTTCGCGGCACGCTGACGGTGCGCGGAAAACGTGCGGTGATCAGCCTGCAAAACCACTCACCAAACAGCGACGTCAGTCGTTTGGGCGAGGAGACGTTTCTGGTGTTGATGATCAGTCTGCTCTGCTGGCTGGGGGGGCGGCGCATCCCCATTGATCGCGCAGATTTTCGCCATGAGCGTGTGTCGCTCAGCGATGACCGTTTACTCTGGGGACCGAACCTTACCTTTGGTGCCGAGCGCACCGAAATCGAATTCGCCAGTCATTATCTGCGTCTGCCGGTGGTCCAGGATCTGGCCTCACTGAAAGTGTTTTTGCGCACCGCGCCACAATGGCTGGTGATCCGTTTTCGTAATCAGCACGGACTGGCGTCGCAGGTCCATCAGCGCCTGCGTAACAGTCATTACAGCCAATGGCCGACCTTGCAGGCCTTCGCCCAGGAGCAACACCTGAGCCCCAGCACCTTTCGCCGAAAACTGGAGCGAGAAGGGTGTTCGTATCAAGAGATCAAGGATGAGGTACGGCGTGGTGTTGCGTTTGAGCAACTGCGTCAGAGCAAGGCGAGTATCAGCGATATTGCCGAACAGCTTGGCTTTCAGGAGCCAAGCGCGTTTCACCGGGCGTTCAAGAAGTGGACGGGGGAAAGTCCCGGACGGTATCGGGCCCGGTATCAGGGGGAGCTCACTGAGTGAACCCTGTTCTTGATCGTTTCACTTCCTTACTCGACCAGGCGAGACGCGCGTTGCTACTGGTCTGGGCAACGTCTCGCGGACTGTTTCTGGGGTTGGTACTGGCGACATTGATCGCCGGTGTGCTTCCCGCGCTGGCCGCTTGGTTAGGCCAACGCATTGTCGATGCTGTCGTCACCGCTATGCAGTTGCACGCACAACAGGGCAGTGCGCCGTTGTGGCCGGTCGTGCGTTATGTGCTGTTTGAAGCGGGCGTGCTCGCGTTGCTGTCCGGGACTCAACGGGCGCTGTCGGTTCAGCAATCGCTGTTGCGGGTGCAGTTGGGGCAGAAGGTCAACACGATGATTCTGGAGAAGGCCCAGACGTTATCGCTGGTGCAGTTCGAAAACTCCGAGTTCTACGACAAGTTGGTTCGGGTGCGCCGTGAAGCCTCGACCCGGCCGTTGGCGTTGGTGATGAAGTCGTTGGGGCTGATCCAGAATCTGATCGTCTTGATCAGCTTCGGTGTGTTGCTGGTGCATTTTTCGCCTTGGGCTCTGGTGCTGCTGGTTATTGGCGCGTTGCCGGTGTTCTTCGCCGAAGCGCATTTTTCCGGCGATGCTTTCAGACTGTTCACTCGTCGTGCGCCGGAGAGTCGACAACAGAATTACATCGAGACGCTGCTTTCCCATGAGGGCTACATCAAAGAGGTCAAACTGTTCGGTTTCGCGCCGCTGTTGTTGCAACGTTATCGCGACACGTTCGCACGGCTTTATGCCGAAGACCGGCGCCTGACGCTACGTCGGGATGGCTGGGGGTTTGTCCTCGGTCTACTGGGCACCGGCGCATTTTATCTGGCCTATGCCTGGGTCGTAATCGATACCGTCCACGGCAACATCAGCCTCGGGCAGATGACTATGTACCTGGTGTTGTTCAAGCAGGGACAGACGGCAGTCAGCAGCAGCTTGAGTGCCATCAGCGGTCTCTACGAGGATGGCCTTTACCTCTCCAGTCTTTATGAATACCTGGCTGAACCAGTTGTGGCGGATACCGGCAACCTCACCATGGGCGCCGTGCCCGGTGATGGCCTGCGTTTCGAAAACGTCGGTTTCCGTTATCCGGGCGCCAGTCGCGCCGCGCTGGAAGGCATCGATCTACACCTTGTGCCCGGCCACAGTGTGGCGTTGGTGGGGGAGAACGGCTCGGGCAAGACCACGCTGATCAAATTGCTGACGCGGCTGTACCGTCCTGATCAGGGCCGCATCCTGCTGGACGGCAGCGATCTGCAAGCGTGGGAAGAGGACGCGCTGCGGCGGCGTATCGGGGTGATTTTTCAGGACTACATCCGCTACCAATTCTCTGTCGGTGAGAATATCGGTGTCGGTGATACCCTGGCGTTCAGCGATGAACAGCGCTGGCAGGAGGCCGCCGTCGCGGGCATGGCCGCACCCTTTATCGAGGGGCTGGATCGAGGGTATGCCACGCAATTGGGGCGGTGGTTCGCCGGGGGCCAGGAGCTGTCCGGCGGGCAATGGCAGAAGATCGCGTTGTCGCGCGCCTACATGCGGCGCAACGCCGATATCCTGATTCTGGATGAGCCCACCTCTGCCCTTGACCCGGCAGCGGAAGCCGCGGTATTCGAGCATTTCAGTGAGCACACTGAAGGCCGGATGACGTTGTTGATCTCTCACCGGTTTTCCAGTGTGCGCAATGCGGATCACATCATCGTGCTGGACCAGGGAGCGATCCTTGAACGGGGCGATCACGACAGCCTGGTGGCTGCGGGCGGACGCTATGCGCAGTTGTTTGATTTGCAGGCGCGCGGTTACCGATAGACCTCAAGACTCCTGAGAAACCCGATCCACGCCCGGCCCGGCAACCTGGGATGGTTTTGTTTTGATCAAGCCGTCGAGCGCCTGGCGATACTGGGTACCGCCCCGGCTCATGCTGTTGTTGTGCGTACCACCGGGCACCAATAACAGGTGTTTGGGTTCGTTGGCGGCATTGAACAACTGCTGGCTGAATCGCGATGGCATGAACGGGTCGGCCAGGCCATGGACCACCAGCAACGGCACGTTGATGTCGACGATCTTGTCGATGCCTACGGCGTGCCGCTGCCGGGTTCGGCGTTTGAGGGGCATGATCTGGTGGTGTATCAACCGTATTTGCAAGGCAACAAAGACATGACGCAGGTCTCGGAACCGCTGGGCTGCGGGCGCATTGTTTCGAGCCTGAGTCTGCTGGTGCGCCGATTCATTGCTGCGGGGATCGGGCTCGGGGAAATTCCGGTGTACAGGGGGGAGAGGGACGGCCTGGTCAGGTTGTGGCCGGAGCGCACGCGACTGGTGCCGTATGACCTGCTGCTGGTGACCCACGCAGACCTGCGGCACACCGCCAGAGTCCGTGTAGTGATTGATGAAATTGTCGCGGTGTTTTCTGGCACCGGCGAATAAAACGCAAAACCCAGTAGCAGCTGGCGAAGCCTGCGTCCGGCTGCGTAGCAGTCGTAAATCCAGCGAACGCGGTGTGTCATAAAGACCACAGCGTCTGATTTCACGGCTGCTTCGCAGCCGGACGCAGGCTTCGCCAGCTGCTACTGGGATCGCGGGTGGCCGTTATGGCATGTCCGGCAGTTCTTGAGGGCGCAGATCGAACACCAGCACTTCGGCATCGACGCCGTTGCACAAGGTCAGCACCTGTTCATCGCGAACCCGCACGCCATCGCCTTCCTGCAACGGCACTCCGTTGAGCTCGACATTGCCACGGGCTACGTGCACATAGGCGTAGCGGTTCGTGGCCAATTCCAGAGCAGCGCTTTCCTTACCGTCGATCAGCGCGGCATACACCCGTGCATCCTGACGCACCTTCAGCGAGCCATTCGCCCCGTCGGGGGAGATGATCAGTTGCAGACGGCCGCGTTTCTTCTGCGTGCTGAAATGCTCTTGCTGATAACGCGGTTTGGCGCCGCTGACGTCTGGCACGATCCAGATTTGCAGGAAGTGCACCGGCCGGGTGGCTGAGTGGTTGAATTCGCTGTGCGCCACGCCGCTGCCGGCGCTCATCAACTGCACATCACCGGGGCGGATCACCGAGCCGGTGCCCAGGGTGTCTTTGTGTTCCAAAGCGCCTTCAAGCACATAAGAGAAAATCTCCATGTCGCGGTGTGGGTGCTGGCCGAAACCTTTACCGGCGGCAACCCGGTCATCGTTGATCACCAGCAGGTCGGAAAAACCCTGCTCTTTCGGGTTGCGATAGTTGGCGAAGGAAAAGGTATGGAACGACTTCAACCAACCGTGATTGGCCGTGCCGCGATCCGAAGCTTTGCGAAGGGTCAGCATGATGAAATCTCCTATGGGGACGTTGATTCGTCCGAGTAAGGAGAAGGTTAATGGTTACTGGTTGGTGCAATAAGTAGGTGGAAATTGAAATACTGTCCCTTTTAGGTTGACAGTTATCAAGAGGCGATGACGGATTCTTCTCCGGCGTTGAATGCCATATTTGGCCATAATGCGCAGCATCCTTCTGATACCGACACCAAACCCTGGGGTGGTGTTTGGCAGATGGATTTTCTTTTGACTTCAGTGATTTTGAACCCATGAAAACCGTGGCTATGGTGTTGTTTCCGGACTTTCTCCTGCTGGACATGGCAGGCCCGATGGAGGTGTTTTCCATCGCCAATCGATATCTGGCACCGAATGATCGTTACGAACTGTCGACCATCGGCACCGAACATGGCGCACTGCGCGCCTCAAACGGCGTCAGCGTCCAGGCCGATTTGCACATCGATCAGGCCGATCACGCGTATGACCTGTTGCTGGTGCCGGGCGGTCCGGGTGCCTACAACGAAAAACATCCACCGTTGTTGTGTTGGCTCAAAGCCGCAGTCGGTCGCGCCGAGCGATACGGCTCGATCTGCACCGGCGCGTTCGTGCTGGGCCATGCCGGTTTGCTGGATGGATATCGCGTGACCACCCACTGGCATTACACCGAACGACTGATCAAAGGCTTCCCGAAGGCTACCGTCGAGACCGATCAGATTTACGTGCAAGACCGCAACCTCATCACCTCCGGCGGCGTCACTGCCGGCATTGACCTGGCGCTGTCGGTGGTCGCCGAAGACCACGGCAAGAAAGTTGCCCAGGACGTCGCCAAGGTATTGCTGGTGGTCATGAAACGCCAGGGAGGGCAGGCGCAATTCAGCCCGTTGATGGCCGCTGTCGCACCACAGGAAACGCCGATCACTCGCGTGCAGAACCATGTGCTCGAACATATCGATGAAGCATTCAGCATCGAACGCATGGCCAGCCTCGCGAACATGAGTGCGCGGCACTTCGCCCGGTTGTTTGCTCGGGAAGTGAACATGACGCCCATGGAATTTCTGCAAAGTGCGCGTATCGACAGCGCCAGGAATCTGCTGGAAACCAGCGACTTGCCGCTCAAGACAGTGGCGTTCAAAAGTGGGTTCGGCAGCGTGCGGCACATGCGTTTCCTGTTCAGTGAAAAGCTTGGTTTGACGCCGACCCAATACCGCGAACAGTTCAGCTAGAGCCTTCTTGTCCGTTATGCGCACCGTGATGGCTGTGACGCTCCCACCGTGGCAGTTGTACCGTCACTGATGCCTGCCAAGATAGCCTGAACGCTTTGCGACGGAGGTGCGGGAGCCTGGAAGGCGGGTGCAAGTGATGGTGCTGCACTGTGAGCCGGGCCAGGTTTCAGCACGTGAATGTGCATGAACAGCCTCAGAGATTTAAACAGCGATGCGGTGCTGCGATTCGGCCCCTATGCATTCCACCTGCGGCAACGGCTGATCCTTGAAGGCGATCGACCGCTGCGCATGGGCGGTCGTGCACTGGATATCCTCCAGGTGCTGGTCGAGCGCGCCGGTAACGTGGTCAACAAGGACGAACTGATTGCCCGCGTCTGGCCGACGTCGGTGGTCGAGGAAATCAACCTGCGCGTGCACATTGCAGCCCTGCGTCGGGCGCTTGGCGACGGGCAGAATGGCCAGCGCTACATCATCAACATTCCCCAGCGCGGCTACAGTTTTATCGCCCCGGTGCACCATGCATCCGTGGGCACGGGACTCTTGATCGATACCGTGCAAAAAAATCAGCACAACCTTCCTGCGCGGCTCACGCCGGTGATCGGTCGAGATTCGCTGGTCGGCAGTCTGGTCCGGCAGTTGCCGATCCGGCGTCTCATGACGCTGGTTGGCCCCGGTGGCGTCGGCAAAACCACCGTGGCGTTGCGTGTCGCCGAACTGCTGTTGCAGCACTATGAAGAGGGTGTGTGGCTGGTTGATTTCGCGGCGATCGATGATCCCGCGCGAGTGGTCGATCATCTGATCCAGACCCTTGAACGGGCGATCGGCACGACGCTGGAGGTGCCTGCAAAGTGGCACGCATTGCTGGTGCTGGACAACTGCGAACACCTGTTGGAGCGCTGTCGAACCCTGGTCGAGGATTTGCTGACCTCGGCGCCTCGGCTGTCCATTCTGGTGACCAGCCGCGAGCCTTTACAGGCAGGAGGGGAAACGGTTCAGCGTGTACCGTCTCTGGCGGTGCCGCCCGCGTCGGCGTTGCACAGTGTCGCTGAAACCATGGGGTATTCGGCAGTGCAGCTGTTCGTCAGTCGTGCCCGAACCCGTCAACAAGGGTTTGCCTTGCGCGAACAAGACCTCAAGGCGGTCCGTGAAATCTGTCGGCGGCTCGACGGTTTGCCACTGGCTATTGAACTGGCTGCGGTGCAGATCCATGCGCTGGCGTTGGTCGGTTTGCAAGCTCAGCTGGATAACTGTCTTCAGCTGCTGACTCAAGGTCGGCGCACGGCGGTGCCCCGACATCAGACGCTCAAAGCTGCCCTGGACTGGAGCTATGAACGGCTGAGCCTGCCGGAACAAACCGTGTTGCAGCGCCTGTCGGTGTTCAAAATGTCCTTCACTCTCGATGCCGCGATTGGCGTGTGCAGTTGCGTGGAGATGAAGCCCGGTCAACTGGCGGCGCTGATGACGCGATTGGTCGCCAAATCGTTGCTCTCGATGGATCAGGTCAACGGCACGACCCGTTATCGCTTTCTCAACACCACGCGTACCTATGCTCTTGAGAAGCTCGAACACAGCGGCCACCTGCGAGTGTTTGAGAGGCGCCATTCGCATTACATCAGCCGGGCGCGCTGGGTCTCAGGCGTGCAGTTGCCCATGGATCTCGTCGAGTAATCGACGGACTTTGCTCAAGTCCGGTGTCGAAAATCCCTCGGTGAACCGATTGTAGATCGATGCCAGCAGCTCATGAGCTTGCTGATACAGGCCTCGACGCTGCCAAAGTTGCGCCAGTGAGGTGGCGCTGCGCAGTTCCCAAGCCAGGGCACCCTGATGTTTCGCCACGCTTGATGCCCTGATCAGCAGTGCCTCGGCCGCTTCGGTTTTCAGAGGACAACCCTCGGCCAGCAGTGCATCAGCCCGGGCCCGTAGAACTTCCGCCGTGCTCCAGCCGGCCGTACCGGTGTCGGCGCGTTGCACCAGGGCATCATCGACGAAACTGCCATCCAGCGTGACCATGATGTCCTTGATCAGCCCCTGGCCCGGCTGAAGCGGCAAGTGTGCCTCGGCGCGGTCGATCACCTGCGCATAGTGTCGGGCCCAGGTGTAGAACAGCAGTACCGAGTGTTTCTGTGCTTGTTCCAGCAGCAGGTGCAAGAGTTCACGAGCCGTACGGGTATCGCCGTTGTAGTGAGCGATCAGGCAACCGGCCAGCGCCAGGGTGTAGCAGATGGACGTGCCGTGGTTGATCTGGGTTGCAATGTCCAGCGCTTGCCGGGCGGTGCGCCAGGCTTGTTCCGGTTGCCCTTGCAACCAGAGGATGCGCGCCAGAATCGTCAGGGCGGCGACGCTCTGGTCGTAGTGCACGCCAAAACCGTAGGTGAAGCGGTTGAGGTGGCCACTCTGGGCCATGCGCTGAAGCACCTGCTCTGCGTTCCGCCGGGCCTGCGGCTGGTCCCCGGCAAAGTGCAACGCCAGCACCCGCAAGCGATGCATGCTGAGGGACAACACCGCATCGCCGTGCAGCCCCAGCCGATCGAATTGCCGGCTCTGTTCCAGAGCCATTTGATAGTTGGCGCAACAGAGGTTGACCGCCATGTGCCCGGACACCGCCCGCAACTGACCGGCCAAATCATCGCAATGTTCGGCCAGGATTCTGGCACTGACGAATGCCTCGATGGTTTCTTTTGTGCCGACCTGAGTGTGATAACAGGCGCTGCCAAGGGCGAGATGCAAGGCTATTTTCAGCTGTGGACAGGGATCGGACGTTGCATCGAGCAGCGCCAGCGCCCGGCCCACGTACAAGCCGTGCTCCTTGAGCAGCGACAGTTCCTGCCAAAGCGGGGTGGAAGCTGCCGTCAGGCGGATTGCCAGTGCCCGCGGTCCTTGCGCGTTAAAACACCAGTCGAGGGCCGAACGAATATCTTCCAGAGCACGGGCATATCGCTCGATCCACACGCCTGTCGGGATCAGCTCCCAGTCGTGCTGGGCCTGATTCATCACCGCCAGACAGCGCTTGGCGTGACGTTCCCGGGTATCGGGCAGTTCGGCGGCCTGGTCAAGTTTCTCCAGGGCATAGCTGCGGGTGGTGTCGAGCAATCGGTAGAACACCTCTTCGTCACCCACCTCCACGTTCAGCAGCGATTTGGCCACCAGTTGCGTGATCGAGCCAAACACTGCTTGCGGTTCGATGTGTTCGCCGACGATCACCGCCGCCGCCGATTCCAGGGTGAACCCGCCTCTGAACACACCCAGTCGGCGCAGGCAGGCTTGTTCGCAGGCATTTAGCAGCTCGAAGCTCCAGTCCAGTGTGGCGCGCAGGGTTTGGTGTCGGCCCAGCGTAGTCTGACAACCCTGGGTGAGCAGGCGAAAACTGCCTTGGAGTTGGGTCAGTAATCCGCTCAATCCGAGGCTGCTGACTTGTGTGGCCGCCAATTCGATCGCGAACGGAATACCGTCCAGACGCCGGCAGATTTCAATTGCCAGCGGTAGTTCGTTATCGGTCAGTTCGAAGCTGTCGTGGCTGGCCATCGCCCGTTCGACGAACAACTGCAGGGCGGAAAAGGTCAGGGCCTGAGCGCGGTCTGGCACGGCAATGGGGGGAGGGCAGTCCAGCGACTCCAGGTGCTGGACACATTCACCTTCGGCCCGCAGGCTCTCACGACTGGTGGCCAGAATGTGCACCTCTGGCGCGGCGCGCAGGAGGCTCTCGCTCAGCAATGCGATGGCGTCGACCAGGTGTTCGCAATTGTCGATCACCAGCAGCATCTGCCGGTCGCGCAAAAATGCGGCGAGGCCGCTCATCGGCTCAGCGTCGTGCAAAGACAGTTCGAGCAATGTCGCCAGGTGAACGGTGATCATCGACGGATCATTGATCGGCGCCAGGTCCAGCAGGCGAATGCCATCCCGGTAGCGCCCGATCAGTTGTTCGGCGACACGCAGGGCCACGGTGGTTTTGCCGATCCCGCCGGGGCCGACCAGGGTAATGAAACGCTGGCGCGACAGCTGGACCACCAGGCTATCGACGAGAGACTGGCGGCCGATCATGCGGGTTCGACGAACGGGCAGGTTGTGGCCACTCGGCGCGGGCGCTTCTCTCTCCGGAGGGTGCTCGATGTGCTCCAGAGAATATGGCGCCACAAAGCTGTACCCACGCTGCGCCACGGTGATGATGTAACGCTGGCCGGCCTGGCCGTCACCGAGGGCCTTGCGCAAGGCCGCCATGTGCACCCGCAGGTTGATGTCTTCCACCACGTTTTTCGGCCAGACCCTGGCGATCAGCGTTTGTTTGCTGACCACATTCCCGGCGTGTTCCAAAAGGATCAACAGAATGTCCATGGCGCGTCGACCCAGGCGCAGGGGCTGGTCGGCCTCCATGACCAGACGTTGTCCGGGATAGATCCGGTAGGGGCCGAAATGGATGGCTTGGTCGGGGGGAAGGCTCAACGTGTCACTCCTGCTTGCAGCCGTCTGATACGCGGCTTTCGAGCATATTCGTCAGGTTTTTACGGCAACGCAATGCGCTGGCCGGATGACGCTGCGCTGTCCGCCAGGACTGCTGGTTTCCCGCCCTTGTTCATGACTTCCGCAAATATTGGGCGAGACAGTCTTGAAGGTATCGCTGAGGCTTTTGGCGCGCCAGGGAAAATTAACAACGTTTAACTCGTCCTGCGTCCCGTCTACGCCCAAAACTCCATAGCAGGGACTAAACATGTCATGAGGACGCCGGAATGAGCAACGTGGAGGTCTATCACAGTGGCTCCCGGCACACCCGTTTCATGACCGAAGCCGTGACCCCTAACGCCCACTGCCCCCCAAAGACCGCTGTCCATCTGGGCGAACGAGTGGCGCGGCTGGCTGAACGCATGAGCCACTCAACGGTTTGATCCCCCAACACTCACTAAGGAGACAATGCATGAGCACGTTCACGACCCGAGACGGCACCGAGATTTATTACAAGGACTGGGGCACCGGTCAGCCTATTGTCTTCAGCCATGGCTGGCCGTTGAACGCCGACAGCTGGGAATCGCAGATGATCTTCCTGGCCGCCCAAGGCTACCGGGTGATCGCCCATGATCGGCGCGGTCATGGCCGCTCCAGCCAGCCGTGGAGCGGCAACGACATGGACACCTACGCCGATGATCTGGCGCAGTTGATCGAGTTGCTGGACCTCAAAGATGCCGTGCTGTTCGGCTTCTCCACCGGCGGCGGTGAAGTGGCGCGCTACATTGGTCGCCACGGTACCGAACGCGTGGCCAAGGCCGGGCTGATTTCTTCGGTGCCGCCGCTGATGCTCAAGACTGAAGCCAACCCTGGCGGCCTGCCGATCGAGGTGTTTGACGGCATTCGTCAGGCGTCCCTGGCCGACCGTTCGCAGCTCTACATCGACCTCGCCAGCGGTCCGTTCTTCGGCTTCAACAAACCGGACGCCAAGCCATCCCAGGGCATGATCGACTGGTTCTGGATGCAAGGCATGACCTCCGGCCACAAGAACGCTTATGACTGCATCAAGGCATTCTCCGAAACCGACTTCACCGAAGACCTGAAGAAGTTCGACATTCCGACGCTGGTGGTGCATGGCGATGCTGACCAGGTGGTGCCGATCGAAGCGTCGGGCATTGCGTCTGCAAAACTGGTGAAAGGATCTACGTTGAAGATCTACCCCGGCGCGCCTCATGGCTTGACTGATACCCACAAGGATCAGCTCAACGCCGATCTGCTGGCGTTTTTGAAGGACTAAGCGTTAATCCCTGGCCCCCCGATCCTGCCATGGAAGCTTTGTAGCAGCTGTCGAGCTCCGGCGAGGCTGCGTTCGGCTGCGAAGCAGTCGCAAAATGCGAGCGCGCCGCCTGCCTGAAAACACCGGGGGGCTGAGTTCACGACTGCTTCGCAGCCGAACGCAGCCTCGCCGGGGCTCGACAGCTGCTACAAGAAATGTGTTAGCGGGTTTGTTGCGCGTGAAGTTGAGCGGTGCAGGCGGGACGGTGAGCCAGGGAGCGCACGGTGCGGCAACGCCACGCAAATGGAGTGATGCCTTCATTGCGAGTGAAGATGTGGCAGAAATGTGCCTGATCGCAGAAGCCGCATTCGAGACTGATTTGCGTCAGCGTCAGGTCGGTGCTCTGGATCATTTGCTTGGCGCGGGCGATGCGCTGGTTGCGAATCCAGTCTTGAGGCGAGAGCCCGGTGCTGCACTTGAACGCGCGGGAGAAATGACTGCGTGAAAGAGCACAGGCGCGGGCCAGTTCGGTCACTTCCACGGTCTCACCAAGGCGCTCGAGAATCAGTTGCTTGACCAGGCTTTCGCGCCAAGGAGTCAGGCCGCCGGTCGTTTTCTTTCGCGTTTCAGTGGTCGTCTCGCGGGTGACGTTTTGCTGTGAGCGGGCCATGACAAATGTCCGTGTCGGTGAGCTTCATTTTTGGCCGCAGGGTTCTGGCAGGCGAGTTAAACGTTGTTAATTCCGTCGGTGTGCGGGGGTAACCAACAGCACGGACTCAGCACATTGCTGCAATTTCTGCAGATGCGAACCGTGCAAAATCGACGTTATCTGGTGGTTTTCGCCCCAGCGCCAAGTGCCTGGCTGAACACACAAGGAAATCTGCCTGTGAACCGTAACGATCTGCGCCGCGTCGACATGAACCTGTTGGTGATTTTCGAAGCGTTGATGTTTGAAAAGAACCTCACCCGTGTTGCCGAAAAACTGTTCATGGGGCAGCCAGCGGTGAGTGCGGCGCTGGGGCGGTTACGGGATCTGTTCGATGATCCGCTGCTGTTGCGCAACGGCCGCGGGATGGAGCCGACAGGGCGGGCACTGGCGATTCTCAAGGAGCTGCAGCCGGCGATGGATGTGATTTCCGGGGCAGTGAGCCGAGCTAAAGAATTCGACCCCGCTACAAGCTGCGATGTGTTTCGCATTGGGCTGTCGGACGACGCCGAATTTGGTTTGTTTCCACCCTTGTTGAGCCAGCTCCGGGAAGAGGCGCCAGGGATCATAGTGGTCGTTCGGCGGGCGAATTATCTGCTGATGCCGGCATTGCTGGCGTCTGGGGAGATTTCGGTAGGAGTGAGTTACACCACGGATCTGCCGGCCAATGCCAAACGCAAGACGTTGCGGGATATTCCGTGCAAGGTGCTGCGTAGCGACAAACGACCGGGGACGCTGTCGCTGGATGAATACTGTGAACGACCGCATGCGATGGTGTCGTTTTCGGGGGATTTGAGCGGCAACATTGATCTTGATCTCGCGAAGATCGGACGAAGTCGGCGGGTGGTGTTGGGCGTTCCGCAGTTCAGTGGATTGCGGGCATTGCTGGCCGGGACCGAGATGATCGCCACCGTGCCGGATTACGCAGCGTGTGCGTTGGTCGAGGGGTGTGCGTTGCGGGCCGAAGCCCCGCCGTTTCCGATTGAAGCGGCGCAGCTTTCGATGGCCTGGAGCGGGGTGCATGACAACGATCCGGCGGAACGGTGGTTGCGGTCACGGATCAGTGAGTTCATGTCCAGGCCTTTGCCTATTTCGGCTTGACCGTGGCGGTCTTCGGGCCGACCTGTTTATATCCTGATGTACCCAGTCCAACTGTGGGAGCGGGCTTGCTCGCGAAGGTGGCCTGATAGCCGACCTATTTCTTTGAGGTGTACATATCCATTTCTGCGGTAACGGCGGCTGGCGGTTTCGCCCTTACGGCGAGGCACTTTTTTCAAACGCCAAAAAAGTACCCAAAAAGGCTCGCCCCAAGCGTCCGGCCCCTCGCCTAGGCTCGGCGTTCCTTCGTTCCGGCATTCATCTGGGGGCATCGCCTCCGGTTGGCTTCGCTTCAACCTCCTCTCGATGTGTTCGACTTCGTCGAACGGCGCTGCGCGCCCCCCCCAGATGAACACCTCCACTCAGCCTTCCGAAGGGGCGGGTAGATCAAGATCAAAAGCTGCAGGCGAGCTAACGCTCGGCCTGTTGAGTGGTGAAGGGCGAAAGGCGTACGCCGATCTTCTGTGGGAGCGAGCCTGCTCGCGATGGCGGCCTGACAGCCGACCAATCTCTTCCTGCCGAATCCAATCTCTGTGGGATCTGCGGTGGATCGTGTCGCCGGGCTCATCCACAAAAAGAGCACACACATCCAATTTTTTCCGACCTCACACCGGCACTATCAAACCAAGTCCGGGCGCATGAACACCGGTGGTTTTTTATTTGTGCAGGTAGCCCATGAACACGTCGCGATGGGATGAACGAGCCCAGGATTTCGGGCTGTTATTTTTGCGGGTCAGCGGTGGTTTGTTTCTGCTGTGGGTGCACGGTTTGCCGAAACTGCTTAACTACAACGCTCAACTGCAAGTCATCGAAGACCCTTTCCATCTGGGTGTGAACGCCACGCTGATGCTGGCGATTTTTGCCGAGGTGTTGTGCCCGCTGCTGATCATCGCCGGGGTGCTGGTGCGTCTGGCGTGTCTGCCGATTTTGGCGGTGTTGCTGATTGCGCTGCTGGTGGTGCATGCGCAATGGAGTCTTGATGAAGGGCAGTTCGGTTGGCTGTTGTTGATTCTGTTCACCAGCGTTCTTATCGCCGGGCCGGGACGGCTGGCGCTCAATGTTCGATTCGCCGGAGCTTTGCGTTATGCCTGAATCCAATCGTTTCGAGGAAGTCGTGACCCTAGTCATCAAGCACCGGATCAAGGCGGGTTTTGAAGCGCCGTACGAAGCCTGGTTGCGCAACATTGTCAGCATTGCCGGGCAGCAGGAAGGGCACTTGGGCGTCGATGTGATCCGCGGCAAGAGCGCCGGCCTCGACCTGTACACCTGCGTGCTGCGCTTTTGCTCCACCGAATCGATGCAGCGCTGGCTCGATTCACCGCAACGGCTGGAACTGGTCAACGAAGCCGCACCGATGCTCGCTGACGGCGACCAGACCGAGGTCAATCCGGTCAACGAATTCTGGTTCGCACCGCAAGCCGACGCCGCTTCGCCACCACCGCCGCGCTGGAAGCAGGCCGTGGTGACGTTGTTGGTGATTTTGCCGCACACCTTGCTGGTGCCGCTGATCTGGGGCCCGCTGCTGCAGCTCAATACCTTCCTGTCCAATTACGTGGTCGCGACGTTCCTGATCACGCTGACCATCGTCGTGTCGGTGGTGTACCTGTTCATGCCAATGGCGACGCGGTTGTTCGCGCCTTGGCTGTCCTCTTCCACTCAGCCCAAGGAAAAGCGATGAACGCCGATCTGATTTTGTTCAATGGCCAATTTCATACGGTTGACCGTGAAAACCCACGCGCCAGCGCCGTAGCGATCAGCAATGGTCGTTTCGTCGCGGTCGGCACCGACGCCGAAGCCATGGCCCTGCGCGGTTCGGGGACGCAGATCATCGACCTCAAGGGGCGCTGTGTCATTCCCGGCCTCAACGACTCGCACTTGCACCTGATCCGCGGCGGTTTGAACTACAACCTCGAACTGCGCTGGGAAGGGGTGCCGTCGCTGGCCGATGCCCTGCGCATGCTCAAGGATCAGGCCGACCGCACGCCGACGCCGCAATGGGTGCGGGTGGTCGGTGGCTGGAACGAATTCCAGTTCGCTGAAAAGTGCATGCCGACCCTCGAAGAACTCAATCAGGCCGCGCCGGATACACCGGTATTTGTCCTGCATCTGTACGACCGCGCCTTGCTCAACCGTGCCGCGTTGCGCGTGGCCGGTTACACCCGCAACACGCCGAACCCGCCGGGTGGCGAGATTGTGCGCGATGCCAACGGTGAGCCGACCGGCATGCTGGTCGCCCGTCCTAACGCGATGATTCTGTACTCGACGCTGGCGAAGGGGCCAAAGTTGCCGCTGGAATATCAGGTCAACTCGACCCGCCAATTCATGCGCGAGCTCAACCGTCTCGGCCTGACCAGCGCCATCGATGCCGGTGGCGGTTTCCAGAATTATCCGGACGATTATCAGGTGATCGAGCAGTTGGCCAAGGACCAGCAGCTCACAGTGCGGATCGCCTACAACCTGTTCACCCAGAAGCCGAAAGAAGAACTGACTGACTTCAAGAACTGGACCAGCAGCGTGACCCTGCATCAAGGCGACGATTACCTGCGGCACAACGGCGCCGGGGAAATGCTGGTGTTTTCAGCGGCGGATTTCGAGGACTTCCTCGAGCCGCGTCCGGACCTTCCACAAACAATGGAAGACGAGCTGGAACCGGTGGTGCGCCACTTGGTCGAGCAACGCTGGCCGTTCCGTTTGCACGCCACATACAACGAATCCATCAGCCGCATGCTCGACGTGTTCGAAAAGGTTAACCGCGACATTCCGTTCAACGGTTTGCCATGGTTTTTCGACCATGCCGAAACCATTACGCCGCAGAACATTGAGCGGGTGAGGGCGCTGGGTGGCGGTATCGCGATTCAGGATCGTATGGCGTTCCAAGGCGAATATTTCGTCGAGCGTTACGGCGCCAAAGCCGCCGAAGCGACCCCGCCGATCAAACGCATGCTGGCCGAAGGTGTACCGGTCGGCGCCGGCACCGATGCCACGCGAGTCTCCAGCTACAACCCCTGGACTTCGCTGTACTGGATGGTCAGCGGCCGCACGGTCGGTGGCCTGGAACTGCATGCCGAGGGCTTGTCTCGTCAAACGGCGCTGGAGCTATTCACCCACGGCAGCGCCTCGTTTTCTTCCGAGCAGGGCAAGAAAGGCATGATCAAGGTCGGCCAACTGGCTGACATCGCGGCCCTGAGCGCGGATTTTTTCAGCGTCGACGAAGAAGCGATCAAGTGGATCGAGTCGGTGTTGACCGTGGTCGGCGGCAAGGTGGTGTACGCCGCCGGTGATTTTGAAAAACTCGGGCCGGCCAGCGTACCGGTGCTGCCGGACTGGTCGCCGGTGGTGAATGTACCGGGGCACTGGCGTCCGACCTCGCCATTGCAGGCGCAGGTGCACCATTGCAGCGGGCCGTGCGGCGTGCATTCCCATAGCCATGAAAAGGCGCGCTTGTCGAATGCGCCGGTCAGCGATTTCGCGGGTTTCTGGGGCGCGTTTGGCTGCTCGTGCTTCGCGTTCTGACGATCACAAAAAAGCGCCGGCCCTGCACGTCGGCGTTGTATGTCACACCCATCCATCGAGGAGTTTCACATGAGCAACGTTCCGTACAAACGCCTGAACAAAGATGACGCCGTTGTGCTGTTGGTCGACCACCAGACGGGCCTGATCTCGCTGGTTCAGGATTTCTCGCCGAACGAATTCAAGAACAACGTGCTGGCCCTGGGCGATGTGGCCAAGTTCTTCAAGCTGCCGACCATCCTGACCACCAGCTTCGAAAACGGTCCGAACGGCCCGATGGTTCCCGAGTTGAAAGAGCAGTTCCCGGACGCACCGTACATCCCGCGTCCAGGCCAGATCAACGCCTGGGACAACGAAGATTTTGTCAAAGCCGTTAAAGCCACTGGCCGCAAGCAACTGATCATCGCCGGCGTCGTCACCGACGTTTGCGTGACGTTCCCAACGCTGTCGGCGTTGGCGGAAGGGTTTGAAGTGTTCGTCGTGACGGACGCCTCGGGCACCTTCAACGAAACCGTGCAACAAGCGGCCTGGGCACGTATGGCGGCGGCCGGTGCTCAACTGGTGAACTGGTTCTCGGTGGCCTGCGAGCTGCAGGGCGACTGGCGCAACGACATGGAAGGCCTGGCCAACCTGCTGTCGCCGCGCATTCCGAACTACCGCAATTTGATGAACAGCTACTCGGTGCTGTCTTCGAAGTAAGTCCCGCCACAATGAAAGATGCCCGCCAATGTGCGGGCATTTTCGTCTGAGACAAAAAGCGGCTATATAGTGTCTGACTGTCAATCAGAGCGTGACAATGAACCCGTTCGAAGATATGCGTATTTTTTGCCAGGTCATGGACTCCGGCAGCTTTACTGCGGCGGCCGATCAATTGGGCCTGTCCAAGCAGTTCGTCAGCCGGCGGTTGATGCAGCTCGAAGAGCGTCTGGGTGTGCGGCTACTCAATCGCTCCACGCGGCGACTGGACGTGACGCCACTGGGGCAGAGTTATTACGAGTCAGCCTTGCGTCTGCTGGGCGAAGTCGAGCAAGTAGAGCAGGGCATCGCCGGCCAGACCACTGAGCCCCGCGGCACGATCCGTATCAGCGCGCCATTGTCGTTTGCGGTGGCGCATTTGGGCTGTTTGCTGCCGGTGTTTTTGCAGCGTTATCGCGACGTCACGGTAGAGGTCGACCTCAGTGATCGATCGGTGGATTTGCTCAGTGAGGGTTATGACCTGGCGCTGCGAATCGGCATTCTGGAGGATTCGACGCTGATCGCCCGACGCATCGCCTCCATCCAGCGGGTGTACTGCGCCAGCCCGGCTTACCTGGCCGAGCGCGGCACACCGCTCAAACCCGAAGACTTGCACGCACATGACTGCCTGCCTTACGGCCATGGTCGTCAGGTGCAATGGCGTTTCGAAGGGCAGGGCAAGCCGTTGGTGGTCAATGTCACCGGGCGGATGCGGGTGAACAATGGTGAATTGCTCAGGGATGCGGCGATTGCCGGTATGGGGATTACGTACTTGCCGACCTTCATTGTGGGTTCGGCGTTGAAGGACGGCAGGCTGGTGCCGGTGTTGGACGCATTTCGTTGCGCGCCGCTGACGTTGTCGGCGGTCTATCCGCAGCACCGTCAAGCATCGCGACCGGTGCAGGTGTTGATCGAGTTCTTGCGTGAAAGGCTGGATCAGGCTGAGGGTGGGTTGTAGAGCGGTTATAGTGTCAGCACGCAATTAATGAATTCCCCCCAGTCTGGAGCGCGCAATGGAAATGCCGACAAAAGAAAAAGCCATCGCCAGCAACCGCGATGCCTGGAATGACTCAGCCCGACACCACAAGGACACCCCCGAATGGCAGGCCCGTTTGACGGCGGTCAGCCACCGGGATTTTTGCTGCATGGACGACACCCTCCGAGGGTTACTGGAACAGGTCGGTGTTGACGGTAAAGATGTGGTGCAACTGGGCTGCAACAATGGCCGCGAAAGCTTGTCGTTGTTTGCGCTGGGTGCCCGCAGCGTCACAGGCGTCGACCAGTCTGAGGCATTCCTCGATCAGGCGCGGGAACTGGCGTCACGCTCGCCCCATGCGCCTGAGTTCATCGAGGCAGACATCCATCACTTGCCGACAGAACTTCATGGCCGTTTCGACGTGGCCCTGATCACCATCGGCGTGTTGAACTGGATGCCGGACATCGGCGAGTTTTTTCGCCATGTCGCCCAAACCCTCAAGCCTGGCGGCAGTCTGGTGGTGTACGAAACCCACCCGTTCCTCGAAATGTTCGACCCTGAGTCCATCGATCCGTATCGACCGGACAGCTCGTACTTTCGCAGCGAACCTTTCGTGCAGGACCAGCCGATCGTCTACGAAGGCAAAGTCGATCAACAGGCCGCGATGTCCTACTGGTTCGTCCACACCTTGGGCGCGATCTTCACCGGCGCCATTGAGGCGGGATTGCAGATCAGTCACTTCAAGGAGTACCCGCATTCCAACCGCGAGGAACTCTATGATCGGTATGAGCAGCAGACGGCGCAGCTGCCGTTGTGTTTTACGTGGGTGGCCGTGAAGCGATAGGTTTCAGGCATTTCGCGGTGCCGCTGCCGTCCGCTATCCTTGCTCCACGCACATCGAACGGTTTCCCCCATGCTTTCGGTCCAAGGCGTCTTCAAAAGCTACGCCACTCCCCAGGGCCCGCTGCCGGTTCTGCAAGGTGTCGACCTCACCTTGAAACCCGGCAGTAGCCTGGCGTTGATGGGGGAGTCGGGCAGTGGCAAGAGCACTTTGCTGCACCTGATTGCCGGGCTGGACAAGGTCGATCGCGGCAGCATCCGCAGCGGCGAGCATCGGCTGGAGCAGATGAGCGAAGGGCAACTGGCGAACTGGCGGCGGACCGAAATCGGCCTGGTGTTTCAGCAGTTCAACCTGATCGGCAGTTTGCGCGTGGAGGACAATCTGGCCTTCCAGGCGCGATTGGCGGGACGCCATGATCCGCGCTGGCAGGCGCATCTGGTGCAACGCCTGGGCTTGGCTGATTTGCTGCGGCGTTATCCGGAACAGTTGTCCGGCGGCCAGCAGCAACGGGTCGCGCTGGGCCGGGCCCTGGCGTCGCAGCCAAAACTGCTGCTGGCCGACGAACCCACTGGCAGCCTCGATGAAACCACCAGCGATGAGGTTTTGAAGTTGTTGCTGGAGTTGCTCGACGATAGCCCCACCACTTTGTTGATGGTCACCCACAGCCCGCGGGTCGCGGCGCGGCTGGCGGAAAAAGTGGTGCTCCACGGTGGTCGTCTGGCTGGCGCGGACGAGCGCTGAGGTGCCGGTCTTTCGCGAGACGCTACGGGCGCTGCTCAGTCATTGGCGGCAACACCCGGTGCAGTTTTTCAGTGTGCTGACCGGGCTCTGGCTCGCCACCAGCCTGCTGACCGGCGTGCAGGCGCTGAACAGTCAGGCGCGGGAAAGCTATGCCCGGGCCAGTCAGCTGATCGGCGGTGAACCCCAGGCCAGCCTCAGTGCGCCCAGTGGCGCGACTTTTTCTCAGCAAGTGTTTGTCGACCTGCGTCGTTTGGGCTGGCCGGTGTCGCCGGTCCTGCAAGGTCGGATGACGCTCAAGGAGCATGACGACCAGCGCTTGCAGTTGATGGGCATCGAGCCAGTGTCGCTGCCCGCCGGTTCCTCGGTGGCGGGGCAGGCGTTGCCGATCGAGCAGGTTGTCGAGTTTTTCAGCCCGCCGGGCAGCACCTGGGTTTCGCCGCAGACGTTGCAGGCACTGGGTTTGCACGAGGGTGATCGCCCGGAGAGTTTGAGTGGTCAGGCCTTGCCGCCGCTGCGTGCCCAGCCTGATATGGCCCCGGGTGTGTTGCTGGTGGACATCGGCTTCGCCCAGCAGATTCTCGGCCTGCCGGATCAGCTGTCACGCCTGCTGCTGCCGAAGGATTTCACCGCGCCGCTGCCTGAGCAATTCAAGGGTCAATTGCAGCTCAAGACCAGTGGCGAAGAGAACAATTTGGCGCGCCTGACCGAAAGCTTTCACCTTAACCTCGATGCGCTGGGTTTTCTGTCATTCGTGGTCGGTCTGTTCATCGTCCACGCCGCGATCGGCCTGGCGCTGGAACAACGCCGTGGTTTGCTCCGAACCCTGCGTGCCTGCGGTGTCAGTGCACGGATGCTGATTGCCTGTCTGGCGGTTGAACTGGGCGGTCTGGCGTTGATCGGAGGACTGGTCGGGGTCGCCAGCGGCTACCTGCTGGCCAGCGTGCTGTTGCCGGATGTCGCCGCGAGTTTGCGCGGTTTGTACGGCGCCGAAGTGGCGGGGCAGTTGAGCCTCAGTCCGTGGTGGTGGCTCAGCGGCGTCGGCCTGAGTCTGTTGGGCGCGTTGTTGGCGGGGGCCAACAGTTTGTTGCGGGCCGCACGCCTGCCGTTGCTGGCCCTGGCCGACCCGCAAGCCTGGCATCAGGCTCACGCACGCTGGTTGCGACGTCAGGGTTGGGTTGCCGTGATCGCCGCGGTGATTGCAGTGCTGGCGTTGATCTTTGGCGACAGCCTGGGCAGTGGCTTCGTGCTGATGGCGGCACTGCTGATCGGTGCTGCGCTGGCGTTGCCGGTGGTGCTCAATTGGGTGTTGAACCGGGTGCTGCATCGCAGTCGCTCGGTGCTCGGCCAATGGTTTCTCGCCGACTGCCGCCAGCAACTGCCGGCCCTGAGCCTGGCGCTGATGGCGCTGTTGCTGGCACTGGCGGCGAACATTGGAGCGGGCAGCATGACCGCCGGTTTTCGTGAGACTTTCAGCAATTGGCTCGAACAACGCCTGACCGCCGAACTGTACGTCAATCCGCGCAATCCGGCCCAGGCCACAGAGTTGCAAACCTGGCTCAAGCAGCAACCCGCACTCACGGCCGTGCTGCCCAACTGGCAAGTGTCGATCCAGTTGCAAGGCTGGCCGGCGGACGTCTTCGGCGTGATCGATCACCCGACCTATCGCCAGCATTGGCCGCTGCTGGAAGCCTTGGGCGACAACCCTTGGGACCGACTGGCCAAGGACGACGCACTGATGCTCAGCGAGCAACTGGCCCGCCGGCTGAAGGTGCGCCTTGGCGATCATTTGACGATTCCCACACCAAACGGCACCTGGTCGCCACGGATCGTCGGCATCTACGCCGATTACGGCAATCCCAAAGGCCATATTCTGGTCAACGTCGACCATCTGCTGCGCGGCTGGCCGCAGTTGACCCCGAACCGTTTCAACTTGCGCATCGACCCGACGTTGATCCCTGATTTCCTGACCGCGCTGCAAACCCACTTCACGCTGGAGGACAGCCGCATCGTCGACCAGGCCCGGCTCAAGGGCTGGTCCACGCAAGTGTTCGAACGCACCTTTGCCGCGACTGCCGCACTCAACAGCCTGACTCTCTGTGTGGCGGGCGTGGCGCTGTTCATCAGCCTATTGACGCAAAGCCAGAGCCGCCTCGGGCAACTCGCGCCCCTGTGGGCGCTCGGCGTGACTCGCCAGCAATTGATGCTGCTCAATCTGGGACAGACCTGGTTGTTGGCGGTGCTGACGCTGGTGCTGGCATTGCCGTTGGGAATCGCATTGGCGTGGTGCCTGGACACGGTGATCAACGTCCAGGCCTTTGGCTGGCGCTTGCCGCTGCGGGTGTTTCCGCTGCAGCTGTTGCAGTTGATGGGATTGGCGCTGTTGGCGACTTTGCTGGCGTCGGCGTGGCCGCTGTATTCGTTGTACCGCACGCAACCGGCGGATCTGCTGAGGACGTTCGCTCGTGAAGATTAAGGTCGGTGTGTTGCTGTTGGCGTTGTTGAGCGGCTGCGATGACTCGGCGCCTGTCGAGAAAGGTTTCGCCGGTCTCGGCAAGCAAGCGGCAGCATTCACCCCGGTGGTACCCGGTCGGGAGTTCAGCTTTCCGGAGGATCACGGTCCCCATGACGGTTTTCGCATCGAATGGTGGTACGTCACCGCCAACCTCAAGGACGATCAGGGGCGCGAGTTCGGCGCGCAATGGACGCTGTTTCGCAGCGCCTTGAAAGCAACGCCCGAGGTCGCTGGCTGGGGCAATCAAATTATCTGGCTTGGCCATGCGGCCGTGACGTCGGCGACGGTGCATCACGCCGCCGAACGTTACGCCCGTGGTGGCGTTGGTCAGGCGGGTGTGAGTCTCGCGCCGTTCAACGCGTGGATCGATGATTGGCGTTTCAGCAGTCAGGCTTCCGACCCTATGACGGATCTTCAACTCAGCGCCCGGGACAAGCATTTTGGCTATCAACTGCGGTTGACTTCCACGGGGCCCTTGGTGCTTCAGGGCGACAAAGGCTTTAGTCAGAAGTCCGAACAAGGGCAAGCGTCGTACTACTACAGCCAGCCGTTTTTCCAGGCCAGCGGCACGCTGGAAATCGACGATAAAACCTATCGAGTCAGTGGCCCGGCCTGGCTCGACCGGGAATGGAGCAGCCAGCCCCTGACCGCCAACCAGATAGGCTGGGACTGGTTTTCCCTGCACCTGGACAGCGGCGAACAAGTCATGCTCTACCGCATGCGGCACAAGGACGGCGCGCCTTACCTCACCGGCACCTGGATCGACGCTCAGGGCCAGACGCAGCTACTGCATGCCGCCGATATCAGCCTCACACCGCAAGACACTGCCAAGGTTGCCGGACGTTCGATGCCGGTGCGCTGGTCGATCAAAATCCCCGACAAACATCTCGACATCACGATCAGCGCACTCAATCCCAATGCGTGGATGGCTTTGCGCATTCCCTATTGGGAAGGTCCGGTGCAATTGAGCGGCAGCCATGGTGGGCAGGGATATCTGGAAATGACCGGGTATTGAGTCGGAACTCTCGGTAGAGCGCTAGCCTCCTAATTCTAGAAGCCCGTTCACAGGAGACCGCCATGAGCGAAGACCTGAAACCGCCAGACCTTGATTCGTGGCAGCGTCTGTTCGAGGACAAGGCCTACTGGCAACAATCCCCTGACGCCCATTACGTCGAACTGCTGCGGGTAGCAGACGACTTGCTGGGGCAGGGCGCCATTGACCTGGAACAATGGCAAGACTTGAAGGCCAAGGCGGATCAATCCCATAAAGATTCGCCTGCCGTGAATGTTGCCCATGAGGTTGACGATCCCGAAGCCTGAGGAGACCCCCATGAAACCGACGACCCCCACTGAGCACCCTGACGAACCGCGGCCACCGGGTGAAGTCGAGCGCGATAACGACGCCCTGCGCCCGACCGATCCGACCCGGCGCAAGGAAAGCGGCAAGGGCACAGAGAGCGGCGAATCCACCGCACAAGAAACTGCGAACACTCCCTGATCAGCGTCTATGCTCATCTGCACAAAGGGCGCCGGACGGTGGTCCAGCGCTCTTTGCTGCCTCCAATTCACAGGGAATGCATCGCTTATGAAACTTCATGCACTGACTAAAGCCATCACCCTCGCTACCTTGTTGTCTGCCGCCAGCCTTAGCGCCATGGCTGCGGACATTCCGCTGTCTGCCGTCGTGGTTGCCGATCAGGTCGTCACCAAAGTCGTCTCGGTCGATGCTGCCAAACATCAGGTGGTTCTGGAGGGGCCGGAAGGTCGTCAGGTCCATGTGCAATTGACCGACAAGGCCAAAAACCTCGGCAACCTGAAAGTCGGCGACCAAGTGGATGTCAAGGTGACTAGCGCTGTCGCCGCCTACCTCGACACCGATATCGACAAAGGCCTGCCAGGCACCGTCGAACGCGCGGGTGAAGTCCGTGCAGC
This sequence comes from Pseudomonas sp. FW305-20, assembly GCF_058788075.1. Lineage (NCBI taxonomy): Bacteria > Pseudomonadati > Pseudomonadota > Gammaproteobacteria > Pseudomonadales > Pseudomonadaceae > Pseudomonas > Pseudomonas sp. FW305-20. The sequence goes on along the minus strand of NZ_JBYTAJ010000035.1, from coordinate 32,333 downwards.
CCCCGGCAGCGACAACCCGGGCGGCGAAGCCTACCGTCAGGTGCAGGTCCAACTGAAAATTTCCAAAATCGATGTGAAGAAAAACCAGGTAACCTTCGAAACCCCCGCTGGCGAGTCCAAGACTGTCGACATTGTAAGACCCGAAGTTCAAGCGAAATTGAAAGATCTGAAAGTTGGGCAGAGTGTCGTTGTGACCTATACCGACATATTGGAAGTGACCAGCAAGCACGAAAGTTGAGTATTAACTCTATATATCGATTGTTCTTGTACAACTTTTCTGTATAAGAACAATCAATTTTGATGGTCTAACTGGTGAGTTCTGATGATCGGTAAAAATAATATTTGGACCGACATTTAATCGAAAGTTGTTTCGATAAATTTCATGTTCATATACGCGGACATATTCGATAACTTCCATTAAAATACTTCCCGTTCGCCCAGTGTCAGGGCTCTTTACCGGTGCATGGATTGCCAGGCCATTACACTGGGCGAACACCTTATCGAGGTTCGATACACTTCCCCCGCAAGCAATACGCTGTTTCGCTGAACTCCCCCCGATTGCCATTTCGCTTTCTCAATCACACCACCAAACTCATCGCAAACGCGGTATGCAAAGGTCTGTGGTGGTTAAGTACGAGGTTGAGAAAAGTTTGCTGACTAGAAATACATGAAACGGGCAATCATTAGATCGTCCGTTTTTTTTTTTGGCGCCGGGTGGAAAATTTTTCATGGTGAAGCGCTTGAATCAATAGAACCGCAATGCGGCATTTGCATGCCGTGATGATATTCGGTCTGTCAAAACTGCTCGCTGAGGTTGCTGCGCCACTATTGACGGTTCAGTTCCGTCTCCGGATCAACAAAGTGAAAACTCTGGAAGGGCACAAATAACATCGACCAGCAGAGCTGGCCGATGCTTGAGACGGTCAGCCTGAGTCAGACGACCGGTTGACGCCAGTCATCGGAACCCGAAGTACCGGATACTTCGTGGGTCCAGGTGATTTTGCGGTAGGTGAATTGCACTTCTTCCAGGTGCGTGAAGTGCGAGTTCGACGGATCCTGGCAGTTGTGCATTTTGTTGTTGATGGCGACGATGATCGCGTCTTCCAGTTTGGTGGTGTAGTAGTGCTCTTGGGTACCTTGAGCCGAAGTGCGGTACCACTGGATAACGATTTCGCTCATGCGCTCGCCGGAGGTCAGAGCGGCTTGCAGCAGTGGCGAAGCCTTGTCGTAGACCTTGGTGATCACGACTGGCTTGTGAACGCGCTGACCGGTCGGTTGGCCGGACTGTGGGTCACGCGGGATGATCACGTCGTGGCTGAAAGCCTGAACCATGACCTGGTCTTCGTGACCTTCCTGGTAGGTATTGCCAACCGAGTCGGCAGTAAATGCGCCGGCAGTGATCAGACCTTGTTTCTCGCCAGTGACGGACATGTACGCGGGTGTAGCCATGGATGTGCTCCTTGCTAATGTTAAGGGTGCCCGGGAGGCAGTATCGCCCCGGTGGGTGCCTGACTGTTATCAAGGTCCGTGCCATAAACGGTTAGTGCTATATAAATCAGCAGGTTGAGAGTTTTTTTAGACCGTTTGAAGCATGTTCGGCAGCGATCGCCTGTGAATGTGCGCAAGAAGTTGCGCAGTGCTGGGCAACTTCTTGCGCACTTGGCTGGAGCGCCTGCCAGGCCGGGCGATCAGCGGTCCCGAATTGGTTTTCTTTGCGTTGAGTGCGCAACTTCTTGCGCATCAAAGCGGTTGGCCATCATTCGCTGCCTTATCAGGAAGAACCGCTAGGGTGACAGGTGCAACGAATGTGGCGGCCTGGAGGTCAAACTCAGCGCCGAGATCAATGAACATCTGCGAACTCAAGGAGCACGACATGAAAATCCTGATGGTTCTAACGTCACACGATCAATTGGGTGACACGGGTAAGAAAACCGGCTTTTGGCTGGAGGAATTCGCCGCACCGTATTTCGCCTTCAAGGACGCCGGCGCTCAGTTGACCCTGGCCTCGCCCAAAGGGGGGCAACCACCGCTGGACCCAAAAAGCAACGAGCCGGACGCGCAAACCGCAGCCACCGAGCGCTTTCGCAAAGACCCCGCCGCCCAGTCCGCATTGGCGTCTACCGCTCTGCTGAGCAGCGTGAGAGCTGAAGATTACGATGCGATTTTCTACCCGGGCGGCCATGGCCCGCTGTGGGATCTGGCCGAAGACAAAATTTCGATTGCTCTGATCGAGGCGTTTTACCAGGCGGGCAAGCCGGTTGCGGCCGTCTGCCACGCCCCCGGTGTGTTTCGTCACGTCAAAGACGCGGATGGCCAGCCGCTGGTCAAAGGCAAGCGTGTGACGGGTTTTACCAATTCTGAAGAGGAGGCTGTGCAACTGACGAAGGTTGTGCCGTTTTTGGTGGAGGACATGCTTAAGGAGAAGGGTGGTGTCTATTCCAAAGGTGCTGACTGGGCCAGTTATGTGCTCACCGATGGTTTGCTGATTACCGGTCAGAATCCGGCGTCGTCCGAGGCTGCCGCCGAGGCGTTGTTGGCGAAGCTGGCTTAATCCCCGGACGGCTAAAATATTGGCCGGACACTTTCATGTGGCGAGGGAGCTTGCTCCCGCTGGGCTGCGTAGCGGCCCCGCTTTCTGCGAACGATTGCAGATTTTTGTGAGTGCTGCGCACTCAAGCGGGAGCAAGCTGCCTCGCCACAAGGTCAAGCCAGACTCTACAATCCCATTGCCTCGCGGCATTCCTCGATCGAGCGTCGTTGCGTCTCGGCATACAACGCCAATTCATCAATTGTCGATCGCCCCAGCGCCATCTCGAACACCTGCCGGTTCGATTGCACGCCATAGTGGGTTTGCGCGGCATCTCCCAGGTTCGACTGAAAAATCCCCGCAGCGCTGACTGGCAGGAAATCTTCGTACACCAACGACTCAACCCGCAGATAGCCGCCGCTGAGCAGATCCTCCAGCGACCACGATTTCAATTCATCCGCCCCCAACCCTTTTTCCGTGAGGAAGTAGCGAAAGTACGCCAGTTCCTCTCGGCGCATGCCCTCAAGGGTGTCAGGGAACTGCGCAAAGTGCTGCGCCATCAGCGCGTTGTAACGTGCGGCATTGGCCTCATTGGGGAAGTCTTTCAGTTCATCACGGGCAGCGTTGAGCAATCGGTCGTAAAGCGCCCGGCCTTTGGGGGTGAGCGCCGCGCCGCGTTGTTCGATCTCGCCGAAACGGGCGCTGTGGCTGCCGTGAGTCCGGGTCTGATCGGTGAAGGCGACAGGCTCGTCCAGGGCTTTGAAACTGGTCTGGCGCAGCAGGATCGGGCACTGACGGCGGGGTGGGCCTTCGATCACCGCTTTGGGGGTGATGCCGTGAACAGGCATTTGCGCCTGGACGATGTCGATGTCCAGGGTGCGCGGCGTCAGGTGGTTGATATGCGGGCCGGTGAACGCTACCACGTCGGCGACCAGGCGATGCTGGGCGCAGAGCTTGCGGTACTGCTCGGCGGTCACGGTGGCGGTGTGGTGCCAGCGGAACGTTTCCAGTGCCTGTTCGACGAAGTCCCGGGCTTCCTGTTCCGTAAGACCGCCCTGGGTTTCGGCGCGGTCGATGAGGCTTAGCGCGGTGGGCGTGAAGATCGAACGTTTATCCAGCACTGACTGGGCGAATGCTCGCAGTTCCAGGTCTTCGATCAGTTCCAGGCGCAGCAGGGAAGTGAATACCCGGAACGGGCTGACCTGCAACGCCGCCTCATGCACCGCGCGAAAAGCCGTGGAGTGGACCGGTACGCCGGCCGGGGTCAGGTCGTAATAACCCACCGGTTGCATGCCCATCACCGCAAACAGCCGGGCGAGGGTCGCCAGTTCATCAGCGGTGCCGACACGGATCGCGCCATGCCGCTCCAGGTCCAGGCGCTGGATTTCACCGGTGCTGTGCAACTGTCGGGCGATGTGCGGATCGCTGTCCAGCACGTGACGGTTGGTCTGTTCCACCAGTTCCATCAGCGCGCCGTACAGCGGCACTTCTTCGCGGTACATGTCGGACATCGCTTTGGAAAAGCGTTGGCGGATCAGGTCAGGGCTGATGAAGTTCGGATGACTCATGAAAGAATTCCTGGCGCGGTGACGTAAAGGATGCGAGAAAAGATCGCAGCCTTGTGCGGCGCCGACAAACGAAGAATCTTACGAACTTCATTCTGCAAAGGACTGCTGGCTGAAGCAGCTTGTAGCAGCTGTCGAGCCTGCGAGGCTGCGTTCGGCTGCGAAGCAGTCGCAAACCCTATATGCACGTTCCTCCTGACACACCGCGGTGCCTGATTTCACGACTGCTGCGCAGCCGAACGCAGCCTCGCAGGCTCGGCAGCTGCTACAGGGGGGCGGTGTTCGGCTGCTACACCGGGAGTTCCGAGCGCAGTGATGCCAAAAATTCCCGGTACAGCCGTGCCGTGTTTGTCGGTTGTTCCACCATCGGCATATGGCCGGTGTGGTCCCAGACTTCCACTCGCAGGTCGGCGATGCCTTTGCTCCAGATCGCCACGCTGCTGACATCGATCAAGCGGTCCTTATGCCCCCACAGCAACAGTGCCGGGCACTTGATGTCGGGCAGTTTCGGCTCCATCGGCGGGCTGGCACGGAAGCCGTTGAAGATTTCCTCCAGCTCATCGCGGCTCTGTTCATAGCGTTGCGCGATGGCGTCCAGCACCACCTTGGGTACCCACGGCGGTTCAGCCATGGTCATGGCGTAGAAACGCTGGAATTCTTCCCGCGAGTGAATCAGGAACGGGTTGTGGCCCTTGGCCAAATGCCGCTCCAGGTCGCTGGCTTCGGGGGCGGTGACACCTGCCGGATCGATCAGGGCCACCGAAACAATGCGATCCGGGTAAGTGGCCGCCAGCCACGCTGCCATGTAACCGCCCATCGAATTGCCGATTACATGGACTTTCTCGACGCCGCAAACATCGAGCAACTGGATCATCCGCTTGGCCTGCAACGGAATGTCGTAACCGCCGCCCGCCTTGAAGCCGGTTTCGCCATGCCCGGCGATGTCGGGAATGATCACCCGATAGTTGCCGACAAAGTGTCGGGCAAAACGCAGCCAGACATTCTTGTCGGCGCTGTAGCCGTGGAGCATCAGCACACTGCTGGACGCTTCGTACGGCCCGCCTTGCCAGGTCGAGACGGTCATTTCGGCGATCGGCACGACAATTTTGTGCAGTCCATACAGCTTCGCCTCTACCGACATGTTCAAGTCATAGAGCCAATGACCGATGGCCGGGTAACTCAACCAGCTCCAGGCCACGAAAACCGCGATTGCGACAACCAACAAAAGCATCAGGCATCTTCCTTTTACGTGATCAGGACAGAATGTGATCGGCGGGTTTCAGCGCTCTGGTCAACCGGTGATAGCTGAAACTGAACCCCGGAAACATCGCAATCACATGACCGCTCTTGCTTTGATACCAACTGTGCAGCCCCCGGACTTCCATACCGTGCGTTCCATTTCCCGGTGGATCATTTCAGTGTAGGTACGTTCTGCTTCGGAGCGTACTTCGATGCTGCGCAAACCCTGTTCTTTTAACGTACGGATGCAATCAAGAATGTAGTTCATCTGAGACTCGATGATGAACAGCACCGAGGTATGACCGATGCCTGTGTTGGGGCCGATGACGATAAACAGGTTGGGGAAGTCGGGCAGGCTGGTGCCAAACATTGGGCGCCCGCCTCATGGCTATGCCTTGGTATTCAGGCCGCCCGCCGGTGATGGCTATTTGCCGCTTCCCTGATAGACTCTCACCAGACTTGAAACCCTTGTGTTTCAGGCTCCGTTCAGTGGCGCAGAGGCCTCTATGGGAAAAACGGGAGGAAAAGGACTTTCACTGGCCAGGAGGCTCTATACATCGCGAATCCTGGGTTTAGCCTTGGGGCTGTTGCTTGTGAGCGCGGCGATGTATCCACTCAACCCTGCACCGTGGGTCTGGGTGACGATGCTGCTCAATGCCGTACTCTGGCCGCACGTGGCTTATCAATGGGCGCGCCGCGCGCCAGTGCCTTATCACGCCGAACACCGCAACCTGCTGGTGGATGCCTTTCTCGGTGGTTTTTGGGTCGCAGCCATGCACTTCAATCCGCTGCCCGCCGCGACCACCCTGGCCATGATGGCAATGAACAATGTGGCCATTGGCGGTTTGCGTTTCCTGTTGGCGGGAACCGTGGCGCAAGTTCTCGGGATGGGCGTCGGACTGCTGGTTTTCTCCCCCACCTTTGTCCCACAGACCAGCCAACTGCAGATGTATGCCTGTTTGCCCTTGATGTGTTTGTACCCGCTGGCATTGGGCTGGATCTGCTTCCGCCAGGCCCACACCCTCGGTCGACAAAAGCGTGAATTGCTGGCACTGAGCCGCACCGACAGCCTCACCGGCCTGTTGAATCACGGCGCCTGGAAGGATCAACTGGAAATCGAATTCCAGCGTTGCAAACGTCAGCAGCAGGGCGGGGCGATTGCGCTGATCGACATCGACCATTTCAAAACCATCAACGACACCTACGGCCACGTTGCCGGGGATATCGTGCTGCGTCAGTTGAGCAAAATGCTCAAGCAGAACCTGCGCGCGGCGGATGTTGCCGGGCGCTACGGCGGCGACGAATTCTGCGTGATCCTCCCGGACCTTCCGCTCACGAGCGCGGCGGCCGCCATGGATGCCCTGCGTGATCGCTTCGCCACCTTGGGCTATGAGCAGAGCCCGGCGCTGAGAGTCAGCCTGAGCATCGGCCTTGCCGCCTTCAACCCGGCACACACTGACGCGACCCTGTGGCTCAACGACGCCGACCAGGCGCTCTATGAAGCCAAGGCCACCGGTCGCAACCGCGTCATTTGTTGCAGCGATGGCGCACCACATCACCCATTACTTGATTCGGTGTGAAACGTGATCGTTCCCACGCTCCCGCGTGGGAATGCCTCAACGGACGCTTTGCATTCGGCTTTGGATGGGACGCGTAGCGTCCCGGGCTGCATTCCCACGCAGAGCGTGGGAACGATCAAAGAAAAGGCTGCCGACCTTGTGGGTCGGCAGCCTTGGTAGTGCACTTAACGAGAGCGATATCAGTCTTTGGCTGGCAAGCTCCAGAATTTCTTGATTTCGTGGATATTGCCCACGTTATAACGAGGCATGAAATCGGCGCACGGAACTTCCATTGTTGTCTTGACTGGCGTATTGATTACGGCAGTCCCGGCGCGCAGAAGCGAAGTTTCATTCCAGTTGTTCAGTGGTTTGTTCATATTCATTCCTTTTTTAAATTTGGAGGGTAGTCAGTAACTATCCTCGTTCAAGCAGTGACAGCGTATTTTCATAGAGCGCTGTTTCCTGCATGGCGATACCGGGGTAAGTCGGTACGTAGTTTTCGTCGAAGCACCAGGCTTCTTCGGTTTTAACCGATTGCTGAGGATGAATAAGCAAACTCAACGATGCGGACATACTTTTCGGTGGAAGCTGTTTGTGCACTTCCTGTAGTGGAAGCATGTGCAGAACTTCCCCGGGTGCAAGTTTAAGTACTCGCTCTTCACCGAGTACGGGCCTTCTTCCGGCTTGTAACGGAGTTTGATCCAGTATCTTTCGCGAGACGGTTGTGTAGCCGTCACCGCCGTAACCCACGGCATAGAGTTCGAAGTCATGGGTGTGGTTCAGGTCATAGATGAACGTTTCACTTTCATCTTTTGACGTGACCGGAGACCAAAAACCCAATCGGACAGTAAACAGATCGTTGTAGTGCAGTACAAATGCATAAGCGCCGTATAGACTGTTTTTGGTACTGAAACCCGCTTGTTGAATAGTGGTGTAAAGGTGCTCGCTCAGCAACGTACGGTTTGTTGCCAGTTGACGCAGATCTTCCACGATCTTTGGCTTGTCTCGCTCCAGATCGTAAGTCGTCATACGCTCAACGAAAGTCTTTAGTTTCATGCCGCTTCACTCTGGTCGAGTAAAAGATTCAGGCGGCTGTTTTGCAGATTTCTCAACAGCGGTGCGTAATGCAATGCGGCCCGCGGATCCGTTTGCTGTATTACCTGAAATGCCTTCCAGGCGACAGCGGGGTGGTAGTGATAGATCAATTCTTCGGCCACTCTGAATGCCCCGGGATCCTGTGCGGCTTCAAGCAGCTCAAGGCTCACCAGGTACCGTGCGGCGCTATCGTCATGAGGGAACCAGGCGATTTTGTTCAATGAAACACGGTCGAAAACACTGATGTCTGCGCTTCTGTCTGGCAGGTTGATGCTGCCGATAAATGCCGGATGCCCGTATCCAGTCGGGTTGCTATCGAACAGGACCTTCGTGCCGTCGATGAACAACGGGTTACTGGCATCTACGATGACCAGCTCTGCGCGAGTCAGATGATCTTCTTCGAGCGCGTAAAGTTGAATGCAAAACGATTCTGCGTTGATCGCAAATAAAACACTGTTGCCGGGTACGGAATAAAGTTGCTCGGACGCCGGTGCGTTATCAGGTGCCTTGAGGCTGATATTGCCATTTTTATTACAATGTAATGTCAATGTTCCGGTATGGATGTTCGTCAGTTTCATGATTTCAGCACGGCGAGATGAATCTAAAGTGTGTGCTGTTTGTTCGGGTAGCTGGTCTGCGAGATTTTTTACTTCGACACTCATGTCCAGTGTCTTGATGCTGGTGATAAGTTGTGAAGGTGTAAGGTTAGGGTCGAGCAACGTTTTTATCATGAAGAATTCTGCTTGGCTTTTTATGGTTTCTAATGAGGCGGAACAGATGTTTTAGCAAATGGAATCGTTCAGTCTATTATTGTTAGGGTAGTTGCTTTTAACTCATCAAGCCCATCAGTTGTTAAGAGACGTCAGTGGCTGAATGGTGTGGCCACTGACGTCGGTTTAACAAATGGGGGATGGTGCTTCCAGGCAGGTACGAACATCTGGCTGGGTGCGACCCCGGTAAATCGTTATAAGGTCTTAATCCTGGGCAGATACGTTACGGTATTTCTTGATTTCGTGAATGTTGCCTACGTTAAATCGAAGCCCGTCCCAACCAGGGCAGTTGGACTCGTGAGTGGATTTTGTCGGTGTGGTGATGACTTTGGCTTCGGCGCGCAATAGCGGGGAGTTTTCCCAGTTGCTGGTAGTGGTTTTCATAAGGTTTCCTTTGATAGGGGTTGAGTGAGGATAAAGCGCTTGTCGTATAAGTAGCGATATTGCTTTGAGTTTGTTGCTGTCTGGGTTAAATATTTTTTGTTATTTAACGGTTTGGAGATTATAGAGGACGATATTTAATATCAACTTGGGAGTTGTTATTAAATATTGGTGTTTGTTTTTAAGTGTGTATTTTGGGGCGGCAGATGACAGCCATTCGGCTCAAGATCTTGCAATCCCGCCGGTGACATTGCGTCTACCGGCCGAATTACAAGTCGCTTCAGGAGCCGAAATCAGAGAGGAATCATTCCTTAACGCTCATAAACTCTTCCGCCCAACGGATGTATTCCTCAGGCTGCGTATAGGTATGAGTCAACTCTGTCGCATTCAGGTCCGACGCCTGATTAAAGATCTGCCGCTGTTCCCGCAGGCTGTCATACGTGGCCTTGATCGCGGCGAAGTAGGCGCCGTGACCATCGATGGTGACCCGCACGCCGAGTTCGGCCAGGCGTTTGTCGTCGCGCAGCAACGGGTTGCCGTAGGTGACCAGCATCAGCGGCACGCTCAGGTGCTCGGCGATTTGTTCGAGATGGTCGAAGTCCCGCACGCCCACCATGCAAATCCCGTCCGCACCGGCCTGCTGGTAATGACAGGTACGGCTGATGACTTCCTGTACCGGCAGGATGCCGGCGTTGGTGCGGGCGATGATTGCCATTTCCGAGTCGACCCGGGCTTCCAGTGCTGCACGAATCTTGCCGACGCCTTCCGCCACCCCGATCAGGTCGGTGGACTTGCGGCCGAACTGGGCGGGCAGCAAGGTGTCTTCGATGGTCAGGGCGGCGACGCCGGCGCGCTCGAGTTCGACGATGGTGCGCATGACGTTGAGCGCGTTGCCGTAGCCGTGGTCGGCGTCGGCGATCACCGGCAGTTGGGCGACGCGGCCAATGCGAGTGGCCTGCTCGGCGAATTCGCTGAGGGTGATCAAGGCAAAGTCAGGCGCGCCCAGTACCTGTAACGATGCGACTGAACCGCCCAGGATCCCTACCTCAAAACCCAGGTCAGCGGCAATGCGGGCCGACATCGGGTCGAAGACCGAGGCGGTGTGATAGCAGGCGCTGGAGGCGAAAAGCTCGCGAAAGTTACGGCGTAAATCTTGATGAGAAAGCCTGGACATATGAGTTCCACCACTGCAAAGGGCATGGAAAGGCTTGAGCAAAAGTGTCAACGCCGAAGGAACAAAAGGCTATCACGCGGGCGGGGAAAGGATGATGACGATTTTCAGAGGCGAATGGACCTGCGTCGGTCACGCCGCCACTGACTGCTGCTGTTGTTGATTAAGCAGTGGCACGGCGCGCACCGAATTGCCGGGTTGCAGTTGCAGGCGTTTGGCGGTGAGGCGGTCGACGATCAGGCTGTTGCCCACCAGTCTGGCCTGGGCGGCGGTGATGCGGCAGTTTTCCAGGCGACGGTTATGGATCAGCCACACCGGGGCCTGCTCGTCGGGTGTGCCGATGGCCAGCACCAGCGGTTGGCTGTCGCGCACGGTGCGGATATTCGAGACCGGGGCTTCGATCACCGGGCCCGCGTCAAAGATGTCGATGTAACCCTTATGGGCAAAACCTTCGGCGGTGAGGATTTTCAGGGCCGGTTCGGTGTTCGGGTGCGCCTTGCCGATCACGGCCTGGGCCTGTTCGGTGAGCAGGCAGGTGTAAAGCGGTTGGCGTGGCATCAGTTCAGCGATGAACGACTTGCTGCCCAGCCCCGACAAGTGATCGGCGTGGCTGAAATCCATCTTGAAGAAGTGCCGGCCCAGGCTGTCCCAGAATGGCGAACAACCTTGTTCGTCGGCGCTGCCACGCAGTTCGGCAATGAGTTTGTCGCCGAACAGGTGCGGAAACTCGGCCACAAACAACAGCCGCCCCAACGACAACAATCGACCGTTACTGCCCTGGCGTTGATCAGGACGTAGAAACAGCGAGCAAATCTCCGATTGGCCGGTCATTTCATTGTTCAGGAACAACGTCGGAATCTGACGCCGGATACCCAGGTCTGGTGACGAACTGACCGTGAGCCCGACGCGGTAGTTGTACCAGGGCTCGCGCAGGCCTACGGCGCCGACCAGGGCGCTGACACCCACCAATTGCTGGTCGTCGTCTTCGAGCACGAAGAGGTAATCAGCATCGGCGCGTTCGACCTGTTCGGCGAAGGTTCGTTGAGCCCAGCGTACCCGGTGGGACAGGCGTTCCTCGTTGGCCGGCAGGGTAGTGAAGCCGGGGCCGGCCTGGTGTACCAGGTTGAGCAAGGCGGGCAGGTCGGTGACGCGAACCGGGCGGACAATCATGATGCAACTCCTTCTGCACGCCCGCTCGGGCGCTGTCGTTGGGCGCGGGGCCGGGTGATGCTCACAGGGCGATCAGCCGGATCGGGCTGCCTTCGGTCACGTTCAGGGCGGCGCACATTTCGCCGCTCAACCTCACAGGTTGCCCGGCCTGGTAGTCCAGATCGGCGACGATGGCGCGGTAGTCCTTCAGCGAATCGTTGCTCACCAGATAGCTGCCCCGGGCATCGATGGACGCACCCGGTTTCACCGTGCCGGTCTGGCTCTGGGCGATGGAGCGGATGCCGGGAGTGCGCGCATACAACGTCGGACCGCCGTCGAACAGGTCGATGTAGCTGTTGGTCTCGAAGCCTTCGCGCTCGAGGATATCGAAAGCCTCCTGGCCATCGGGGTGGATGCGGCCGATGCAGTCCTGCGCCGCCTGGGGCAGCATTGGCACGTAGATCGGGTATTGCGGCATCAGTTCGGCGAGGAAAGTACGGCTTTCCAGGCCGCAAAGTCGCTCGGCCTCGACGTAGGGCAGGTCGAAAAAGTGCTTGCCCACCGCATCCCAGAACGGCGAGTGCCCGTCATCGCTGCTGAAGCCGACGATCTCGGTGATGACGGCTTCGGAAAAGCGTCGCGCGTGGGCGGCGATGAACAATAGCCGCGCCCGGGACAGCAGTTCAGAGAACCGTGTGCGCACCAGCGCTGCGTCAATATGAAAACCGCGCAGCAAGGTATGGCCGCTGAGGTCGTGGCACAACGACAACGCGGGCACGCCGTGCTCGATGTTCAGCTCCCGCGAGGCGCTGGTGAAATGCCGGTTGCGCAGGCTGTAGAACGGCTCGCTGAAACCGGCGGTGGCCAGGATCTCCGAGCAGCCCACCAAGCGCTCTCGGGTCAAATCTTCCAGCACGAAGAAATAGTTCTCCGGGCCGTGACTCTCAACGTCTTTTTCAAACGAGGCGCAGGAGTCGAGAATCTTCTCGCGCAGGCATTCGGTGTCGTCCGGCAAGGACGTAACGCCTACCAGACTGTCGCGCGCCAGTTGCTGCAACTGGGGCAGGTCGGTTAACTCGACTGGACGTAAGACCAGCATGGATGCACTCCTGTATCAAAGGGTTCAGCGGTTGACACCGAACCTGACTATCACTGTCGGTTTCCACGCGTTCAATCGGCGGTCGCCTGAATTTTTGTCAGACGCCGCTCTTTTTCTTGTCAGCCGTTGCTTGGGTCGGGCAGTGCTGCACGTCTGCCCAGTTTGTTGAGTACAAACAGGTAGACCAGGCCCAGGGCAATCCAGATCAGGCCGAGTTTCTGCGCATCGACGCCCATGTTGTACATGATCGCCGCGACGATGATGAAGCCGATCACCGGGCAGATCAGGTGACGGATGACCTGGCCGGATTTCTGCCGGCGCCAGTAGTAGTTGATGACCGTCAGGTGCAGCAACATGAAACCGCTCAGTGCGCCGAAATTCACCAGCGAGGTAAGGGTGTCCACCGAGTTGATGAACAGGTAGCAGATCAGCAGCGACAGCACGGCCACCAGGTAGATGCTCACGTACGGCGTGTTGTGTTTGGGATGAATCTTGGCCAGAACCTTTGGCAACTTGCCGTCCCGGGCCATGCCGAACAGCAGACGAGACACTGCCGCTTGGGAGGTGATTGCCACCGCAACGCCCCAGGCCAGTGCGGTCGCCACGGCGGTCAGGGTAGCCAGCCAGCTGCCGGCCGCGAGTTCAGCGATTTCATAAAAAGCCGTGTCAGCCGTTTTGAAACCCATGCCGGCCGCCAGATCGGTCGCAATCCAGGTCTGCACAACGAAGATCACGCCCATGACCACCAGCGTGATCAACGCGGCCTTGCCGACGCTGCGGCCCGGGTCACCCTTGATCTCTTCGGCGAGGGTGGAAATCGCATCGAAACCGAGGAACGACAGCACCGCAATCGACACCGCTTGCATCAGCAGGGCGAAGTTGAATGTCTCGGGGTTGTACAACGGCGCCAGTGTCAGCTGACCGTTACCGCCGCCGCTGTGCAGTGCGTTCCAGGCGTAGAACAGGAAGATCCCCAGCACCACCAGTTGCGCCAGCAGAAAGATGATGTTCATTCGCGCGGTGAAGGTGATGCCGCGCAAGTTAACGAAGGTCGCGCTGACCAGGAAGGCCAGGATGAAACCGACCTTCGGAATGTCCGGGTACAAATGGTTCAGGGCCATGGCCGCGTACACATACAGCAGCGGCGGAATCAGCAGGTAATCGAGGAGCATCAGCCAGCCGGCGATAAACCCTGCGTGCGGGTTCAGGCCCCGTTGCGCGTAGGAATAAACCGAACCGGCAATCGGAAAGGCCCGTGCCATGCTGCCGTAACTCAGGGCCGTGAAGAGCATCGCCACCATGCCGATGATGTACGCCAGCGGTACCAGCCCTGGCGCCTCGGCGTTGACGTAGCCATACACGCCAAACGGTGCGATGGGGATCATGAAGATCATCCCGTACACCACCAGGTCGGTCAGCGACAGGCTGCGCTTCAACTCTTGCTTGTAGCCGAATTCTTCTATTTCCATGAAGCCTTTCTCCTTGGGATGAAAGCAGCTGCAAGCTGCGAGTTTGAAGCGGTTGCTTTACAACAGTGGCGCCAGGTATTCGGTAAAACGACGGACATTCTCAGGCGTGCGCAGCAGGTCGTTGCGCACCTCGATCAATACCGATTCCAGCCCTCGTGCATCGCCATGGACCGGCACGGTCATGTCGCCCAGCGGGTTGATTTTGTACGGTTCATTACCGGCAACCTTCAATGGATGCCGGCCCAGGCCATCGATCAAACGCTGGGCATATTCCATGCTCTTGCCAAACAACACGCCGACTTCCAGCGCACGGGGCTGGTCATGATAGACCGGTGTGAAACTGTGAATTCCCACCACCCGCACCGTTCGTCCTTGAGCGACACGCTCGTCGATCAAGTCAGTCAGACGCGAATGAAACGGCTCGAACAAGGATTGCCGACGGTACTCGCGGGTGGCTTCGTCCAGGCCCCGGTTGCCCGGCACCTGAAAAATTTCGCTCTGTACCGGAATGCTGTCCGGGGCTTGCAACGGGCGGTTGAGGTCCACCAGCAGCCGTGAATAATTGGCCGCCAACAGGGTTGCGCCCAATGCGCGGGACAAACCCTCGGCCAGCGCCAGGGCGCCGATGTCCCAGGCGATGTGCTCGCGGGCCGCCTCGTGACTCAAGCCCAGGTCATTCAACCCGGCGGGAATAAAACGGCTGGCGTGCTCGCACACCAGAATCAACGGGTGATCGGAGTCTTCCCGACTCAGGGTGTACGCGGGCCCGGTGTAAAGACCGAACTCAGCAGATTCAGTACAGGCGCGCATAGTGCTCACAGCGTTCGGCGGGCGACAGCTGTTCCGTCAGGGTCAGTTCCTCGGTTTTCAGGGCGAAGTAGGTTTCCAGCAACGCGCTCGGCAGGGCCTCGATCAGTGCCTCGCTGTTGCGCAGGCAATCCAGGGCCTGGGCAAGGGACGCGGGCAGGGCGACGATGCCGCGCGCCTGGCGTTGTTCTTCGTTCAGTGCGTCGGGGACTTCATTGGTGATTGCGTTCAAGGCCAGGCGTTGTTCGATGCCCAACCGGCCGGCAATCAGCAGCGCAGCCATGGCCAGGTGCGGCGAGGACGTGGCGTCCATGGCGCGAAATTCCAGGTTGTATTGCGACGCCACCGATTTGCCGCCCAGGCTTGTCGTCGGGCAGATTCGCAGCGCCGCTTCACGGTTGCGTTGCCCGAGGCACGCGTAGGATGCGCTCCAGTGGTGGGGCTGCAAACGCTCGTAGGATACCGGCGTCGGCGCGGTAAACGCACAGAGTGCGGGCAGGTAATGCAGGATGCCGGCGGCCCAGTGCTGGCCGAGAGTCGACAAGCCATTGGTGGTGCCGGCGTCATACATCACCGGCTGACCAGCCAGATCCAGCAGGCTGACGTGCAGGTGCACGCCGTTGCACACCGCATGCTCCGAGGTCTTGGGCGCGAAGCTCAACGCCAGGCCCATTTGCCGGGCGATCTCGCGAGTGATTTCACGCACGTTCACCGCGCGATCGGCAGCGGCCACCCCAAGGGTCGGGCGGCAAGTGATTTCGTATTGATGCTTGCCATACTCGGGCAGGAACATTTCCGGCTCGACGCCACCGGCCCGCAGGGCGCCGAGCAGCCAACCGCCAAACTCGGCCCCCTGACGCTGGGCTTGCAGGGAAAACGCCAGGTGTTCAACGTCGCCGGTGTTCAAGTTGAATTCATGCTCAAACGCTGCATTGATTTGCAAGCCCAATTCGGCGCGATAACGCTCCACCTCGTTGCGCAACAACGTACGCGGGCAGGCTCCCCACGGGCGGCCATCGGTTTCGCAAATGTCGCTGTGCATGAAATCCAGTGCCGGGGCACTGGCATCCGGGCCGTTGTCGACCGTCACTCGACTGAGCAGATCGGGCATCAGTCGCAAATCACCATAAGCGCCCCACGGGTTGGCGTAGGCGATGATGTCTTGCGGGGTCAGCGCACTGTTGGCCGGCACCCAGCCACACCCCATCTTTAGATAGCGCTCGAGTTCGTCCGTGGGAAAGGAGCGTCCACGCGTGACGCCGATCAGGTCGGTGGTGACGAGGGTGGTCATGGGCAGTGGCAGCAGGCGCTCGCTCATGGCTGCATCTCCTGCAACCGGCCGAGCACGGTCTGGGTGTCGGTAATCCAGCAGTAACCCCTGATTGCATTCAGGCAGGCCTGATGCCGCGCGGGCGTATAAGTCGCGCAGGCATCTTCCACCAGCGTCACCAGATAACCGCGGTCGGCGGCATCGCGCACGGCCATGTCCACGCATTGGTCGGTGACGATGCCGGCGATGATCAGGTGCCGCGTCCCGAGGTTGCGCAGCACGTAGTCGATGTTGGTGGAATTGAAGACCCCGGACGAGGTCTTGGGCAGCACGATTTCGTTTTCTGCCGGGGTCAGGTCGTCGATGATCCGTGCTGGCGGGCTGCCCTTGGGCAAGTGCATGTCCGAGAGCTTGTGGTCCAGCGAGCGGTCGCGGCCATCGGCGGTGAGGCTTTCGATGATCGTGTGCAGCACGTTTTGCCGGGCGCTGCGAAAAGCGCTGAGCAGCCGGCGTTGATTGGGCACCACCTGCATGTGGGTGCGGGTCAAGAAGTATTCGGCGTCCGGCCCGTTGAGGTGCGGGTCGAACTGCGGCTCAAGCCAGGCGCGTTGCATGTCCACCAGTAACAGCGCGGTGTGATCGGTGACGAAGGGCAAATCCCGAGGTGAGTGGTGGGGGAGCTTGAACATCCTTATTTTTCCTCCAGCAGGTGGGTGTCGAAGTCGGTCCGCAGGGCGTCGATGCCTTCCAGGCGATCGGCCAGGTCCGGACTGCGCAGGGTCAGGCAGGCGATCAGCGCCTCGACCTGGGCCAGCGCCGGAACCAGGGTGTCGAAGGCCGACACCGATTCCACTGGCGCACTGATGATCAGGTCGGCCATTTCCCGCAACGGTGAAGCATAGATGTCAGTGAACAACACCACGCGTGCATAGCGACTTTTCGCCGCATTGGCCACGCGCAGGGCTTGTGACTGGTAGCGGCGATAGTCGAACACCAGCACCACGTCCTGGCGCTGCACGTCGAACAAACGGTCGGGCAGTTGCGCGTTGTCTTCCAGGGCGAAACAGCCCGGACGCAGCAAGCGCAAGTGATTGAGTAAATAACTGGCGAGGAAACTGCTGAAGCGCCCGCCGAAGCAATGCACCTGATGGCGGGTGTCGAGCAGCCATTCCAGCAGAATTCGCACATCTTCGGGTTGGGTCAGCGCATGGGTGTCCACCAGCGCTCGATGGCTGTGCGCCAGATATTGGCTCCAGGCGTCGCCTTTCTGAAGATGAGCACGGGGTTGCAACAGGGTGCTGGGAGAACGGAGGCGGTGGTCCATGTCGCTGAGCAGGGCATCCTGGAAATCGGCATAACCGCTGAAACCCAGTTTTTTGACCAGTCGCACGATGGTGGGATCGCTGACACCGGCATGTTCGGCCAAACGTGACATCGGGCCCAGTCCGTTACGCGGGTACTGGTCCAGCAAGGCACGGATCACTTTGCGTTCCGACGGCGTAAGGTCCAGGCCGGGATCGGTGATCAGGTCTCTGAGAGAAGGCATCCGGGCTCCTGCTGGATGGATATGTCGGTTTCATTTCATAAATTGCTAAAACAGTATTTATGTAGCGGACTCAACATGTCTAGTGAATTTTTCAATGGATTTTTAACGTTAGAAAAATGGGCGAAAACCCCGTGGGCTGTGGGCTACATGGAAGTCGACAGAGCTTGTAGGCCATCGCCCATAGTGGTGTCGGATATCGCTGATTTTTTCAGGCGGGTGTGGGTTGAAACCTGTGTTTGCCCGATCAAACGAAACGCCCTGGATCGCGCTTCTTGCGGCACAATTGGCCAATTGTTTGCGGCGTGTTGCCGTTTTCCATTCCATCGACAGAGTGATCCTTCGTGCAGGCAACCCGTTTGACTTTGATGTGCCACGCTCGAACCGTCGCACAAAAATTGGCGTGTTTTCCTACGAATGAGCCAATAGAAATGGATTGGCAATCGGCAAGGGGATCGCGTCGTGCTCAGTTCAAGGGGACGCCGCGACTAGTATGTGGACCTGAACTGCGAACCCGGCAAACCGCCGAGCTGTTCGGCAGCGCCGTGGAAATTGTCGAGGCATTGAGGGATTGCGATTTCGGGCGCTGGCAAGGCGTGCGGATCGACGATCTGCAAAAAAACGCAGCCGAAGCGCTGCAGACCTGGCTCGATGATCCGAATTCGGCGCCCCATGGCGGCGAGTCGGTGGCGCAACTCGCAGGGCGGGTGGCCGCGTGGCTGAAAACCCTGGAGGCCACACCGGGACACATCGTTGCCATCACCCATCCGTTTGTTATTCGCGCCGCGCTGACGCAGGTGCTGCACGGCACAGCGTTCAACCTGATCGACGTTGAACCGCTGTCGGCCATCGAGTTGCGGTTCAACGGCCGTTGGCGTTTACGTTTGTTGGGCACTGAACCTGAAGGAGCCTATTGATGAAAAAACTTCTGGTCATCGGCATCGGCGCCGGCAACCCCGACTACATCACCATGCAAGCCGTGAAAGCGCTGAACCTCGTCGACGTGTTTTTCCTCATGGACAAGGGGCAGAGCAAGGACAAGCTGATCGACCTGCGCCGAGAGATCTGCGAACGCTACATCACCGATCGCGACTACCGCTTCGTCGAAGCCCACAGCCCGGAGCGCGAACGCGGTGATGTGGACTACAAGGCCAGCGTGGAAGATCTCAATCTGGCTAAACAGCGGACGTTCGAACGGTTGATCAGCGAGGAAATGACTGACGAGCAGTGCGGCGGTTTTCTGGTGTGGGGCGATCCGGCGTTGTACGACAGCACCATCCGGATCTTGCAGGCGATTCTGGCCTCGGGCCGGTGCGTCTTCGAATTTGAAGTGATCCCCGGCATCACCAGTGTCCAGGCGCTGGCGGCGCAACATAAAGTGCCGCTGAACCGCATTGGCCGCTCAATTGAAATCACCACTGGCCGACGGCTGGCGGCGGGGCAGGTGAGTGATGCCGACAGCCTGGTGGTGATGCTCGATGCAGAAGATTCCTACCATCAGGTGGCGGATCAGGAGACAGAGATTTATTGGGGGGCTTACTTGGGCACGCCGGATGAGATTTTGATCAGCGGCAAGCTCAAGGATGTGGCGGATGAGATCGAGCGAGTGCGCAAGGCGGCCCGGTTGGAGAATGGGTGGATTATGGATACCTATCTGTTGCGCAAGCCTTGAGAAAATTGTTGTCTGGGCTGGCCTCATCGCGAGCAGGCTCACTCCCACATTAGACCGCGTCCGTCCAGACAACTCGGTCAACTGTGGGAGCGAGCCTGCTCGCGATGAGGCCCTAAAAAACACCTCAAAAAATCGCCTTTGACTCCCGCCCAAACCGCTCCCGATACACCGACGGCGGCACGCCTACCACGCTGCGAAACGCCACCCGAAAACTCTCCACCGAGCGATAACCGCAGTGCTGGGCAATCTGGTCGGTGTTCTGGCTCGTGCTTTCAAGCAGCTCGCGAGCCCGGCCCAGGCGCTCATGCTGCAACCAGGCCTTGGGCGGCATGCCGGTGGCTTCAGTGAAGCGGCGCAGAAACGTCCGTTCACTCATCGCCGCTTCACTCGCCAGCTCGCGCACCTCCAGCGGTTCATGCAAACGCTCGCGTGCCCACTGCATGACGCGCGACAAATCGCTACGCGGCGTAGGACTGACCGGTGTCGGAATGAACTGCGCCTGGCCGCCGGTGCGTTGCGGCGACATCACCAGCCGCCGCGCCACCGAGTTGGCCACTTGCGTACCGAAGTCCCGCGCCACCAAATGCAGGCAGGCATCGATGCCGGCAGCGCTGCCGGCCGAGGTGATCAGTTGACCTGAATCGACATAGAGCACGTCCGGGTCCACCAGAATGTTCGGAAACCGCTCGGCCAATTCAGCGGTGTAGCGCCAGTGCGTAGTGGCGCCGTGACCGTCGAGCAAACCGGTGGCCGCCAGCACGAACACACCCGAGCAGATCGACAGCAGCCGCGCACCCCGCGCATGGGCTTGGCGCAGGGCCGCGATCAATGCCTCAGGCACCGGGGCGCTGCGGTCACGCCAGCCGGGAATGATGATGGTCCGGGCATCTTCGAGCAGCTCCATGCCGCCATCGGCCAGCACTTGTATTCCGCCCATGGCGCGCATCGGCCCCTGATCGACGGCGGCGATCCGGTGCTCGTACCAAGGGAAGTCGAACTCCGGACGGGCCAGGCCGAAGATCTCCACGGCGATGCCGAACTCGAATGTGCAGAGGCCGTCGTAGGCCAGAATCGCGACCAATCCAGGGGTGGGCTGCATTTGGCGGAAAGTTCCCGGTGGGTGTCTTGTGCGCCACTGTAGCCGCAAGCGTCGGGCGGATAAAGTCTTCTCACACCCACCGAGACTTTGGAGTACAGCCCATGACCAGCCTGGTCCGAGAGATTCCCGCCGCCCCATCGGCCATCGCCCTGATGCATTTCAGTAACCGTCTGACCTTCGAAACCGACTGTTCCGACGTTCACGGCAGCCAACAGGCCGGCGAAGTGGATTTTGTCTTGATAGACGTGCGCGGCCCGCTCGCGTTCGAGCGTGGCCATGTGCCGGGAGCGATCAATATTCCGGGGCGACTGCTGAACGCTGCAAGCCTGGCGGCCTACCCGAAAACCAGCCTGTTCGTGGTGTATTGCGCCGGGCCCCACTGCAACGGTGCCAACAAGGCTGCGGTGAAACTGGCGGCGCTGGGGTACCCGGTCAAGGAAATGATCGGCGGGGTGACCGGGTGGCTGGATGAAGGGTTTGAGTTGAGCGTTGCTGTGCAACGGCCTGCCAGCAGCGTGATCGGTTGCGAATGTTGATGTAGTCGAAAAGATCGCAGCCTCGTTTTCACTCGACAGCTCCTACAGGCAATCGCGTAGACCTGTAGGAGCTGTCGAGTGAAACGAGGCTGCGATCTGTTGATCTTGCTTCTTTAAACCTGTGCCGACCACCACCCATCAAGCGTCGCCTGCAACCATTCGAACACGGTTGCATAGGCGGCGCTGTCCTGTTGACCCCAAGGTAGCGGTGACTCGTCGCCAAAGTGTTCATTGAGCGTTGCCACCGATTCAGCCGTCCATTCCGGATGAAACTGCAAACCCACCCGCGTCGGCCCGACGCAAAACATCTGCTGCTCGCACTGATCACTGCTGACCAGCAACTGCGCGTTTGGCGGCAGGTCGATGGCGTCTTCGTGCCATTCGAGCACTTGTAACGTCTGGCCATCGACAAAGGTCACGGGCGTCCAACCGGTCTCCCATCGATTCATCCGCCGCACATTCCCGCCCAGACTCAGCGCCAGTAACTGCGCCCCCAGACAAATCGCAAACACCGCCGCGCCTTGGTCCAGGCTGCCCGCCAACCACTGGCGTTCAGCTTCCAGCCAGGCCGGCCCGGCGTTGGACTCATAAGGCCCGCCCAGTAGAATCACCGGCGCTGCATCCACTGGCGGCAATTGGCCGAGGTCGGCGCGAAACACGTTCAAGGTCAAACCTCGGGACGTGGCCCACGTGGCAATGGCGCCGGGTCCTTCGGCAGGGTGGTGCTGGATCAGGTTCAACGTGGGCATAAGGGCTCTCTTGTAGTTTTTACTTGTAGGTTTTGTCTGAAAAAAGGACTTGTCCTACAGTCTTTGCACCGGCTTGGCGCACGCTTCAAGGGACTCGTATCCCTCGGCTGCTTTTCTATAAGTATTTGTCGCTTAAACACAATTGACCCTCCTGAAGCCGCTCTAGACTGCCGGCCACTTCGGTGCTTTCCAATCGGAACCCGCCACCGAATGCCAATCGAAAGCTGCCAATAAAAGCCTCCGCACACAGGAGTTATAAATGAAGAAGCTAGTGATGTTCGGTGCCCTGGCACTGTCGATGTTGTCCCTGACGGCTGTGGCCGAAGACGCCAAGCCGATCCGCCTCGGTATCGAAGCCGGTTACCCGCCATTCTCGATGAAAACCGCTGACGGCAAACTCACTGGTTTCGACGTGGACATTGGCGACGCGTTGTGTGAGCAGATGAAAGTGAAATGCACCTGGGTCGAGCAAGAGTTCGACGGTCTGATCCCAGCGCTGAAGGTCAAGAAAATCGACGCGATCCTGTCGTCCATGACCATCACCGACGATCGCAAAAAGAACGTCGACTTCACCATCAAGTACTACCACACCCCGGCGCGCTTCGTGATGAAGGAAGGCACCGACATCAAGGATCCGCTGACCGAACTCAAAGGCAAGAAAGTCGGTGTGCTGCGCGCCAGTACCCACGATCGCTTCGCCACTGAAGTGCTGGTGCCGGCCGGGATCAACCTGGTTCGCTACGGCTCCCAGCAGGAAGCCAACCTGGACATGGTCGCCGGTCGTCTCGATGCGATGCTGGCCGACTCGGTCAACCTGGACGACGGTTTCCTGAAAACCGACGCCGGCAAAGGCTTCGCTTTCGTCGGCCCGACCTACGAAGACGCCAAGTACTTCGGCGGCGGCGCCGGTATTGCCGTGCGCAAGGGCGATACCGCTTTGGCTGAGAAATTCAACACTGCCATTAACGAAATCCGCGCCAACGGCAAGTACAAGCAAGTGCAAGACAAGTACTTCGACTTTGACGTTTACGGCCATTAATCACGCCGTTCAAAAAAGTGGCAACCGTTGACGCGGTTGCCACTTTTTTTATGCTCTTTCTCTGTTGAAATGAGATCCCTGTGGGAGTGAGCCTCGCGAAAGCGGTTTTTCAGTGGTAAGTCTTTTGCCTGACACACTGCTTTCGCGAGCAGGCTCGCTCCTACAGGTGATTTTCGCCGTTCAGATATTCAGGAGTTTCCATGCAACGCATCGACCATTCACTGCCCTGGAGTCACTTGGGCACCGAACGCACCCTCAGCGTGTTTCGTTATGGCGCGGGCACTCGCAAGGTCTACATCCAGGCCAGCCTGCACGCGGATGAACTGCCGGGCATGCGCACGGCGTGGGAACTGAAAAAGCGTCTGGCCGAACTCGAAACCCAGGGCCAGTTGCAGGGCGTGATCGAACTGGTCCCGGTGGCCAATCCCATCGGCCTCGATCAACACCTGCAAGGCAGCCACATGGGCCGCTTCGAGCTGGGCAGCGGCAAGAACTTCAACCGCTCCTTCGTCGAACTCAGCGCACCGGTGGCCGAGTTAATCGGTGATCGCTTGGGCAGTGACGCGGCGGCCAACATTGCGCTGATTCGCCAAACCATGGGCCAGGTACTCGACGATTTGCCGGCACCGGCCTCGCAGCTTGAAGCCATGCACCGTTTGCTGTTGCGCCACGCCTGTGAGGCCGACATCACCCTCGATCTGCATTGTGATTTCGACGCGGCGATTCATCTGTACGCCTTGCCGCAACACTGGCCGCAGTGGCAATCCCTGGCGGCGCGTTTGAAGGCCGGGGTGGCGTTGCTCTGCGAAGACTCCGGCGGCAGTTCATTCGATGAGTCGTGTTCAACCCCGTGGTTGCGCCTGGCCAGGGCTTTCCCAGAGGCCGCGATACCGCCGGCCAACCTGGCGACAACGCTGGAACTGGGCAGCATGGGTGATACCCGCGTCGATCAGGCCCAAGCCAATTGCGAGGCGATTCTCGGCTTCCTCGCCGAGCAGGGTTTCATCAAAGGCACTTGGCCTGCGGCCCCGAGCGAATGCTGTGAAGGCATGCCGTTCGAAGGCACCCAATACCTGTTCGCGCCGCATCATGGGGTCGTCAGTTTTCTGCGCGACTCGGGTGAGTGGGTGGAAAAAGGGGATGCGCTGTTCGAAGTGGTCGATCCATTGAACGATCGGGTCACCACTGTTTGCGCCGGGACCAGTGGGGTGTTGTTTGCGATTGACCGTGGGCGCTATACGCAACCGGGGACCTGGCAGGCGAAGGTGGCGGGGCGCGAGCCGATTCGGGTCGGGAAACTCGTCAACGATTGAAGATCCTCACTGATCGTTCCCATGCTCTGCGTGGGAATGCCACAACGGACGCTCCGCGTTCGGCTTCTGGGACGCAGAGCGTCCCGGGCTGCATTCCCACGCAGAGCGTGGGAACGATCAAAGGCCAAAAGAGGTGTTAGGCTCTGCCCCGAATCCTGCACTTGTGAAGGAAGGTTTATGTTGAAGTTTCTCGCTCTGCTGACACTCCTGGCGTCCACCGCCGTCCACGCTCAAACCCCGCTGCAAACCGATCTGCCGCTCAAGTACCTGGAGCAGGCCAGCCCCGAATCGCGCCATCAGCCCCTGGTGATTTTCCTCCACGGTTTTGGCAGTAACGAAGAAGACCTGTTCGACATCAAGGATGAACTGCCCGCGTCATACAACTACCTGTCGGTACGCGCACCGATGGTGATAGAGGAGGGCCGTTATCAGTGGTTTCGCCAGAAAGGTGATGGCGCCTATGACGGCGAGACAGATGATTTGAAGGCCAGCGGCGCAGTGTTGCTGGATTTTGTCGCACAGGCGGCGAAGAAGTATCACACCGAACCTAATAAGGTATTCCTGGTGGGTTTCAGCCAGGGCGCGATGATGTCCTACGAGGTGGCCCTGCGTCATCCTGAGGCGGTGGGCGGGATCGCGGCGTTGAGCGGGCGGATTCTGCCAGTGCTCAAGTCCGGGTTGAAACCCGATGAAAAACGCCAGCAGCTGGCGATTTTCATTGGTCATGGCACCGCCGACACACTCCTTCCCTACAAGGACGGCACGGACGCTGACAGCCTGTTGCAGAGCCTGTCACTCAAGCCTGAATTTCATGCCTACCCCGGCGTTGGTCATAGCATCAGTGCCACCGAAATGCAGGACTTGAGCGCCTGGTTGCAGCGTCTCAATCCCTGACGCTTACTTGCCGCTGACGATCTGTTTGACCAGCGTCTCGTGGCCAGCATTGTCACTGAGGCGGGAAATCACCTGAACGATCGCCATGCGCGTGTTGGAGGCGGCCATCAGCGTAGTGTCGAGGGTTTTGCCGCCGCCCTGGGTGGCGGTGCTGTCGATCTGTCGCAGTCCCAGGCCCGTGCCTTTCTGGGTCAGGCTCTTTTCGCTGAGCTTGGTGAAGTCCGGCAGCGCCGTGGCTTGTTGGGTGGCGAAGTCAGACGCCACGGAGTCGAGGAACTGACCGTCGTTGTCTTTGACGTTGAGGCCGCCGGGGATGGTGTTTTCAGCGGCGATCACGACAGTTTTAGTCGCCTGATTGGTGTACATGGTGCCCGTTGCCCCGCCGGTGCCGGTGCCGGTGGCCGCGTCGCCGGCAGGCAACGGGTTGGCGACGAAGCCTTTGGGCAGGGTGAACTTGAACTTGCCGCCGAGCATCGAGACTTTCTGTGCTGGCGCGGTATCGCTGGCAGTGGCCTTGGCGGCCTGCGCATTCAGCGCTCCCAGACTGGCAACCGCCGTCAACAACAGCACAACGGCTTTTTTACTCAACAATGACATTCAGAAACTCCAGGGATGGTCGCGCGTTCGGCGCAATCATCCCATGGAATCCACTTTCTGGCAGCCCTCAGCCCTGTAGCAGGGGGACAGCGGTGTTACGCCTGATTCTGCGGCTAGAGAGTTCTCTTTAAGACCATGGTGTTACGTGTTGGCCTTCTGCAAGTTTTTCGATACGGTCGAACTGTCTTTTGAACTCATTAGCAGTCTCTTCGTCACCAGCAACATCCCCAATGAAACCACCACTCCCATCGCGAATCCCCACCAACCAAACTTCGGCAACGTCAGCGCCAACACCAGGCAAAACGCGGCGAACGAATACATCCCGGTTGCGGTGGCCCGCAACAATGCCGCGGTAAACGCGGGGCCGCGGGTTTGCTGGGAGAACACCGCCATCACGCTGCCCAGCACCGGGAACACTGCGAGCAGACCGCTCCAGCGTTCGCCGACGGTGCTGGCCAGCAACGTGACGGCGAGGGTGAGCAGGGCACCGGCAATCATGCGCAACAGCAATTTGTCGGACTTCGGCGCCGGGCCAGAAATGATCGGCTGTACCGAGGGAAACAGATATGGCGCCGCCAGCAGAGCGGTCGCGGCGGCGATCACCGAGAACACCAGCGACGGCGGAATCAACGACAGCACAACGGCCACCGTGGCCCAGACTAACAGCGAAATCACCAGCGCCCACGGCCATTTCGCGCGTTGTGCAACCTGAGCGTAGGTCACGCAAAAGGCAATCATCGCGAACATCGCCGACAGCGCTGCCGTCGCCGATTGAGCGGCGAACACCTGGCCCTGCTCGATGGCGAGAAAGAACAGAATCGGCCCGACCACCACCGGCAACCCCGACAACCAACCGGCGACACTTGGTCCCCAGCGTTTACCGGCCAGGGAAATCAGCAAGAGAAACCCTGGGATGACCAGCAGTTTGAGTAGCAGCACGCACGTACCTCCGACCTGAGTGAGGCGGCAACGTTAGCATTGCGTGGGAGCGATTGCTCTATAGATGTCGTGATTTTGTATACAAATATCAGGGCTTCAATGCTTGATCGTTCCCACGCGCCGCGTGGGAATGCCTCAATGGACGCCCCGCGTCCGCTTCGGCAGGGACGCGGAGCGTCCCGGGCTGCATTCCCACGCAGAGCGTGGGAACGATCAGTCGTGCTTAAGCGCCTCAACGATAAAATCGATGAACACCCGGGTCTTGGCCGGCATTAACGTCCGGCTCGGGTAATACAGCGAAATCGGTCCCGCGTCGGCGTGCCAGTCGGGCAGCAGGCGCACCAGTTCGCCCCGCTGGATATTCGCCAGCACATCCGGCAACACCAGCAGTGTCACGCCCAGGCCGAGGATCGCCGCTTGGCGCATGGCGGCCGGGTCGTTGAGCACAATGTGTTCGTTGAGATTGGCCGGTGCTTCGTTGCCCGCGCCATCGTGCATCAGCCATTGGCGAATCCGTCCGGTGCGGGTGCCGCGCATCACAATGCCGGTGTGTCCGCACAGGTCTGCCGGACTCTCGGGCAGGCTGCGTCCTGCAAGGTAGGCGGGAGAGGCGACTGCCACCACATGCGCCGCCGCCAACGTCCGCGACACCACCCCTGGCATTAACTCGAAACCGCCGCCAATGGCCGCGTCATACCCTTCGGCAATCAGATCCACAGGGCGGTTTTCGAAGTGCCATTCCGGGCGAATCAATGGGTAGCGCGCCAGGAACGCCGGCAGCAGCGGCAACACATGATCGATGCCAAAGGTCGGCGCCAGACTGACCTTGAGCACGCCCGCCGGCTCGCCTTGGTCGCTGCTCACCGCGCTGATGGCGGTCTGTAACGCTTGCAGATTGCCGCCGATGCTCGTCAGAAAGCGTTCCCCGGCTTCGGTCAGGGACAGCTTGCGGGTCGAGCGCTGGAACAACCGCACGCCGATGTTGCGTTCGAGCATCGCCACGTTGCGGCTGACAGCGGCAGGGGTCAGGGCGAGCACCCGTGCGGCGGCGGAAAAACTGCCGGTCTCGGCACTGCGGACGAAGGATTCGAGGTTGGCGAGGGTTTCCATGGACATCACCTGATAGTCATGCTTGAAGATCATTCAAGGCATTACCCGCTAATCAAGCGCTAATGGCAAGCGCAGTATTCACTCCAACGACAACCCACGGAGTGAACAACCATGAGCACCATCGGAATCATCGGCGCCGGCGCAATCGGCGCAGCCTTTGCCAGAGCACTGTCGCGTCAAGGCATTGAAGTGGTAATCGCCAACAGCCGTGGGCCGCAAAGCCTGGCCTCGCTGGTGGCAGAACTCGGGCCAACGGCGCGTGCCGGAACCCGCGAGGAAGCCGCTGCGCAAGCCATCGTGCTGGTCGCGGTGAACTGGTCGAAGCTGCCGACCGCGCTCGCCGGCCTGCCGGATTTTGGCGGACGGATTGTCATCGACGCCAACAACTCAATCGAGGCGCCATCGTTCAAGGCGGTGGATTTGCAGGGGCGGACGTCCAGCGAAGTGTTTGCCGAATGGGTGCCCGGTGCGCGGGTGGTGAAAGCGTTCAATCACCTTCAGGCGCATTTTCTGGAGAGTGATCCGACCGCGGAGGGCGGGCGACGGGTGCTGTTTCTCTCGGGTGATGATGCCGATGCGAAAGCACAAGTGGCAGCGCTGATCGAACAGCTGGGCTTCTTCGGGATTGATCTTGGGGAATTGAGCGTCGGGGCGCGACTAGTGCAGTTTCCGGGCGGTCCTTTGCCTGCGCTGAACCTGGTGAAATTCGCCTGACGATAGACAAAAAGAACCCGGTGCGACGTGAGTCGCGCCGGGTGTTTTGCCAGACGGCGAACGGATATTCGTGGGTCCCCGCGCCATCTGTTGAACGCTGTTTGATCGTTCCCACGCTCTGCGTGGGAATGCAGCCCGTGACGCTCTGCGTCACTTCCAAAGCCGAACGCAGAGCGTCCGATGAGGCATTCCCACGCAGAGCGTGGGAACGATCCTTGTGACCGAAAAAACGTTTACGCCCGTTCGATCGCCAGTGCCACGCCCTGACCACCACCGATGCACAGGGTGGCGAGGCCTTTCTTGGCGTCACGCTTGATCATTTCATGCAGCAGCGTCACCAGCACTCGGCAACCCGACGCACCGATCGGGTGGCCCAAGGCGATAGCGCCGCCGTTGACGTTGACCTTGTTCAAGTCCCATTCCAGGTCCTTGGCCACCGCCAGAGATTGCGCAGCGAAGGCTTCGTTGGCTTCGATCAGGTCCAGTTGGTCGATGGACCAGCCGGCCTTGTCCAGGCAGCGACGAGTCGCGCTGACCGGGCCGATGCCCATGATCGCCGGGTCTACACCCGCGTTGGCGTAAGCGGCGATTTTCGCCAGCACGGGCAGGCCGAGGGCTTTGGCCTTTTCCGCGCTCATCAGGATCACGGCGGCGGCACCGTCGTTCAGGGACGAGGCGTTACCGGCAGTCACCGAACCGTCCTTCTTGAAGGCCGGTTTCAGTTTGCCCAGGGAGTCGGCGGTGGTGCCGGCCCGTGGTTGTTCGTCAACCTGGAAGGCGACCGGATCGCCCTTGCGCTGAGGAATCAGGATCGGCGTGATCTCGTCGGCAAATCGCCCTGCTTCGATGGCGGCCGTGGCTTTCTGCTGCGAGGCCGCGGCGAAGGCATCTTGCTGTTCGCGGGTCAGGCTGTACTTGTCAGCCAGGTTCTCGGCGGTGATGCCCATGTGGTAATCGTTGAACGCATCCCACAGGCCGTCGCTGATCATAGTGTCGACGATTTTCGCGTTACCCATGCGCAGACCAGTGCGCGCACCGGGCATGACGTAGTTGGACAGGCTCATGTTTTCCTGGCCGCCGGCAATGATCACGTCGGCATCGCCGCAGCGAATTGCCTGAGTAGCCAGGTGCAATGCTTTGAGGCCCGAGCCGCAGACCTTGTTCAGGGTCATCGCCGGCACGGTAAACGGCAGGCCGGCCTTGATCGCGGACTGGCGCGCAGGGTTTTGTCCGGCGCCGGCGGTCAACACCTGGCCCATGATCACTTCATCGACTTCAGCAACGTCCAGGCCGGTTTGCGCCAGCAGCTGACGGATTACCGCAGCACCGAGATCAACCGCGGACACGTTGGCCAGGGCACCCTGGAAACTGCCGATGGCAGTGCGGGTGGCGGCGACAATGACGACTTCTTGCATGGAATGATTCCTCACTGGGCAGCGAACTGCATTTCCGGAACGTGATCCGGCACGATCAGTTTACCGGCGGTCTTGGCGACAATCTCCTCGACGCTGACGCCCGGTGCACGTTCCTTGAGAATGAACGCGCCGTTTTCGATTTCCAGGTAAGCCAGGTCGGTCAGCACGCGCTTGATGCACCCGGCACCGGTCAGCGGCAGGCTGCATTTGGACAACAGCTTGGACTCACCGTCCTTGGAGGCGTGGGTCATGATGACGATGATGTTGTCTGCGCCGGCCACCAGGTCCATGGCGCCGCCCATGCCCTTGACCAGTTTGCCGGGGATCATCCACGAGGCGATGTTGCCTTCCACGTCCACTTCGAACGCACCGAGTACAGTCAGGTCGACATGACCACCGCGGATCATCGCGAAGGACTCGGCCGAGGAAAAGATCGACGCGCCGATACGCGCGGTCACCGTTTGTTTGCCGGCATTGATCATGTCGGCATCGATGGTGTCTTCGGTTGGAAAGGGACCCATGCCCAGCAAGCCGTTTTCCGACTGCAGCATGACTTCCATGCCTTCGGGGATGTAGTTGGCGACCAGGGTCGGAATGCCGATGCCCAGGTTCACGTAGAAGCCGTCCTGCATTTCGCGGGCGACGCGTTGAGCCATTTGTTCGCGGGAAAGTGCCATTGTTGTTATTCCTTCATTCGGTCCGGGGGCAGGGGATCACTTACGCACGGTGCGCTGTTCGATGCGCTTCTCGAACGTGCCGCAAATGACCCGGTCGACGTAGATGCCAGGGGTGTGGATCTGCGCCGGGTCCAGCTCGCCGGGTTCGACGATTTCTTCGACTTCGACCACGGTAATCTTGCCCGCGGTGGCGGCCAGCGGGTTGAAGTTCTGGGCGGTGTGGCGGTAGATGACGTTGCCGAAATGGTCGGCTTTCCAGCCTTTGACGATGGCGAAGTCACCGGTGATGGATTCTTCCATCAGGTACTTGCGGCCATGGAATTCGCGGACTTCCTTGCCATCGGCAACAGGAGTGCCGACGCCGGTGGCAGTGAAGAACGCCGGGATGCCGGCACCGCCTGCGCGCATTTTTTCGGCGAGGGTGCCTTGGGGGGTCAGGACCACTTCGATAGCACCGCTGAGCAGTTGCTCCTCGAACATTTTGTTCTCGCCGACGTAGGACGCCACCACCTTGCGGATCTGCCGGTCTTCCAGCAGCACGCCGAGGCCGAAACCGTCGACGCCGCAGTTGTTGGAAACCACGGTGAGGTCGCGTGTGCCTTTGCGCTTGATCTCGGCGATGAGGTTTTCCGGAATCCCGCACAGACCGAAGCCGCCAGCGATCACGGTCATGCCGTCTTCAAGACCTGCCAGAGCTTCCTCGTAGGAACTCATGCGCTTGTCGAAACCTGCCATATGCACCTCTTTTATTCTTTGTGGGCGGCTGGCTAGCCGTATTGGGGTAGGAGTGTCGCGCTGCAGAATTCATTTGTTAAGTTGATTTTTAAGGTTGATTGATAGATAAAACTCACCAATAACCCTTGTGGGAGCGAGCCTGCTCGCGATGGCAATTTCAAGGAAGCCATCGCGGGTAAACCGTGCTCCTGATTACTGGAGCAATTCGCACATGACAGTCAAGCAGATCCGCGCATTCCTGGCCGTGGCCCAGAGTCTGAGTTTTGCCGTGGCCTGCGAGCGATTGCACCTGTCGCAATCGGCATTAAGCCTGACCATCAAGGCGCTGGAGGAGGGGTTGGGCGGGCGACTGTTCACCCGCACCACGCGCAATGTCGCGCTGACAGCAGAGGGGGAATCACTGGTGCCGCTAGCACGTCGGCTGATCGCTGACTGGGATAACGCCGAGGATGAGCTGCGGCAACGCTTCACCCTCCAGCGCGGACGCGTGACGCTGGCGGCGATGCCCTCGTTTGCCGGCAACCTGCTGCCGCCGATCCTGAAAACCTTTCGGGCGCGATACCCCAAGGTCAACGTCACGGTGAATGACGTGATCAACGAGCAGGTGCTGGAGATGGTGCGTGACCGGCAGGTTGAACTGGGAGTGGCGTTTGAACCGAATCAGAGTTCATCGCTGGCATTCACGCCGTTGTACATGGACCGTTTCGTGGCCGTGGTGCCGAAGGATTCTCCTTTTGCCGAACGGCAAGATATCGATTGGCAGACCCTGCTCGAGGAACCGTTCATCACCTTGCAGCGACCATCGACGGTGCGGGTGATGCTCGAAGAGCACTTGCAGGCACGCGGGATGAAATTGCCGGTGGAGTTTGAAAGTCATCAGTTGGCGACGGTGGGGCGGATGGTCGCCAGCGGGTTGGGGGTGAGTGCGGTGCCGGCGTTGTGTGTCGGGCAGATGCTGGAACTCGGAGCGCGGTGCATCACTTTGCGCGACCCGGTGGTGGAGCGGGCGATCGGGGTGCTGACCAAGCCAGGGGTGGAACTGTCGGCGGCGGCGCAGGCGTTGTTCGATATCCTTAAAGCCGAAAACCTCGGCCAACGCCTCCATTGATCGTTCCCACGCTCCGCGTGGGAATGCAGCCCGGGACGCTCTGCGTCCCATCCAAAGCCGAACGCGGAGCGTCCGTTGAGGCATTCCCACGC
>NZ_JBYTAJ010000034.1:0-61887 GCF_058788075.1 Pseudomonas sp. FW305-20 | reverse complement strand
TCAATGGACGCTCTGCGTCCGCTTTGGGACGCGGAGCGTCCCGGGCTGCATTCCCACGCAGAGCGTGGGAACGATCATTGGGGGAGGCTTTCGCGAACCATCTGCAGAAACGTCGCCACCACCCGCCGCGAACTCTGCTCGCGCAAGCACACCAGTGTCTCGGTCAACCGCCGTTTGCAGTCGGTAATCGGCAACGCGCAAACCCTGGAATCTGCACCGAACTCGGCAGCAGAAACAACACCAACGCCAATCCCCACCACCACCGCTTCCCGCGCCGCTTCCCGGCCTTCAACCTGAATTGCCGGGCGAATGCGAAAGCCTGCCTGAGCCATTTCTTCTTCCAGCGTCTGGCGCGTCACCGAACCGATTTCCCGCAGCACCAAAGGCGTGTCATCCAGGTCCGCGAGGCAAATCGACTCACGGCCGGCCCACGGGTGATTGCGCGAAACGAACGCCACCATCGGGTCATTGCGCAGCGGCAGCGAGATCAGACGTTCGTCACTGACATCGCGACCGAGCAACGCCAGGTCGGCCTGGTAATTGAACAACCGGAACAGCGATTCATCGGTGTTGCCGGTTTCGATCTTCACGCTGATACCGGGGTAGCGTTCGCAGAACCGCGCGATCTGCGGCAGCACATGCACCGGCGCATCGACGGCGAGAATCAGGGTGCCCGTCTGCAATGCCTGGGATTCCTGAAGTAACTCTTGAGCCTCGGCCTCGATGACGAACAGCCGCTGGGTAATGCTCAACAAGCGCTCACCCAGATCCGTCAGGCGCACCGAGCGTTTGTTGCGGTGGAACAGCAGCACACCGAAACGCTCTTCGAGCTTGCGCACTTGGTCGGAAATCGCCGGTTGCGTGAGGAATAGCCGCTCGGCGGCTTTGGTAAAGCTTCCGTGGACGGCCACGGCATGGAAGGCTTTGAGCTGGGCGTGGGAAACCGACATCGAAAACTCCAGTAACAAGCTGAGCTTATATTTGAAATACGATAAATCGATTTCACTTATTAATCAGTAATTGTTTTTATCCATCTCAGCCCCGGTGACTGGTCAGTCGAACAGCGTCGGCGGCCATGAGCCTGTGCGTGCAACAGCAGGACTCATCTGACCGATATCGCCTCAGGGAAGCTGCGATATCGAAGTGCTCAACAATAAAAAAACAGGCGTTATTTCTCAATTTCTGCCGGCACACTCACACCCTGAGGTCAGAACCACCATGAACAAGCACATCGGCACCATCAAGCGTTGGCGCGTGCAGATCTTCGCGATCACCTGGCTCGCTTACGCCGCGTTCTACTTCACCCGCAAAGCCTTTTCCGTGGCAAAACTGGGGATCGCCGAAGATCCCACCTTCATGCTCGACAAAATGGCCATGGCCAACCTCGACGCCATCTACCTCACGGCTTACGCCATCGGGCAATTCACCTGGGGCATCCTGGCCGACCGCTTTGGTCCAAGGGTCGTAGTGTTTGGCGGGTTGCTTATTTCAGCGGCGGCAGCCTTGGTGATGGGCAGTTTTGCGACGTTGCCAATCTTCGCTACCTGCATGTTGATTCAAGGGTTTGCCCAGTCCACCGGCTGGTCCGGGCTGTGCAAGAACCTCGGGAGTTTCTTTCCCTCTGAACAGCGCGGGCGGGTGCTGGGGCTGTGGAGTTCCTGCTACGCCTTTGGTGGGTTGGTGGCGTCGCCGTTTGCTGGCTGGTGGGCGTATACGCTGATCGGCACCTGGCATGCGGCGTTCTTTTCCAGTGCGGCGGTGGTTGGGCTGGTCGCCGTGCTGTTTTTTATTTTTCAGCGCAACAAACCCGAAGACGTTGGCTTGCCAGCGGTGGAACCGGAGCCGCAACTGACGGCGCAAGAGGCTGATGCGCAAAGCAGGATCAGCATTCTGGAACCGTTGAAAGAAATCCTGCGCAACCGCACCGTGCTGGTCCTGGGGCTCGCGTACTTTCTGCTGAAACCGGCACGCTACGCGATTCTGCTCTGGGGCCCGGTGATCGTCTTCGAGCAGATGCCCTCGGTGGGCAAGGTCGGCGCGGCCATCATTCCGACTGCCTTTGAACTGGCCGGGTTGCTTGGGCCGATTCTGCTGGGGCTGGCATCGGACAAACTGTTCGGCGCCCGACGCATGCCAGCGTGTGTGCTCAGCCTGTTGGCGCTGACCGTGACCCTGGCGTTGTTCATGGGTGCCCTGCATACCGGCAGCGTGATGCTGGTGGTGGCGCTGCTGTTCGTCATGGGCCTGACCCTGTACGGACCTGACTCGATGATCAGCGGCGCGGCGGCGATCGATTTCGGCACCGCCAAGGCGGGCGCCACAGCGGCCGGTTTCGTCAACGGTTGCGGCTCGGTCGGGGCGATTCTCGGCGGATTGCTGCCGGGCTACTTCGACTCGGTCACTGTGTTCATCGTCTTCGCTGGCTGCGCGTTGTTTTCGGCCCTGGTGTTGATCCCACACTGGAACAGCCGTCCGGCTGGCCTGCGTGCCGAAAGCACTTTCGTACCTGACCAACCGATCAGCGTAAAACCTCTGCGTACTTAAGGATTGACCCATGAGACCTTTCTGGCTGGAACAGGCGCTGGCGGCCGAGTCCTGCGCGCCATGCGAACCCTTGGCGGGCGACACCCGCGCCGATGTCTGCATTGTCGGCGGTGGCTACACCGGGTTGTGGACGGCGATCATGCTCAAGCAACAGAACCCCGAACTGGATGTGCTGTTGATCGAGGCCGATATCTGCGGCGCCGGCGCCAGTGGTCGCAACGGTGGTTGTGCACTGTCGTGGTCGGCCAAGTACTTCACCCTTGAACGGCTGTTCGGCGTCGAAGAAGCCGTGCGGCTGGTCAAGGAATCGGAGCGCAGCATTCATGCCATCGGCGCCTTTTGCGAGCAGTACGCGGTGGACGCCGATTACCGCCTCGACGGTACGCTCTATACCGCCACCAACCGCGCTCAATGCGGCTCGACCGATGCTGTGATCGCAGCGTTGGAGCGCAATGGCATCAACTCTTTCAGCCAACGACCGGTGGCCGACGTGCAACGCATGGCCGGTTCCAGCAAACATCTGGAAGGCTGGTTTTCCCCGGCGGCGGCCAGCGTGCAACCGGGCAAACTGGTGCGCGGCTTGCGCCGGGTCGCCTTGCAACTGGGGGTGAAGATTCACGAGCATACCGCCATGACGGGGTTGCAGGAGGGCAAGCCTGCGTTGGTACAAACCTCGAACGGCACCATTCGCGCGGATCGCGTGGTGCTGGCGATGAACGCCTGGATGGCCCGGGCGTTTCCACAGTTCGAGCGCAGTGTGGCGATTGTTTCCAGCGACATGCTGATCACCGAACCGCGCCCCGATCTGCTTGCCGAAATCGGTTTGACCAGCGGCGTCACCGTGCTCGATTCGCGGATTTTCGTGCACTACTACCACAACACCCCGGACGGCCGAATCATGCTCGGCAAGGGCGGCAATACCTTTGCTTACGGCGGGCGAATGTTGCCGGTGTTCGATCAGCCATCGCCCTATGCCGGTTTGTTGCAACACAGCCTGGGCGAGTTCTTTCCGGCGTTTGCCCAGGTCAAGGTCGAGGCGACCTGGAACGGTCCGTCTGATCGCTCGGTCACCGGTTTGCCGTTTTTCGGTCAGATGAGCGCCAGCGGCAACGTGTTTTATGGTTTCGGATACTCCGGCAGCGGGGTTGGCCCGTGTCATATGGGCGGGCAGATTCTCGCCTCGATGGTTCAAGGGCTGGACAATGCCTGGACCCGTTCGCCTCTGGTCAACGGCCCGTTGGGCTTGTTTCCGCCGGAACCGATTCGTTACCTCGGCTCATTGATGGTGCGCAACGCCATCCGCCGCAAGGAGCGCGCCGAAGATCATGGGCATCGGCCGCGGCATCTGGATGTGCGTCTGGCGAAATTCGCGGCGGCGGCAGGCAAGGCCGACAAGGGCTGAGTCAGGGCGATGGGTCCGAGCGATTGACCAGCCAATCGAGCAGCAAATCGCTATCGCGGCGTGGCTCGGGATCAGGCCGGGTGCGCGGATGATGGCCCATGCCGATACACAGCACCGGCCGGTCCGGGTCACTGTCGAGAAAACTGATCAGGACGTCGCTGCCGGCCTTTGGCAGGCTGGTCGCATCAATCCGACCGTCCGGCGTTGCAAAGGCCACCGGTAACCAGATACCCACAGATTCAAGCGGATCCGCTTGCGCGGTTGGCCACAGCCTGACTTGTATTCGACCTCGATCATCCAGCGCCGGCGGTTGCCCGGCAGGGCCCAGTACCCGGGCGGGCTGGTAACCCGGGATGCTCGGCCTGGTCTGTTTGAGTGCCGGCCTGAATACCGTTGACCAGGGAATGGCGGTGAACTGATTGCGGTAATGAACGACAGTGACCGGTTTGTCGGTGGCAAGAATCGAAGGTTGTTGCCCTTGATGTCGGGTTTCGGTGAGCAGCCATTGATCGTTGAAATTCGCCAGTGGATGTTCCGACACTTGCACGATCCGTGCGCTGCGCAGTGCGCTCTGGTTGCTTTGACCGTGGATCTGCAGGTACTGGCAACGCAGACGTTCCAGTTGTCGTCGGCTCAACTGATCGTGATGGATGTGCTCGGGCGCGGGGCGGACCATGACCGGTAAGGGTTTGCTGAGCGCGTGGTTGGCCGCGCCATCGTCGGGTTTTTGCGAGCCACGATTCCTGGCCTCCAGTCGTGAGGGAATGGGCGGCGAGTCATGGCGCTGGAACAACTCACTGATCGTCGGCCCGTCACGGTCTTCGGGCGCGTTGCCCTGGAATGGCGTAAGGACGGGGTCCTGGGGGAAGCTCAGGCTGTCATCTGCCAGGACCAGCACATGCCCTTCGCGCTGATGTTCGAAGTGATAGTGAATGCCTTCTTCTTCGCACAGCCGTTGCTGTAATGCCAGGTCGCTCTCCTCGTACTGAATGCAAAAAGGCCGGACGGGATAGTGTCCGCTGGATAATTCGAAGCGATAGCTCGCCTCGGGCACATCATGTTCCTCCAGCAGTTGGCGCAGGATCATCGGTACGCTGAGGTGATGAAAGACCCGGCGTGAACGCTGCCGGTCGAGCCATTGAATGTAGGGCACGAGCACCAGTTTGTAGCCGATCCGGTGTGGGCCGCGATGTTCGCGACTGGCACTGTGAAGTACGCCATGAAGACCCTGGCCCTCCATCAGGCTGAGGAACACCGGTTGTTGCAGCAATCGGTCGAGGTTCATGGCCGGCGCGAGGCCGATCACTTCGATGTCGAATCGATAGGGCTGGTTGAGGGCTTCTCGGCCACTGAACTGCAACACCTGCAAACTCAAATCGCCGTCGAGAAGTGTCAGGGTGAAGGGGCTTTCCTTGTCGTTGTGCATCGAACGCGCTTCTGCCATGGAATTCGGGCGCAGAGGGTACGAAACCATAGCCCTTTATAGTCACCGCAAATCTAAGTTTCAGAATCGCCCTACAACTGACGGTGAAGATGTCGATGGGTCATGCGGGTTAACAGGGTGGATTTTTTGGTCGATTGCCAACTTTAGGGCGTATAAACTTGCGCCCATGCGTCGGCCAATAGATGTCTCGGCGCCACAGATCAAGAGAGTGAGTAATGGGCGCACAGTGGAAGGTTAAACACAAAGAAGCGGCATCTAACGCCAAGGGCAAGATCTTCGGCAAACTGGTAAAAGAAATCACCATCGCTGCGCGTAACGGTGCCGATGTCGCGACCAACGCACATCTGCGGCTGGTGGTTGAACAGGCCAAGAAAGCCTCGATGCCCAAGGAAACCCTGGATCGCGCGATCAAGAAAGGCGCGGGCCTGCTGGGTGAAACCGTGCAGTACCATCGCGTGACCTATGAAGGCTTCGCACCGCATCAGGTGCCACTGATCGTTGAATGCGTGACCGACAACATCAACCGCACCGTCGCTGAAATCCGCGTTGCGTTCCGCAAGGGCCAATTGGGCGCTTCCGGTTCGGTAGCGTGGGACTTCAACCATGTCGGCATGATCGAGGCGTCCCCGGACAGCCCGGACGCCGATCCGGAAATGGCCGCCATCGAAGCCGGCGCCCAGGATTTCGAGGCGGGTGACGAAGAGGGCACGACCCTGTTCCTGACCGAGCCTGCGGACCTGGACGCCGTGCAGAAAGCCCTGCCCGAGCAAGGGTTCACCGTGTTGTCGGCCAAGCTGGGCTATCAGCCGAAAAACCCGGTCAGCGGTCTGAGCGATGAGCAGATGGCTGAAGTCGAGGCCTTCCTTGAAGGCCTTGATAACCACGATGACGTGCAGGACATGTTTGTCGGGTTGGCGGGGTAATTTGATTTTTCAGTGATACCGCTATCGCGAGCAGGCTCACTCCCACAATTGACCGAGTTGTCTGTAAGGACGCGATCTAATGTGGGAGCGGGCTTGCTCGCGAATGACCGCGCAGCGGTCACCGATTTTCCAGTACTCGTACAATCTCCGCGAACCCCGGTCGCTCCAGCACCTGCGGCTGACAGCAGCGCTGCTGCAATTGCTCCAGATGCACACGACCTTCATCGCTCAATCCCGAGTCGATCCGCTCCAGCAATTCCCCCAGCAAAATCCCGAACGCTCGCACTTCTATCCGTTGCAGCGCACGGCTTTCAAGGCTGTCCGAGATGGCATGGAAAGACGCGGCGCCAAAATCCCCCAACAGGCAATCACCGTGCTCGTTCCACAAAATGTTGTGGCCGTAGAGGTCGCCGTGGGTGATGCCATGCTGGTGCAAATGTTCGGCTGCCGAGGCGATGCCAGAGGCGATGCGCAATGCTACGCCAGCACTGAGCCGGGTGTCGTTGGCGTAAACGTCGCGGGTGCATGACGCCAGGCTCGGCAGGCCGGCCAGATTGCGATAGCTCGGATCGATCAATTGCATCACCAGCCCGGCCTGGGCTTCCGGATGCCCGACGATGCGGCCTTTAACCCGGATCAGGTTGGGGTGACTACCGGCGGTGATGCAGGCGTTCATCTCGTGTAACGGCGAGCCATCGCTGGTCATTTCGCCTTTGTAGAGCTTGACGGCGACCGCTGTGGCCGGGTGGTTCGGTCGATTCCAAACAGCCCGATAAATAACCCCTGACGCGCCTTCGCCCAGTTGCTGCTCCAGACTCAGTTCAGACCACGGAATGCGGGGTGTGGCTTCGAGGGCCGCCGCATCGGCTTCGGTCTCCAGCGGGTTACCGGCGTACGCCAACCAGCTCAGGCTGGGCAGGGTCAGCAACCACTCGGGCAACTCGCTCAACTGATTGGCGGCGATGCGGATCAGTTCGAGTCGATGGCAATGCCGCAAGCTCTGTGGCAAACCTTGCAAGCGGTTGCCGGCAAGCATGAGTTTTTGCAGGTGCGGGCGTTCACCCAGTTCGGCCGGCAGCTCAGTGATGCAGTTATCGGTCAGGATCAGCCAGCGCAGCAACGGTGGCAGGGCCGCGCCTGGCACGCGCTCGATACGATTGCCCTTGAAGCCGACCATCGTCAGTGCGGCGCATTGGCCCAGGCAGTCGGGCAGTTCGGTGAACAGATTGTCCGAGCAGAACAACACGCGCAAACGGGTCAGGCGGTGCAAGTCGTCCGGCAGGCTGCTCAAGGCATTGCCGCTGAGGTCGAGGACTTCCAGCGAGTCCGCCAGGTCGAAGATTTCCCTCGGAAACTCCGTCAGGCCGCCGCTGAGGTCCAGACGGGTAATGCCCGACAGTTGGCCGGCGCGTAGTTGGGCAAGGGTATCCATGAACAGATTCACTATTGATCGAGAGGAGGGCGCGCAGGCCCGGAAGCGGGCGACATGATACCGGCAAATGTGGGGTGGCTGTTAAACCGCTATGGCGAGCAGGCTCGCTCACACACTGAAGTTGTGTTGTACACCGATCCAATGTGGGAGCGGGCTTGCTCGCGATAGCGGTGTGTCATTCACCATTCGGTTGCCTGACCTTACGCATTCGCGGGCAAGCCCACTCCCACAAGGTTTGCTGTGTTGCCTCGGGTTAGCGCTCGATACTGCGATTCCACCGCGCATTCCACGCTGGGCGCTGTTCGTTGACCTGATCCCAATCGATCGCAATGGCAGTGGTCAGGTACTGTTTCATCGCTTCGACCTGGCCACGAGTCTTGTCGGTGGTCGGGGTATTCGGGTTGGACGGGATCTGGTCACCGTCTTCAAGCGCGGCGGCCTGGGCTTCAGGCGTCAGCAAGAAAGCGGCGAGTTTTTGTGCCAATTCCGGCTGAGTGTTGTTGGCGATGGCACATTCGGCCACGTTGAGCACCACGGCGCCTTCCTTCGGCTGCGCATACTCCACCGGCATGCCCTTGAGTTTCAGCGCGGTGACCTGGGTCGGCGTCAACGGGAACAACGCGGCTTCGTCGGTCTGAAGCATTTCGGAAATCTTCGCCGAGCTCGGAATGTACTCCAGCACGTTGCGCCCGACGGTGTTCGGCCACGCCTTGAAGCCTGGTTCGACGTCGGTTTCGCTGCCGCCCTGAATCCGGTTGAACATCAAAAAACCGTGCAGGCCAAAGGTCGAGGAGGCCATTGACTGGAACACCAGTTTGTCCTTGAAGCGCGGGTCGGCCATGTCCATCCACGAGGTCGGTGCGGTCCAGCCTTTCTCCTTGAACAGCCGCGTGTTGTACGCCAGCCCGGTCACGCCGAGGCTGACCGCCACCGCTTGATCCTTGATGCGACCCTTGGCCGGAATCTGCGCCAGCGGTGCGCTGTCTTCAAGTTTGTCGCACAGCCCCATGGCGATGGCGCGGTACATGATGCCGTCGTCGAGGAACATCACGTGCATCTGCGGGTTGCCTTTGCTGGCCTGGACCTTGGCCAGAATGTCGGCGGAGGTGCCGGGCACGATCACCACTTTGACGTTGTTGGCCTTCTCGAAAACCGGTAGCACCTTGTCGGCATAGAGCCGCTCCATGGTCCCGCCGTTCATGCCCAGGTAAAGCGTCGGTTCGGCCTGGGCCTGGGTGGCGGCGAGCAGGGCGCCCAAGCAGGAGATACCGAGCAGTGCAGTGCGTTTGACGTTATTCATTAGCGCGACCTTCCTCTATCAAGCAACGGAGATGGAGTGAAACCGGGTGATGGAAAACGCATCCAGCGACGTTTTTGAAGCGCCGCTGCAGATGATTTCGGTGAGCGCCTGGCCCACCGCGGGACCGATCTGAAAGCCTGCACCAGCAAAGCCGAATGCGTGTAACAGACCGGGTTGAGTGCCGCTGTGGCCGATCACCGGTTGGCGATCGGGCAGGTAACCTTCGGTGCCGCTCCAGGTGCGAATCGCCTGGGCGCCTTCAAGAAACGGATAAAGCTCGACGGCCTGACGCAGGATCTCGATCACGGCGTTCTGGCCCGGCCGGGCGCGGGCGCCGTCGAGGGCAAAACCCTGACCGCCACCCAACACGCAATTGCCGCGAGCGACCTGACGGGCATAGATACCGCCGCCCTCGACCCCGGTGCTGGCATTCATCACCAGCGGCAACGGTTCGGTGACCAGCATCGCCGGGTGCCCGGCGTGCATCGGCACTTTCTCACCGAACTGTTCTGCCAGGGTGCCGGCCCAGGCTCCGGCGCAATTCAGCAGCCAGGGTGCCTGCAGCTCCAGACCGGTTTGCGTGCTGATGCGAAAGCGTTGGCCGTCGTGTTCCACCGCCGTCACCGCGCATTGTTCATGGACCTGCGCGCCATGTCGCCGCGCCGCCCGGGCAAACGCCGGGGACACCAGTCGTGGGTTGGCGTGACCGTCATCGGGGCAAAACGAGGCACCGACCGCCACCTCGCCGACCCACGGAAAACGTGCGCGTAATTCACTGCGATCGAGTACCTGCAAGTCGAGGCCAAAGCCCCGACTGCTGGCGGCGTAGTCTTGCAAGGCGTGCAAATCGTTGAGGCTGCGGGCCAGTTTCAGGTGGCCGCTGCGCTGATACTCACCGTCGATGCCAATCAGCTGTGGCAGTTGTCCCCAGATGTCGTGGGCCCGCTGCGACAGTGGCAGTTGCGAGAGTGGTCGCCCCTGGCGCCGCACGCCGCCGTAGTTCACGCCGCTGGAATGCGAGCCACAGAAGTCCCGCTCCAGCAGCGCCACGCGACGCCCGGCCTTGCTCAGAAATAGCGCGGCGGAGGCGCCGACAATTCCGCCGCCAATGAT
Source organism: Pseudomonas sp. FW305-20 (assembly GCF_058788075.1). Lineage (NCBI taxonomy): Bacteria > Pseudomonadati > Pseudomonadota > Gammaproteobacteria > Pseudomonadales > Pseudomonadaceae > Pseudomonas > Pseudomonas sp. FW305-20. The sequence continues at coordinate 51,729 of NZ_JBYTAJ010000034.1, read as the reverse complement.
GACGGCATCGACTTCGATCATGACTCGACCTCCAGACCAAACGGCAGGGGTTTGATGGGGGCCTGAGCCCTCAGGCGACCAATGTCGGAGATGGCGCGCTGGCTTTCGCAGGCAATGATTTCCGCTGCGGCGGCGCCGCACATCCGTCCCTGGCAGCGGCCCATGCCGATCCGGCAATGCGCCTTGACCCGGTTGATCTCCCAATGACCCTCGCGCACAACCTGGCGGATGTCGCCGGCGCGCACTTCTTCGCAGCGGCAGATCATCACGTCATTCGGGGCCTCGGCGGCCCAATGTTCGGGAAAGATGAAGGCCCGTTCCAGGCCTTGGCGGAAGGTATCGATCCGTCCCAGCGCTTGCTCCAATTGCGCCCCACGTTGCGGCGGGATCAGGTAACCGATGTCTTCGAGCAACGCCAGGGCCGCGCGTTCACCGGCCATTTCCGCCGCGTCGGCGCCCATGATGCCGGCGCCGTCACCGGCCAGGTAAACCTCGGCGACACTGCTGCGACCGGCGCTGTCACGTTGCGGCAGCCAGGCGCGGTTGAGCGGGTTCCAGGCGAATTCACAGCCGAGCAGGTCGGCGAGTTGGGTTTCACTGCGCAGGCCGTGGGCGAAGGCGACGGCGTCGCAATCGAGTTGTTGATTGCCTTTGGCGTTGCGCCAGGTCAGCGATTGCACACGTTGTTCGCCGTTGATGCCTGTGAGGCTGACGCCCTGATGTACCGGGATGCCGTGTGCGGTCAGCCAACTGCGGTAATAAATGCCTTTGGCCAGGGTGGCCGGCTGCGAGAGCAGACCGGACAGGGCGCGGGCCTGAGCGCTGAAAGGCGAGCTGTCGAGCACCGCGACCACCTTGGCGCCGGCCTTGGCGTATTGATATGCCACCAGGTACAGCAACGGCCCACTGCCGGCGAACACCACGCGTTCACCGATGGCGCAGCCTTGAAACTTGAGGGCGATCTGCGCTGCGCCGAGGCTGTAAACCCCCGGAAGGGTCCAGCCTGGCACCGGCAGAATCCGGTCGGTGGCGCCCGTGGCGACAATCACACGGGAGAACGCCAAACGCGCGGCGCGGCCTTCATGCAAGGTGTCGAGCGCGCCATCCTCGGCGTTCCACACCAACGTCTCGGGACGGTAATCGAGTTGCTCGCGCAGCGCGTCAATCGTCCGATGCAGCGCGTTGGCCTTGCCGGCTTCGAAGCCATACAGCTTGACCGGCGAGCGCTTGAAGTTTGCCGGTTGGCGCCGATAAATCTGCCCGCCCCCGTGTGCTGCTTCGTCCAGCAGAACCGGACGCACGCCGTGGGCGACCAGGGTTTGTGCTGCACGAATCCCGGCCGGACCGGCACCAATGATGACCACCGAATTCATACCCACCTCATGTGTGAGCGACGCAGATCCCTTGTGGGAGCGAGCCTGCTCGCGATGACGGCGGTACATTCAACATTAATGCTGGCTGACAGATTGCTATCGCGAGCAGGCTCGCTCCCACAGGGGATCCGGTTTCGGCAGATTGAAAAGGTGTTCATAGGGACCGCCCCGGTTCGCGGCTGATCTGCTGACCGGCTTCGAGCAGCGTCGAGCAGGCACGCACGCGTCGACCATCGCCCAGTCGAACCCAGCAGTCCTGACACGCGCCCATCATGCAAAACCCGGCACGGGGTTCGGCGCTGAAGTCGCTGCCGCGCAGGTGTTCGCTGCAGGTCAGCACCGCCGTCAGCAAAGTGTCGCCGAGCAGGCCGGTGGCCGGCGTGCCATCGAGGGTAAAGTCCAGGGCCGGGCGGTCGCCTTCGGCCAGTCGTTTCAGCAGAGCCATGGCGCCCTCATTGTTTGCCCACCAGAACCCGATCGAGGCCGTAGACCCGGTCGAGCAAAATCATCGTCAACGCGGTCAACCCAATCACCAGTGCCGACACCGCCGCCATCATCGGATCGATGGATTCGGTGGCGTACACGTACATCCGCACCGGCAAGGTTTGCGTGGCCGGCGAGGTGACGAAAATCGACAGCGTGACCTCATCGAAACTGTTGATGAACGCCAGCAGCCAGCCACCGGCGACCCCCGGCAGAATCATCGGCAAGGTGATTTCCCGGAACAGCGTGAAGCGCCCGGCACCGAGCGATTGCGCGGCGTGTTCGGCACTGCGATCCAGGCCGATGGCCGACGCCAACACCAGTCGCAGCACGTACGGTGTGATCACTAGCACGTGGGCGAAGATCAGCCAGGCGAAGCTGCCGTTGACCCCCATCAGCGCAAACAACCGCAGCAACGCCACACCCAGCACCAAGTGCGGAATGATGATCGGCGACAGGAACAGACCGTTGAGAAAGTCACGGCCGGGAAACTCAAAGCGGGTGATCGCCAGCGCCGCCGGCACCGCAATCAGCGTCGCCAGACTGGCCGCGCAAAACGCCAGGATCAGGCTGTTGTAGAACGCATCGACAAAGTCAGCACGCTCGAACACCGCGCGGAACCAGCGCAGGGAAAACTCCGTGGTGGGCAGGCTCAAGGTGTTTTCCGGGGTGAAGGCCACGAGGCAGACCACCACCAGCGGCGCCAGCATGAACAGCACCACCAGGGTATGGAACAGCAGGGCGAAAGGACCGTTCTTGGACATGACGAGTTATCCCAATGACTTCTTGTAGCGGCCTTCGATCATCCGGTTCCACGACAGCATGATCAGCAGGTTGAGCAACAGCAGGGCTACGGCGATGGCCGCGCCCATCGGCCAGTTGAGCTCCGACAGGTACTGGTCGTAGATCAGCGTGGCGACCATTTTTATCCGGCGTCCGCCGAGCAGGCCGGGAATCGCGAAAGAGCTGGCGGCGAGGCCGAACACGATCAAGGTGCCGGAGAGCACGCCCGGCATGATCTGCGGCAGCACCACTTGGCGCATCACGGTGAAGTGGCTGGCGCCGAGGGACATCGCGGCTTGTTCGGCGGCCGGGTCGAGTTTCTGCAGCGAGGTCCAGACCGGAATGATCATGAACGGCAGCATCACGTGGACCAACGCAATCACCACCGCGAACGGCGTGTAGAGCAGCTTCATCGGCGAGCCGCCAAAGGCTTGCAGGGTCTGGTTGACCAGTCCGTCGGCACCCAGCAACAGGCTCCAGCCGAAGGCGCGCACCACCACCGAAATCAGCAGCGGGGTGAGGATCAGAATCAGGAAAATCGAGCGCCACGGCGCGCCCATGCGGCTGAGGATGTAGGCCTCGGGCACGCCGATCACCACGCAGAGCAGGGTGGTCAGGGCGCTGATCCACATCGTGCGCAGAAAGATTTCGTAGAAGTACGGATCGCCCAGCAAGCTGCTGTAGTGATCAAGGGTGTAGGCGTCGCCGTTGATCCCCGAGCTGTAGTCGAAGACGTTGAACGACAGGACCAAGGTCAGCAGCAGCGGGATCACCAGCAGGCCGAGGTACAAGGCCAGGGCCGGTGCCGACAGCCAGTAACCCTGGCGTCCGTGGCGAATGGCGACAAGCGTACTCATGCCGGCACCTCGTCGACGGTTAGCACCCGCAGCAACGTTGCGTCCCAATCGAGCCCGACCGCCGTGCCTTCGGTCAGCGGTGCCGAACCGTCGTTGCGGCGCACCACGCTGAGTTCGCCCAAGGTTGTCGATACGCCGTACAACCATTGGCTGCCGAGAAAGAAGCGGCTGACGATATTGCCTTGCAGGCGGCCTTGACCTTTGTCCCGCAGGTCGATTTTTTCCGGACGCAGGCTCAGGATCAGTTCGCCGCCACTGCGAACCTGGACCACACCCGCGTCATCACGCTCGCCGGGCAGCAGATTGGCCTTGCCGACGAACCCGGAAATGAACTCGGTGCGCGGGTGTTCGTAGAGGGTGTACGGCGCGTCGATCTGGGTGATGCGCCCGGCCTGCATCACCACCACCCGGTCGCTGATGGACAGCGCTTCGGACTGGTCATGGGTGACCATCAGCGTGGTGATCCCGACTTCGCGCTGGATGCGGCGGATCTCGTACTGCATCTCTTCGCGCAGGTTGGCGTCGAGGTTGGACAGCGGCTCATCGAGCAGCAGCACCGGCGGCTCGATCACCAAAGCTCGAGCCAACGCAACACGCTGACGCTGGCCGCCGGAAAGCTCTCGCGGATAACGCTCGGCATGCTGGTTGAGGCGCACCAGTTTCAGCACCCGGTCCACTCGCTGCTGCAACTCGCCATTGGCCACTTTGCGCATGCGCAGGCCGAAGGCGACGTTGTCTTTCACGGTCATGTGCGGGAACAGCGCGTAACTCTGGAACACCACGCCCAAACCACGGCTGGCGGGTTTGGCGTGGGTGATGTCGCGACCGTCCAGCACAATGCGTCCGCTGCTGACTTCGACGAAGCCGGCGATCATTTGCAGAGTGGTGGTTTTACCGCAGCCGGAGGGGCCGAGCAGCGAGACGAACTCGCCTTTCTCGACCGAGAGGTTGGTGGCCACGACGGCGTCGATCTCACCGTAGCGTTTGCCGAGTCCTTCAAGTTGCACAAAAGCCATAACTGCGCTCCACCTGAGATTGTTATGCATCGCCCGAAGGCGCGCTTTTTTGTATGGGCAGATACGAAAAGGTCTTGCGGGGTGCGTTGGCGCTCGACTTCTGTCGGCTGCCGCTGTTGTTCGAATCGCCCCTGTCTGGACGCAGAGTAGGACGAAGAATAGGATGGGCTCAATGGCCTATTTCACTGAGGCGATGACTATTTTCAGTTTCATTCGGTGAGTAAATTAATACTCGAGAAAACCCATGACAGATTCCATTGAGCGGAATGAAAGCAAAAGTGATGTCGGTGTCGGCGCGGTCTCCAGACTGTTTGCCGTGCTGCGCAGTCTGGGTGACAACGTCGAGGGCGGGGAACGGGTGACACAACTGGCCCAGCGCATTGGCTTGTCACAACCGACCACGCACCGATTGCTGCGTAGTTTGATGGATGAAGGGATGGTCGAGCAGGATGCGCGCAGCAAACGCTATCGCTTGAGCCTGGAGTTTTTCGCCCTGGCGGCCCGCGCCGGGAACACCGGAAACCTGCGCGAACTGGTGCGTCCGACGTTGCTGCGGCTGTCGGCGTCGTTGGGGGATTCGTTGTTCTTGCTGGCGCGCAGTGGTTTTGATGCGATTTGCCTGGATCGCAGCGAAGGGCCGTTTCCGATCCGCACCTTTACCGGTGACATCGGCGGGCGGGTGGCGCTGGGCGTGGGGCAGGGCAGCCTGGCGATTCTGGCGTTCCTGCCGGAAGAAGAGCGCGACACGGTGATTCACTACAACTTGCCGAGGCTCAAGGATTTCCACCTGTACGACGAGGTGTTCCTGCGCTCGGAAGTCGAGAACGTGCGCAAGCTCGGTTATGCCGGGCGCAACACCGGCGTGTTGCAGGGCATGGCCGGGGTGGCGGTGCCGATTCTGGATCGTGAAGGGCGGGCGGTCGCAGCACTGAGCGTGGCCACTGTGAGTGATCGGCTAGGGCCGGATCGATTGCCGACGGTGGTCGAAATGCTTAAGCGCGAAGCGGCGCTGATCGGACCGCGGATCAATCCGTTCGACCCTTTATTGCGTAGGCCTTCGCAAGTTTTTGGGCAGGGCTGACCCCGCTCCCACAGGGAATCGATCGTTCCCACGCTCCGCGTGGGAATGCAGTCCGGGACGCTCTGCGTCCCAAAACGGACGCGGAGCGTCCGGTGAGGCATTCCCACGCAGAGCGTGGGAACGATCAGTATCGGAAGTCAGAACTGCACGGTTTGCTTGAGCATCTGCGCCGCTGGCGTATCAGTGGGGCTGACCATCGCGTAGTTGTACCCGCCCCCTGACCAGTACTCGGCCTGCAACCCGCCATCGCTGCGACTGCCCCTCGGCAACAGGTAGTTTTTCGGACCCGGTGGGCGGACGTAGAAGCTGACTTTATGGCCGCCCTGATCCTCGTAGACCACCATCGCCGCCGGCCCTTGCTCGGTGCTCAGCAAGCGTCCGCTGACCGGTTTGAAACCGGCGCCCGAAAGGTCAGGCAAGCGATTGGCCTGAGTGAAATAGCGGTCGAGCCAACCCTGCATGTCACCGTCATCACTGACTTTGTAATCGGCCGGCAGGATGCCTTGCTGGGCAATCAGGCGATAGGCCTGCAGGGCATCGGTCATTGGTAGTTGGGCACTGATGAGCGTCATCTCCCGGGCTTGCCAGCCGCTAAATCCGCCGACGCTGACCGCGATCAGCAACACGGCGGCGCTGGCCAGGTGACGGCGAGATTGTCGTTTGAGGCGCTGGCGAATCAGCGCCGGGTCGAGGTTCGGGTTGGCTGGTTGCTGCAGGGCGCCGCTCAATGCCGCGCGCAATTGCTGGGCGTCGTGTTGCCAGCCACGCACTTGGGCAGCCACTTCAGTGTTGCTGGCCAGAAAAGTCTCCACCAGACGTCGGTCGGCATCGCTGAGTTGCTGGTCGACATAGGCGTGCAGGTCACGCTCGCTTGGGGGCAGGCTGATCATTTGAGTCTCCGCAGGGAAGGGCGGGTGATTTCGCCGTCGCTCAACTGGTGCAAGGCCTGGCGGGCACGGGACAGGCGGGACATCACGGTGCCGGTGGGGACGTCGAGAATCTCGGCGACCTCCTTATAACTCAAGCCTTCGACCGAGACCCAGAGCAGCAGGGCGCGTTGTTCGGTGGTGAGTTGATCGAAGGCTTGCAGGGTTGATTGGGCGATCACGGTGCGTTCCACCGATGGCTGTGAATCGTCACGCCCGGTAAAGAATTCGAGCATCCGCGCATAACGCCGGGAGCGTCGGTGAGCATCGAGAAACTGTCGATACAGAATCGAAAACAGCCAGGCGCGCAAGTCGCCGTCGGGGTGTTTGTCGCTCCAACGCGACAGCGCGCGCTCAAGGCAAGACTGCACCAGGTCGTCGGCGCTGCTGGGATTGCGCGTCAATGACACGGCAAACCGGCGCAGTCCGGGAATGATTTCTCGCAGTTGTTCGTCGATATCGTTCATGAAGTTCTGGCTAGTCACTACGCTTTGGACTAGGAAGACGCCCGGCATTCGAGGTTATTCCACGCCTGAAAAAATAAATACCAGGCGATGGAATAAACCGCCACGGTGTTCGTCTGCTTGATCCTTCTCACTTGTGGCCGATGGCCCTGGAGTCTTTCATGGTAGATCGCTCGTCACCGCCAACCCGGCCACCCTTGAGTGCCGCGAGCCTGACATTACGTCTGGCCGGTATCGCTGTGGTGGTTGCCGCCCTGGCCGGGGCTTTTGCCTACGTCAACGGCACCTTTGACCCACAGCGCCTGACCCCGAAAAAACTGGTCAATGTGCTGGAGACCAACAACGGCGTGCACCCCGGCTTCCGACGCAACCACTCCAAAGGCGTGTGCGTGATCGGGCATTTCGAGAGCAGTGGCGAGGCGCGCAGCTATTCCAGCGCTCAGGTGTTCAATGTTGCGCGGACCCCCGTGGTGGGGCGTTTCGCCTTGCCGGCCGGTAATCCTTATGCGCCGGACAACAGCGTGCCGATCCGCAGCCTGGCGTTGCGATTCACCCAGGCCAACGGCCAGCAGTGGCGCACCGGGATGAACAGCATGCCGGTGTTCCCAGTGGGCACGCCCGAAGCGTTCTATCAATTGCAGCAGGCCCAGTCGCCGGACCCGGCCACCGGCAAGCCGAACCCGGCTGCCGTGCCAGCATTCTTCGGTTCGCATCCGGAAGCAGGACCGTTCCTCTCCTGGACCAAAACCGCCAAGCCGTCGGCCAGTTACGTGACGGAAACCTACAACAGCGTCAATGCGTTTTACCTGGTGAACGCGGCCGGGCAACGGCAAGCAGTGCGCTGGAGCATGGTGCCCGTCGCTCAGGATACCGCGGGTGCTACGGCGCCTGAAGGGGGGGAATTCCTGGAGAAAGACCTGGTTCAGCGCATTTCCGCAGGACCGCTGCGTTGGCAGTTGAACATCACGCTGGCCAACCCTGGCGATCCGGTCAACGACGCCAGCAAGGCCTGGCCCGAGGGTCGCAAAGTGTTGAACGCCGGCACCCTCGTACTTGAAAGCACCCAGCCGCAACTCAGTGGCGAATGTCGCGATATCAACTACGACCCGCTGGTACTGCCCGCCGGCATCGAAGGTTCCGACGACCCATTGCTCGCCGCTCGTTCAGCGGGGTACGCCAATTCCTACTTGCGTCGTACCAGCGAAGTCAGCCAGTTGCCCTCTGCCCATAAACAGGAGTCTCGTCAATGAGCGCTCAACCGAACCACTTCGCGCCATTAGCGCGATTGCTGCACTGGCTGATGGCGCTGATGATCATTGCCATGCTGTTTATCGGCGCGGGCATGGCCGCTTCAGTGTCCGAGCGTCATGAGTGGCTGATTCATCTGCACAAACCCTTGGGCGTTGCGATTCTGCTGTTGGTGATCGTTCGCCTGGCCGTGCGCTTATCCACTCGACAGCCACCGCTGCCGGCGGATCTGCCGGGTTGGCATGCGCTGGCGGCCAAGGCTTCGCATGTTTTGCTGTACGCGTTGATGCTGATCCTGCCGCTGCTGGGTTGGGCGATGATTTCAGCGGCGGGGGATCCGGTGATGCTCAGCAGCTCGCTGCAGTTGCCGTCGATCGTACCGGCGAATGCGCAGGTGTTTGCGTTCCTGCGCAAGGCTCACGGGTATCTGGCGTACTTGCTGTTCCTGACGGTGCTGGTGCATTTGGCGGCGGCATTATTTCACGGCTGGGTGCGCCGCGATGACGTGCTGGACAGCATGTTGCGGGGCAAGGATCGCGGCTGATCCCTTACGTTCACTTGTAGCAGCAGCCTCGCAGGCTCGACAGCTGCTACACAGTCAGTGCGACGCGGCTTCCAATGGTTGGACCTTTGTGGCCAGTGTCAGCCACCAATAAATCAACGCCACCGCATTGATGCCTGCGCCCAGCAGGCATACGCCGAGCCAACCGGCCCACGCGTACATCGCCGTCGAACCGATCGACCCCAAGGCGCTGCCAATCGAATAGAACAGCATGTAGCCGGCGGTGAGTCGGCTTTGGGCTTCGGGGCGCACGCTGTAGATCATGCTCTGGCTGGTGACGTGCACGGCCTGCAAACCCAGATCCAGGGTAATCACGCCAAGCAGCAATGCCCACAACGAGGACTGGGTGAAGGCAATCGGCAGCCAGGAAACCAGCATCAACAAGAGTGACAAACCGCTGGTCATTTGTCCCAGGCCACGATCAGCCAGATGCCCGGCACGAGCGGCGGCCAATGCACCGGCGGCACCTGCCAGCCCGAATAATCCGATTTGTGTGTGGGACAACGACAGCGGCGGGGCGCTCAGCGGTAGCACCATGGGCGTCCACAACACCATGGCACTGGCGAAGGTCAGTAGCGCGACCACCGCACGCTGGCGCAGCACCGGTTCTTCCTTGAACAGCGTGAATACCGAGCCCAGCAAAGCGCCGTAGGAACTGGCGGGTTGCGCAGCTTCATGTTTGGGCAACACACGAAACAGCAGCAACGCCATCACCAGCGTCAAACCCGCCGACAACAGATAGATCGAACGCCAACCGGCGAGGTCGGCCATGCCGCCGGCCACTGTCCGGGCGAGCAGAATACCGACGACGATGCCGCTGGTGACCACACCGACCACACGCCCTCGCTGTTTCGGGATGGCCAATGTCGCGGCGTAAGCCACCAACACTTGTGTCACGACGGCCAATAACCCGGTCAATGTCATGCCGATCAGCAGCCAAATGTTGTCAGGTGCCAGTGCGATCGTGAGCACGGCCAGCGCCGACAGCACAGTTTGCGTGACGATCAGGCGACGGCGATTGAGCAGGTCACCCAGCGGCACCAGCAACACCAAACCTGCGCCGTAACCGACTTGAGTCAGCGTGACGACGATGCCGATGGTTGCCGGGTCCATGGCGAAAGCCTCGGCCATGGCATCGAGCAGCGGTTGTGCGTAGTAAACATTGCCGACGGCCAGGCCGCAGGCGATGGCAAACAGCAGCACCACGGTGCCGCTCAGTGGATGTTCAGGTTTCATCAGGGGCTTCCTTGTGTGGTTTCAATATGAAACCAGTTGTACGGTAAGGAAGCTGGTTTTATATTGCAACTACATTTGATGGATGTGAGCGCGCTGATGGCTAAACGTACAAGCATGGAAAACGCCGAATGCCCGGTTGCCCGTTCCCTGGATGCCATTGGTGATTGGTGGTCGTTGCTGATCGTGCGCGATGCATTTGACGGCATACGCCGGTTCGGGGAGTTTCAGCGCAGTTTGGGCATGGCCAAGAATATTTTGTCTGCGCGGCTGCGCACTTTGGTGGCCCACGGCATTTTCGACCTGGTGCCGGCGTCGGACGGCAGTGCGTATCAGGAATATGTGCTGACCGAGAAGGGCAAAGGCCTGTTCCCGTTGATCATCGGATTGCGCCAATGGGGCGAGGCGTTTTTCTATGAGGCAGGGGAGGCGCATTCGCGGGTGGTTGACCGACAGAACGGCCGACCGGTGCAGACGCTGGAATTACGTGCCGAGGATGGGCGCTTGCTGGGACCTGAGGATTGCCTGCGGATCGCTGCCGAGTGAGGCATGGCTGCATGCCGGACATGCAGCCATCGAGGGTGATCAGCGCAAGGTATCGACCATGTCAGCCACGGTCGTCAGCACATCCTTGCCCAATTGCTTCGAGCGTTTGCCAGACCAGCCGGTCAGCGCATTCGGCGCATCGTTGTTGTCCTTGAACGGCATTTCCAGGGTCAGCGACAGGCAGTCGAACTTCTCGCCAACGCTGTTGCACGCCAAAGTCATGTTGGCTTTGCCCGGTTCGTCCCGGGTGTAGCCGTGCTTGGTCTGGAAGTCCTTGGTCTGGCGCTTGAGATGACTGCGGAAGTGCTCTTCGAGTTTTTCGATCCGGGGCGTGTAGCCCGGGTTGCCTTCGCAGCCGGCGGTGAATACGTAAGGGATTTCTTCATCGCCATGGATGTCGAGGAACAGGTCCACGCCGTACTTTTCCATTTGCTGCTGAACGAACAGCACTTCCGGACTGATTTCCTGGCTGGCGCTCTGCCAGGCGCGGTTCAGGTCCTGGCCCATGGTGTTGGTGCGCAGGTGACCGTGGAAAGCCCCGTCCGGGTTCATGTTCGGCACTAGATACAGGTCGGCGCTGGTCAGCAGTTTGTTCAATATCGGATCGTCGTGATTTTCCAGGCGTTCGATCACGCCTTCCATGAACCATTCGGCCATGTGTTCACCGGGGTGTTGCTGGGCGATGATCCAGACCTTGCGTTGACCTTCGGCGCCCGTGCCTTTCCGCAGCAGCTGGATGTCGCGACCTTCGACGCTTTTGCCGGTGGCCAGCAGTTCGGTGCCAGCCTTGGTCAGCGCTTGCTCGATCAGCCAGTCATGACGGCCACGGCTGTAGGGTTCGAAGTAGGCGAACCAGGCGTGGGTGGCGGTGGCTTCAAGGCTGAAGCGCAGGCAGTCACCTTCGAAAATGGTCGGCACCCGGAACCAGTTGACGTGGTCGTAGGACGCCACCGCCTGATAACCATCCCAGGCTTTGTTGTAGGAGGACTTGCTGGCATTGTTCAGGCGAAACCAGTGTTCCTGACCGACGTGCAGACCGCTGGCCTTGAAGTGGAACCACTGAAAGTGCTGACTGCGGGTGTCTGGTTTGATCGCCAGCAGGGCTTGCAACGGATTGCTGATGTCCAGCACTTCAATATTGCCACTGTCGAAGTTGGCACTGATGTCGAATGAGGATTTGGCCACGGTCATAGTCGATTCCTGAATATGATTTTATGGCTGTTACTTTACACGTTGGGAAGGGAAAAACCGGGGGGAATTCTGGGTTGAGCGGGGGGCGTCCTCCATGACGCCGACGAAGCTTAGAGACTGTGCGATTGATTCTCAAGCGCTATTTTTGATTAGTTTGGGCCAATGATGCCGGGCTTCTGTTGCCATGGGACATTCTTTTGATATCATCCGCGCCATTCGAATTTGCTGCACTTAAAGACTTCATTAGCCTGAAGGTAAAGCCAGAATAACTGGCAAAAAAAAGACCCGGCAAAAAGCCGGGTCAAAAACCGTGATTAGCCTGATGAGGAGATAGTCCAGGAGACCGACCTAAGGTCACTTGGACAATCGACCGATCTCGCGACCAGCTGCATGCAATAATAATCATTCTCGTTTGCAAGTCAAATGTTTTTATCTGCGCGATAGGAAAGTTCTTTTCCCGTCCTCCTTCTCAGCACCCGCGTCTTATCCATTCTGATCGCCCTCCAGGGATCGATCCACCATCGCCCTGGCCATGTCGATCATGTGCACCGCCGAAAACGCCAGGTCCCGATGTGCGCCTTGCAGATTGCTGGCTGACTCGTACGCGATGGCGGCGGCACAACGCAGCAAATCCGTGGCATGGACCAGCGCTTCTTCGCTGCTGATGTTGCGGTTTACGTCAAAGAAACGTTCTTCGACCACTTCCTCTGAAACAGCTGGTTTCAAGTAATAATCCAGCGCTCGTTGCGCGGCAGCAGAGCCTTTTGGCGAGGTGAGGGAAGTGTCGATTTGCATGTCGGGCAGGTCGTTGCAGGGGATGGACATGGCGATGGCAAACTCCGTGATAGATTCAGATCCGTGAACCAATCCTAGTACGAACTGTATTTATGACGAGAGATTAAATACTACAATTTGTGTTTTGATGGCCGGAGGTGCCCACGTATCGTGCCGCACATGGATAAATGGATTGAATTGGTCAAGGCCAAGATGAGTGAACTCAAAGTCACTCAAGAAGTACTCGCAGATCGCCTCGGGATGTCCCAGGGCGGCGTGGGTCACTGGCTGAATAAACGCCGTCAGCCGAGCATCGAAGACATGAACCGTGTCTTGCGGGCGCTCGGGATGGATTTTCTGGAAGTGGCGATTGTGATCCGGGAGCCTTTAGTCCCACAGGACAACGAGATTTCGCTGACACAAAAGTACAACCCCTATTTCCGCTACCCGGTCAGTGACTGGCGGGCGCCTGTCGAGGTCCGCGACGGTGAACTGCCGGTGTATGGCAAGCCACGTTTCGAACTGACCGATTACCACGCCCAGGGTCCGGCATTCTGGCTGGTGGTGGTCGGCGATGCGATGACCGCACCCACTGGCATCAGCGTTGCCGAGGGCATGATGATCCTGGTGGACCCGGCCATCGTGCCGGAACCCGGAAAGTTGGTGATTGCCCACTGGCCGGACAGCACCGAGGCGGTTTTCCGCAAACTGATAGAAGAGGGCGGGCAGCGTTACCTGGTCCCGCTCAATCCGACGTATCCGAAAGCCCTTTACACCGAGGAGTGCCGAATTATCGGCGTGGTGGTTCAGGCGACCGCCAGGTTCTAATCAGATCGGTCCTCGCAAGGCGTAGGACCGATCTTCATTTCATGCGTCTTCAAACTCGACCAACGCACTGCCTTCGCTGACCATCTCGCCTTCCTGGCAATACAGTGCCTTGATCACCCCGGCGTGTGGTGCACGAATGCTGTGTTCCATCTTCATCGCCTCCAGCACCACCAACTGCGCCCCGGCTTCGACCGTTTGCCCGGCTTCCACCAATACCCGCACGATGCTGCCATTCATGGGCGCGGTCAGCCCGCCGTGATGGCTGTGGCTGGCTTCGACGGCGCTGATCGGGTCGTAGGACTCGATGCGGCGCAGTTCACCTTCCCATTGCAGATACAGCACCTCGCCCCGGCGGATTGCCCGATGCTGGCGGCGCAGGCCGTTGTGCTCGGTCAGCAGTTGGTCGCCCTTGAGTTGAGCGGTGTGGGCATCAGCGTCGCCCAACGTCAGCGCGCGATCCTGGCCTTCACAACTCAAATGCAGGGTGATTTCTGTCGGCAGTCCAGCACGGAAACCATTGCTGTTGGCCCAAGGCGAAACCGGGTCATCGGCACGAGTTGTCCTCGGCTGGCTTTGGGTAAAAGCCTGGGCGGCGGCTTGCCAGAACTCGTCACTGAGGTCCGAGGCGACTGGCAGCAGCTCTTCCTGATAACGCGGAATGAACCCGGTATCCAGTTCGGCCGCAGCAAACGCCGGATGACCGACGATCCGGCGCAGGAAGTTGATGTTGGTCTTGAGTCCGCCAATGGCAAACTCATCGAGCATGCTCAGCAGCCGCAGTCGCGCCTGTTCACGATCCTCGCCCCAGGCAATCAGTTTGCCGAGCATCGGGTCGTAGAACGGTGAAATCTCATCGCCTTCCTCGACGCCGCTGTCTACCCGCCGTCCCGGACCATGCGCGGATTCGCGATACAGCTCCAGTCGACCGGTCGCCGGCAGGAAATCATTGCCCGGGTCTTCAGCATACAAGCGCACTTCGATGGCATGGCCGATCAGCGGAACCTCGGCTTGAGTCATCGGCAGCGCTTCGCCGCGGGCCACACGAATCTGCCAGGCCACCAGATCGAGGCCGGTGATGGCTTCGGTGACCGGGTGTTCGACTTGCAGGCGGGTGTTCATCTCCATGAAGAAGAACTCACCCCGCGAATCCAACAGAAACTCCACGGTGCCGGCACCGACATAACCGATGGCTTGTGCCGATCGCACGGCGGCCTCACCCATGGCGCGACGCAGTTCCGGGCTCAAGCCTGGAGCGGGTGCTTCTTCAACGACTTTTTGGTGGCGACGCTGGATCGAGCAATCACGTTCGTTGAGGTACAGGCAATTGCCGTGCTGGTCGGCGAAAACCTGGATTTCCACGTGACGTGGTTTGAGCAGGTACTTTTCCACCAGCATCCGCGAATCACCGAACGAGGATTTCGCTTCACGTTGGGCCGAGGCCAGGGCTTCGGCCAACTGGCTGACGTCCTCGACCACTTTCATGCCTTTGCCGCCGCCGCCTGCGGTGGCCTTGAGCAGCACCGGATAACCGATGCGTGCGCAGGCGTCGCGGAACGTGTCGAAGTCCTGCGCTTTACCGTGATAGCCGGGCACCAATGGCACGCCGGCGGTTTCCATCAAGGCTTTGGCTGCGGATTTGCTGCCCATCGCATCGATGGCCGAGGCGGGCGGGCCGAGGAAAATCAGGCCCGCTTCTTCGATGGCGCGGGCGAACCCGGCGTTCTCGGAAAGAAAGCCATAACCGGGATGAATCGCCTGAGCGCCACTGGCCTTGGCGGCGGCGATCAGTTTGTCGATTTGCAGGTAACTGTCGGCGGCTTTGCTGCCACCGAGGTCGACGCGGATATCCGCTTCGCGGCTGTGTCGGGCTTCACGGTCGGTGGCGCTGTGCACGGCGACGGTGGTCAGGCCCAGGGCTTTGGCGGTGCGCATCACCCGGCAAGCGATTTCGCCGCGGTTGGCCACCAGCAGGGTGGTGAGAACAGGTGCGCTCATCAACGCGGCTCCTTGGTGGTGGTTTCGGCTTGCCAGCTCGGTGGACGTTTTTGCAGAAAGGCTCGCAGGCCTTCCTGGCCTTCGGGGCTGACGCGGATGCGGGCGATGGCGTTTTCGGTGTAGCGGCGTAGTGCCGGGGTCAGCGCGCCGTGGCCGACTTCGCGCAGCAAGTCCTTGCTGGCGCGCATGGCGGCCGGACTGTTGAGCAGCAGGTTGTCGATCCACTGTTCGACTTTCTGTTCCAGCTCAGCGATCGGATAACTCTCCGACAACAAGCCGATTTCCCGCGCGCGTTGTCCGCCGAAACGCTCGGCAGTCAGCGCGTAGCGACGTGCCGCGCGTTCGCCGATGGCTTGCACCACGAACGGGCTGATCACCGCCGGGGCCAGGCCGATGCGTACTTCCGACAGGCAGAACTGCGCGTCATCGGCGCCGATGGCCATGTCGCAGCAACTGATCAGGCCCAGCGCACCACCGAATGCAGCGCCTTGCACCACCGCCAGCGTCGGGATTTTCAGCTTGGCGAGGTTGTACATCAACTCCGCCAGTTCCCGGGCGTCGTCGAGGTTGGTGTGGTAATCGAGTTCGGCCGATTGCTGCATCCAGGCCAGATCTGCACCAGCGCTGAAATGCTTGCCGCGTCCACGCACCAGCAGAAACCGCAGGCTGGTGTCGCTCGACACTTTGTCCAGCGCGAGGATCAGTTCGCGGATCATTTCGGCGTTGAAGGCGTTGTTCTTTTCTTCACGGCTTAGCCACAGGGTCGCAAAACCACGCGGGTCGGTCAGCAGTTCGAGGGTATTGAAGTCGCTCATGATTTTCTCCCGATCACATCCGGAACACGCCGAAGCGGCTCGGTTCGATTGGCGCATTCAGCGACGCCGACAAGGCCAGGGCCAAGACATCCCGGGTTTGCGCCGGGTCGATGACGCCGTCGTCCCACAACCGGGCGCTGGAGTAGTAGGGATGACCCTGTTCTTCATACTGGTCGAGGATCGGTTGCTTGATCTCGGCTTCCTGCTCGGCGCTGAAACCGTGGCCACTGCGTTCGGCCTGCTCGCGTTTGACCTGCACCAAAACACCCGCCGCCTGCTCGGCGCCCATCACACCGATGCGTGCGTTCGGCCACATCCACAGGAAACGTGGATCGTAAGCTCGCCCACACATGCCGTAGTTACCGGCACCGAAACTGCCGCCGATGATCACGGTGAATTTCGGCACCTTGGCGCACGCCACCGCGGTCACCAGTTTCGCGCCATGCTTGGCGATGCCGCCGGCCTCGTACTTTTGGCCGACCATGAAACCGGTGATGTTTTGCAGGAACAGCAATGGAATGCCGCGCTGACAGGCCAGCTCGATGAAGTGCGCGCCTTTCTGCGCGGCTTCGGCGAACAGAATGCCGTTGTTGGCGAGGATCGCGATCGGGTAACCGTGCAAGTGGGCAAAGCCGCACACCAGGGTCGTCCCGAACAACGCTTTGAATTCGTCGAACACCGAACCGTCCACCAACCGCGCAATCACTTCACGCACGTCGAACGGCTGCTTGGCATCCGCCGACACCACGCCGTACAACTCGTCGCTGTTGTAGAGCGGAGCGATCGGTGTGCGCTGCTGCACTTCGCCAAGCTTGCACCAGTTGAGGTTGGCGATGCTGCGCCGCGCAATGGCCAAGGCGTGTTCGTCGCTCTCGGCATAATGGTCGGCCACCCCGGAAATCTTGCAGTGCACATCGGCCCCGCCGAGGTCTTCGGCGCTGACCACTTCACCGGTCGCGGCTTTCACCAGCGGCGGGCCAGCGAGGAAAATCGTCGCTTGCTCGCGCACCATGATCGCTTCGTCGGCCATGGCCGGCACGTACGCGCCACCGGCGGTGCAGGAGCCCATGACCACCGCGATTTGCGGGATGCCCATGGCGCTCATGTTGGCCTGGTTGAAGAAGATCCGTCCGAAGTGCTCACGGTCCGGGAACACTTCATCCTGACGCGGCAGGTTGGCGCCGCCAGAGTCCACCAGATAAATGCACGGCAAGCGGTTCTGCTGGGCGATGGTCTGGGCGCGCAGGTGTTTTTTCACGGTCAGCGGGTAATACGAGCCACCTTTTACGGTGGCGTCGTTGGCGACGATCATGCATTCGACGCCTTCCACACGCCCGATCCCGGCAATCACGCCTGCGGCCGGAACGTCTTCGCCATACACCTCGTAAGCCGCCAATTGGCTGATCTCGAGAAACGGCGAACCCGGATCGAGCAGGCGATTGATCCGTTCACGAGGCAGTAGTTTGCCCCGCGAGGTGTGGCGCTCTTGCGCCTTCGGGCCGCCACCTTGCTGCACTTTGGCGAGCAGGGTGTGCAGGTCGTCGACCTGTTTGAGCATCGCCGCGCTGTTGGCCGCGAACTCCGCCGAACGGGGGTTGAGCTGGGTATGCAGGATAGCCATGGACAGCTCCGTTTAGCGGGTTTCGTTGAACAGTTCGCGACCGATCAGCATGCGACGGATCTCACTGGTGCCGGCACCGATTTCGTACAGCTTGGCGTCACGCAGCAGACGACCGGCCGGGAATTCGTTGATGTAGCCATTGCCACCGAGAATCTGGATCGCGTCGAGGGCCATTCGGGTTGCGCATTCGGCGCTGTAGAGGATGACTCCGGCGGCGTCCTTGCGGGCGGTTTCGCCGCGTTCGCACGCTTGCGCTACTGCATAGAGGTAGGCGCGGCTGGCGTTGAGTTGGGTGTACATGTCGGCGACCTTGCCCTGGATCAGCTGGAATTCGCCGATGCTTTGGCCGAACTGCTTGCGGTCGTGGATGTACGGCACGATCAAGTCCATGCAGGCCTGCATGATCCCGGTCGGGCCGCCGGACAGCACAACGCGTTCGTAATCGAGACCGCTCATCAGCACCTTCACGCCGCCATTGAGCACGCCGAGGATGTTTTCTTCCGGCACTTCGACGTCGTCGAAGAACAGCTCGCAGGTGTTGGAACCGCGCATGCCGAGCTTGTCGAATTTGTTGCTGCGGCTGAAGCCTTTGGAATCACGTTCTACGATGAACGCGGTGATGCCATGCGGGCCTTTTTCCAGGTCGGTCTTGGCGTAGATCACATAGGTGTTGGCGTCCGGGCCGTTGGTGATCCAGGTCTTGCTGCCATTGAGGACGTAGTGGTCGCCGCGTTTATCGGCGCGTAGTTTCATCGATACCACGTCGGAACCGGCATTCGGTTCGCTCATGGCCAGGGCGCCGATGTGTTCGCCGCTGATCAGCTTCGGCAGGTATTTGCTTTTCTGTTCGTGATTGCCGTTGCGGTTGATCTGGTTGACGCAGAGGTTGGAGTGCGCGCCGTAGGACAGGGCGACCGAGGCCGAACCGCGGCTGATTTCTTCCATAGCGACGACGTGCGCCAGGTAACCCAGGCCCGCACCGCCGTATTCTTCCGGCACAGTGATACCCAGCAGACCCATGTCGCCGAATTTACGCCACAGGTCGGCAGGGAACAGGTTGTCGATATCTATCTGAGCGGCGCGCGGCGCGATTTCTTTGGCGACGAAGGACTGAACCTGATCGCGCAGCATGTCGATGGTTTCACCGAGGGCAAAGTTCAGGGATGGGTAGCTCATGGGTCACCTTTTGGCTTTTTTGTAGGGTCGGGAGGGCCGTGATTTGGTTCTCACCTTTACGTTAACGTAAGCCTGTGACGAATGGCTGTCAATCACCCTTTACGTTAACGTCAACTTAAGCGAGAGTAGAGCCAGTTCATAGAAGGCGAACAACCTCTGTGGGAGCACCTGTGGCGAGGGGATTTATCCCCGTTGGGTCGCGAAGCGGCCCCAAATCGGTGATTACGGTGTGTCAGAGAAGCCGTATTCACCGGGTTTGCGACTGCTTCGCAGCCGAACGGGGCGGTGCGACGTTTCGCTCAATCCCCTCGCCACAGGTCGCTCCCTCTGGGGGTCGCTGTAACACCCACTAATAAAGACAATAGGGGTCGTCATGGATCAACCCAGTGCAAGCCCGCAGCGTAGTTACACCCGTGGTTCCCAGGACAAAGCCTTGCTGGCGATGACCATCGGCCAGGCGTTCGATAACACCGTCGCGCAATACCCGACCGGCGAGGCGCTGGTCGTGCGCCATCAACAGTTGCGCTACACCTGGCAGCAACTGGCCGAAGCCGTGGATCTGCATGCCAAAGCGCTGTTGGCGCTGGGCTTGCAGGCCGGTGATCGTCTGGGTATCTGGGCACCGAACTGCGCGCAATGGTGTATCAGCCAGTTTGCCAGCGCGAAAATCGGCGTGATTCTGGTCAACATCAACCCGGCCTACCGCAGCTCCGAACTCGAGTACGTATTGAAGCAATCCGGTTGCCAATGGCTGGTTTGCGCCGGTGCCTTCAAGACCTCCGACTATCACGGGATGCTGCAGGGCCTCGTTCCCGAACTGGCTGAGCAATCCATCGGAAAATTGCAGAGCGAACGCCTGCCGGAGCTGCGCGGTGTCATCAGCCTTGATGCTCAGCCGCCATCGGGTTTCCTGCCGTGGTCGCAATTGACCGATCTTGCGGGAAGCGTGTCGGCGCAGCAGTTGAGCGAACGTCAAAACAGCCTGCATTTCGACCAGGCGGTAAACATCCAGTACACCTCCGGCACCACCGGCTTCCCCAAGGGCGCGACCCTCAGTCACTACAACATTCTCAATAACGGTTACATGGTCGGCGAAAGCCTCGGCCTGACCGCGAGTGATCGTCTGGTCATCCCCGTGCCGCTGTATCACTGCTTCGGCATGGTCATGGGCAACCTCGGTTGCATGACCCACGGCAGCACCATGATTTACCCCAGCGATGCGTTCGATCCATTGCTGACCCTGACCACTGTCGCCGAAGAAAAGGCCACCGCGCTTTACGGCGTACCGACCATGTTCATCGCCATGCTCGATCAGCCCAAGCGTGCTGAATTCGATCTGTCGAGCCTGCGCACTGGGATCATGGCCGGGGCGACCTGTCCGATCGAAGTGATGCGTCGGGTCATCAGTGAAATGCACATGAGCGAAGTGCAGATTGCCTACGGCATGACGGAAACAAGTCCGGTGTCATTGCAGACTGGTCCGTCAGACGAACTGGAATTGCGTGTTACCACCGTCGGCCGCACCCAGCCGCAATTGGAAAGCAAGATCATCGACGAAGCGGGCAACCTGGTGCCGCGCGGCACTATCGGTGAGCTGTGCACCCGCGGCTACAGCGTGATGCTCGGTTACTGGAACAATCCGCAAGGCACCGCCGAGGCCATCGATCAGGCCGGCTGGATGCACACCGGTGATCTGGCGAGCATGAATGACGAAGGCTACGTATGCATTGCCGGACGCAACAAGGACATGATCATCCGCGGCGGTGAGAATATTTACCCGCGGGAGCTGGAAGAATTCTTCTTTACCCACCCGGCGGTGGCAGATGTGCAAGTGATCGGGATTCCGTGCTCGCGGTATGGCGAAGAGATTGTCGCCTGGATCAAATTCCATCCGGGCCACAGTGCTACCGAGCAGGAGCTGCAAGCGTGGTGCAAGGAACGCATCGCGCACTTCAAGACACCGCGTTACTTTAAATTCGTCGATGAGTTTCCGATGACGGTGACCGGGAAGATCCAGAAGTTTCGGATGCGGGAAATCAGTATCGAGGAATTGCGCGGTAATCACGCCTGACCACCATTCCTTGTGGGAGCGAGCCTGCCCGCGATGACGGCAGCACATCCAATATAGATGTCGACTGAACCACCGCTATCGCGAGCAGGCTCGCTCCCACAGGGGGGGCAGCGGAAATGGCAAACACCAGAAAGCACAAAGGGGAGCCGAAGCTCCCCTTTAATTTTGTCGTTACGTGCTCTTTTTTTATTATTGAGGGGCGGTCTGTTGTTGTTTTTGGAAACCGTGACCCTTTACCGCTGTTTTTGTCGATCCCCATCCGGGATCAAGAGCAAACGTATTTTTTTGAGCGCTGATCTACTTTTTCGCCAAGCGATCCAACCAGTTCGGGAGCTACCTGAAGGTAGTTTTATTGTTCTCTGCCCGGTTGCGGGTTACTCCGAAAAGCACCCTGAAAAGCACATCCTCTCCAAAAAAATCTGTTAGCTGCGTCTCTGCCGTGTTGTTTTTGTTATGTCAGAGTCGTTACGTCTTATTTTTATTAGGTTTGCCGCTTTTTTTGTTCTTGTTATGCCATAGAGATAGCAGAAGCCGTGCCAACTTTTAAAAAACCTTTAAAAACAATGAGTTGTGATTTTGTAGGATTTTTCGTTCTGGCAAAACCCGACGATTTGTTTCCGTGTTACTCGCTTGCCCCCCACGTTTCAGACGCAGCGGTAACACCCGGACACATCCGCCCACTCACTGTGCGCTACGAGCCTTGGCCACGCGCGAACCGGTCGCTCGCCCCAGCACCGTGCAAATCTGCTGACCGGCCAGAATCAACGCGTCCAGGTCGATACCGGTTTCGATACCCAGGCCGTTGAGCAGGTAAACCACATCTTCGGTCGCGACGTTACCGCTGGCGCCCTTGGCGTAGGGGCAGCCGCCGAGGCCGGCGATGGAGCTGTCGAACACCGAGATGCCTTCCAGCAGGCTGGCATAAATGTTGGCCATGGCCTGGCCATAGGTGTCGTGGAAGTGCCCGGCGAGTTTTTCACGGGGTACATCGGCCGACACCACGTCGAACATCTTGCGGGTCGCGCCAGCGGTGCCGGTGCCGATGGTGTCGCCAAGGGACACTTCATAGCAGCCCATCGCGTAGAGCTCGCGAGCGACCCGCGCGACTTGCTCGGGCGCGACGTCACCTTCGTAAGGGCAGCCCAGCACACAGGACACGTAACCACGCACGCTGACACCGTGTTGCCTGGCGGCGTCCATGATCGGCACGAAACGCTCCAGACTTTCGCTGATCGAGCAATTGATGTTGCGCTGGGAAAACGATTCCGACGCGGCAGCGAAGACCGCGACTTCCTTGACCCCGGCTGCGATGGCATCTTCAAACCCGCGCAGGTTGGGGGCGAGTGCACCATACGTCACCCCAGGCTTGCGCTGGATCTGCGCGAAGACGTCGGCGGAACCGGCCATTTGCGGCACCCATTTGGGCGACACGAAACTGCCGACTTCTATATAGCCGAGCCCGGCGGCGGTCAGCGCGTCGACCAGTTGCACCTTGTCCTTGACGCTGATGGGTTGGGCTTCGTTTTGCAGACCGTCGCGTGGGCCGACTTCGACCAGGCGAACGTGAGTGGGTAGGGACATAAGCAATTCACCTGTTCAGTTAGGGATCGTTCCCACGCTCTGCGTGGGAATGCCGCAATGGACGCTCTGGATGTGTGACGCTGAGCGTCACGGGCTGCATTCCCACGCGGAGCGTGGGAACGATCATTACGTTTGGTTATTGGATGAGTTCCTGGTTTTTGATGGTCTGTTCCAGCGCCTGGGTGCAACGCTCCTGCGCGGTGTCCAGCTCCAGCTTCATCTGTTCGATGTCGAGCATCTGCTGCTCCAGCTGTTCGCGGCGTTCGGCGATTTTGGTCAGCATGGTTTGCAGCTGTTTCTGATTGCCACCGGTGGGGTCGTAGAGTTCGATCAGCTCGCGGCATTCGGCAAGGGAGAAACCAATGCGCTTGCCCCGCAGGATCAGCTTCAGGCTGACTTTGTCACGGGGCGAATAGATGCGCTCCTGACCGCGTCGCTCGGGGCTGAGCAGGCCTTGCTCTTCATAAAAGCGAATGGCCCGGGTGGTGATGTCGAGCTCGCGGGCGAGGTCGGAAATGCTATAGGTCTGGCTGCTCATGGAAGCGCTCGAAAAAGGTCATGGCGCTAAGCTAATGGCAGGTTGACGTTTACGTCAAGGGGCGTGGATTTTTGCTGTCAGTGCCGGCCCCATCGCGAGCAGGTTCGCTCCTACATTCGACCGCATTCTTTCTGAAAGAACCGGGGTAAATGTGGGAGTGAGCCCGCTCGCGATGGGAGCACCTCGGTCCAAAGTCCTACACCTTATCGAGCTTCTTCTCATGTGCCGTCACCTGCTGGCACAACTCGATCATCTGCTCGCGCATCCAGCGGTTGGCCGGGTCCTGGTCGGTGCTTTCGTGCCAATAGAGGTGGGTTTCTACCGGCGGCACATCGTTGACCGGCAGGTTCACCGAGTACAAATCATGGCGACGGGCAAAGCGTTCCGGCACGGTCATCACCATGTCGGTCTGCTGCAACACCTGGGATGCCATCAAGTAATGCTGGGATCGCAGGGCGATCTTGCGCTGGATGCCCATTTTGCCCAAGGCCAGGTCGACATGGCCCAGACCGCTACGGCGGCTGGAGATATGGATATGGGTCAGCGACAGGTAATCGTCGAGGGTGAACTTTTCTTTGCCTGCCAGCGGATGGCCCTTGCGCATGGCGCACACGTAACGGTCTTCCATTAACTTGACGTGGCGCACTTGCGGGTCTGTATTGAGCGGCGCGTCGACCGCGAAATCAAGTCGCCCGGCCGCCAGCTCCTTGGTGGTCTCGCGGCGCTTGGACAGGAAGCTTTCGATGATCACCGTCGGTGCCAGGCGACGTAGGCGCTGGAACAGCGGCGGCAGGATTACCGCTTCAGTGAGGTCAGTCATGCTGATGCGGTAGGTCTTGACCGCCTGCAACGGGTTGAAAATACGGCTTTCCTGCACCGACACCCGCAGCAGGGAGAGGGCGTTGCGCACCGGCCCGATAATGTTCTGCGCCATGGGCGTCGGGACCATGCCTTGAGCGGTGCGCACGAACAACGGGTCATTGAAGGTCTCGCGCAGACGGGCCAGGGCGTTCGAGACCGCCGGTTGAGTAATGCCGACAATCTGCCCGGCGCGGGTGAGGTTGGCTTCGGTGTAGATCGCGTCGAAGACGATGAAAAGGTTGAGGTCGACCTTGCTCAGATTCATTGCGCGGCACTCTTATTGTTGGGCTCTCGATCAGCCGATCATATATCGGTGATGAATGTTAATACACGCCGAGAATAGGCTAGGTAAATTTTCGTAGCTGTTCTAGCATCGATTGCATGACCTGAACAACTCATCAAAACCCTCAGTCAAAAGGTAGAGCTGCCCATGGATTTCGCTTATTCGCCCAAGGTGCAAGAACTGCGTGAGCGCGTGACCGCGTTCATGGATACCTACGTTTATCCCGCTGAAGCGGTGTTCGAGCGCCAGGTCGCCGAAGGCGATCGCTGGCAGCCGACGGCAATCATGGAGGAGCTCAAACTCAAGGCCAAGGCTGAAGGTTTGTGGAATTTGTTTCTGCCTGAGTCCGAACTCGGCGCCGGCCTGACCAACCTCGAGTACGCGCCGCTGGCCGAAATCATGGGCCGTTCGCTGCTGGGCCCCGAGCCGTTCAACTGCTCCGCGCCAGACACCGGCAACATGGAAGTGCTGGTGCGTTATGCCAACGAAGAGCAGAAGCAGCGCTGGCTCGAACCTTTGCTGCGTGGCGAGATCCGCTCGGCGTTCGCTATGACTGAACCGGATGTGGCCTCGTCCGATGCCACCAACATGGCCGCCCGCGCCGTGCGTGATGGCGACGAGTGGGTGATCAACGGCAAGAAATGGTGGACTTCAGGTGCCTGCGATCCACGCTGCAAGATTCTGATCTTTATGGGCCTGAGCGATCCTGACGCGCCGCGTCATGCGCAGCACTCGATGATTCTGGTGCCGGTGGATGCTCCAGGCGTGAAGATCGTTCGTCCGCTGCCCGTGTTCGGTTACGACGACGCCCCTCACGGCCACGCCGAAGTGCTGTTCGAAAACGTCCGTGTGCCGTACGAAAATGTCCTGTTGGGCGAAGGCCGCGGCTTCGAAATTGCTCAGGGTCGCCTTGGCCCGGGACGGATTCACCACTGCATGCGTTCAATCGGCATGGCCGAACGTGCATTGGAACTTATGTGCAAACGGGCGGTAACCCGTACTGCGTTCGGTAAACCTTTGGCACGTCTGGGCGGCAACATCGACAAAATCGCCGACTCGCGGATGGAAATCGACATGGCACGTCTGCTGACATTAAAAGCGGCGTACATGATGGACACCGTCGGCAATAAGGTTGCGAAAAGCGAAATCGCTCAGATCAAGGTTGTCGCACCGAACGTGGCCTTGCGGGTGATCGACCGGGCGATCCAGATCCATGGTGGGGCAGGGGTGTCCAACGATTTCCCGCTGGCCTATATGTATGCGATGCAACGCACCTTGCGCCTGGCCGACGGCCCGGACGAAGTGCACCGCGCGGCGATCGGCAAGTTCGAGATCGGCAAGTACGTGCCTAAAGAAATGTTGCGTAGCAGTCACTAAGACAAGACCGCGACGCTTGTATCGCGGGCCTGATCAGGCTCGCGATAGCGTTGAGGCTGCATCAGTCAACAGCAGGCAACCCGTAGAATGCTCGCGCACACGCCGTGCTGTGAGCCGCCAGCTCTTCTTCGCTCTCCCCGCGATGCAACGCCACTTCCCGCAACACTTCGGTCAGATACGCCGGTTCGTTGCGACCATTTTTCGGCTTGGGTCGCAGGCTGCGCGGCAACAGATACGGTGCATCGCTCTCCAGCATCAACCGTCCCCGCTTGATCTCTTTCACTAACGGATGCAGGTGCGTGCCCCGGCGCTCGTCGCAGATCCAGCCGGTGATCCCGATGTGCAAATCCAGATCGAGATAACTGAACAACGCTTTCTTTTCGCCCGTGAAGCAGTGCACCACGGCGGCCGGCAACTGATCACGATAATCGCGAAGGATTTCCAGCAAGCGCTGGCTGGCGTCGCGTTCGTGGAGGAACACCGGCAGTTGCAGCTCGACCGCCAACTCCAAGTGCTTTTCCAGGACTTTTTCCTGCTGCGGGCGCGGCGAGAAATCACGATTGAAATCCAGCCCGCATTCACCGACCGCCACAACGTTTGGCTCCTTGAGCAAACTGCGCAGGCGCTGGGCGCTGTCGGCGTTCCAGTCGCTGGCGCTGTGGGGATGAATGCCGGCGGTGGCGAACAGCCGTTGAGCCGTTTCGTCCAGTTGCCGGCACAGTTCCAGCGCTTGCTCGCTGCCCTCGACACTGGTGCCGGTGAGCACCAATTGGCAGACCCCGGCCGCGTAGGCGCGGTCGAGTACAGCCTGGTGTTTGTCGGCAAAACTGGGGTTGGTCAGGTTGACGCCGATATCGATGAGTTGCATGGTGCTACCTCGGACCAAAGGCCGGAAAGCATATCAGAGCTGTAGATTTATAAGAAAAGCCAAGAACTACAATGAGTTAAAGCTGTCTCTTGATGCCGCGAGACAGGTCAGGGTGGCCGTGGTGCCATCACTGCGCCAGTCTTTCGCACTTTGCCAGCGCTCACGGTGCTCTGTTTCTGTCGTTCGATTTCATGAAAATTCTTGAAATCGGCCCAGTATTCTTTCTGGAGAGTGGATGACACGTCCCTCGGTTTTGCTACTGCTGTGTTGTTCGTTGCTGCTGCCGATGCCGGCAGTTGCGCGTCTGGCCGGGCCGCTGCAAGCCGTGCCTGCGGCGAAAGTCCGCGACTTGGCGGAAATTCGCAGCAGTCGGGTGTTGCGGGTGCTGGTCAACCAGAGCCGCAACAGCTCCGGCGAAGTCCAGGGCCAGGCCATCGGTGTTGAATACCACCGCTTGCGAGCCTTCGAGCAATACCTCAACGGTCACGCCCGTGACGGTCAGGAAATTACCCTCAAGATCATTCCCAAGGGCAAGGATCAACTGATCGGTGCGTTGCAGCGCGGCGAGGGTGATCTGGTCGCGCCGGGGGAGCTGCTGGACCTGCAACCGGGCCACGCGGTCAGCACCAGTGAACCGATTGCCAGCAACATCCCGTTGATATTGGTCGGGATCAAAGGCGAGCGACGTTACACCCGTCTCGAACAACTCTCTGGCAAAACCCTGGCGTTGCCCACCGGCAGTGCCGCCGGGGACGCGGTCAGCCAGATCAATCAAAAGCTCGCGTTGCTCAAACTGCCACCGGTGACCATCGAGTGGGTCGATCCCAGTCTGGCGGTCGAGGATGTACTGGAGATGGTTCAGGGGGGAATCTTTCACCTGACGATCGTCGAGCAACCCATTGCCGAACGCTGGGGCAAGATCCTGCCCAAGTTGCGCTTCGATCGGCAGGTACTCATCAGTGAGCCGGGCGAAGAGTTCTGGTTCGTGCGCCGTGACGCCTCAATGTTGCGCGCGAGCATTGATCGCTTCCTGACCGGTTACAAAAAACCATCGGATCAGGATGCCGCGTTCCTGCGGATCTATCGACGTTTGTATCAAGTGCACTATCCATTGGCCAAAGCTGATCGACAGCGCCTCGAGAAACTTCGACCGGTGCTGCAAAAACACGCCGAAGCCCAAGGCATGGATTGGTTGAATCTGGCGGCCCTGGCGTTCAAGGAATCGGCCCTGCAACCCAATGCCCGCAGCGGCAGCGGTCCTACCGGCCTGATGCAGATCACCCCGTCCGCCGCCCAACGGGTGGGGGTCGACAACATTCAGAATCTCGATGCCAATGTGCAGGCCGGTGCGAAGTACCTGGCGATGATTCGTCGCAAGTTCTTTGCCAGCCCCAAACTCAACGAGCGCGAGCGCATGGCGTTCGTGCTCGCGGCCTACAACATGGGGCCGGAACGGGTTCAGGGCATGCGTGCCGAGGCTCGTCGGCGTGGTTTGAATCCCAATCAGTGGTTCTTCCAGGTTGAACGCATCGCCATGGAACAGGTGGGAATGGGCGCCGTCAGCTATGTTAATAGCGTGAACAAGTATTACCTGGCGTTCGATCGGGAGCGGGAGTCGTTGGAGCCCCAGGGGCAGAAAGTTGCCTCACGCAAATAATCGAATAAACTGATTGTTATGGCGGATTAATTGCGCTTTTAACATGTGATTTACTGATTAATATAGCGGCCAACCAACACACACTGACAACGGATGACACAGCATGAGCACACTGATCAACAAGGTAATGTTTACCCGCGCCGGCTACGGCCTGACTGTCTTGCGGATTTTCGTCGGCATCATCTTCGCTGCCCACGGCTCACAGAAACTCTTTGGGGCGTTCGGTGGTTACGGTCTGGCGGGCACCGCGCAATACATGGAAAGCATCGGCCTGGCGCCGGGCTATCTGATGGCGACGCTGGCCGGTGGTACCGAGTTCTTCGCCGGCCTGGCATTGATCATTGGCTTGCTGGTTCGCCCAGCGGCCTTCGGCCTGACCTTTCTCTCGCTGGTGGCAATCTTCTCGGTGCACCTTCCTAACGGTCTGTTCATGGCCAACAACGGTTATGAATTTGCCCTGGCGCTACTCGGCGGCAGCATCGCGGTGCTGATCGAAGGCGCCGGCAAGCTCTCGGCTGACCGCGCTATCGCCGGCTGACCGCTCTGGCTCAATGAAAAGGCCCGCATTGCGCGGGCCTTTTTGTTGCTCGTCATTCTTGACACTGTCCGGTCAGCTTCTCTAGGATGCTGCCCATGCGCCGATTTAAACAGCTACTTGCGGGGCGCCAGGTGACTCATTCAGTTGCCGATAGAAGCTTGAAACAGGCTTCGAAATACCGCTAAAGCGCTGGTTCGGTGTTGCCTCTCACCTGCCATGCAGACTTTTGAGGCAGAGACACGACACAATGAATGCACTAAGCCCTGTTATACGCCCCGCGCCGATCACGGCACACCTCACCCAGCGCAATCCAAAAATCCTGCTTGGCGGCAAACATCAGCCGACACTCTTGCGTTATCTCGATGGCTGGCCGCGTCGCACCGGTGGGCCTGCGGCCTTCCTGATCCAGTTTGTCGAAGAGGGTGAATCGCTGGCTCGATTTGCCAGCGACAGTTTCGATCTGGCGGTGATTCAATCGCCCAGCCTCGAGGACGCACCCGAAGTGATCAAGCAACTGACTCGCGTTGCCCGACAGGGGCTGATTACCCGCCGTTGAGGTTCAGAGTGCTGCGGCTCAAAGATAATCGATAGCCACGATATAGACGCACTGTTCACCGGTCGGTGTCTGAACCCGAACCTCGGCGTCCAGCGCCTTGCCGATCAGGGCGCGGGCCAGCGGCGAATCGATGCTGATCAGGCCCAGTTTCAAATCCAGTTCATCCGGCCCGACGATACGGTAGCGCGACTCTTTGCCGTCCTCGTCTTCGATTGTGACCCAGGCGCCAAAATAAACCTTGTTCGGATCGCTCGGTTTTTCGCTGACGACTTTGAGCGCTTCCAGCCGTTTGGTGAGAAAGCGCACTCGACTGTCGATCTCGCGCAGCATCTTTTTGCCGTAGGTGTATTCGGCGTTTTCCGAGCGATCGCCCTGTGCCGCGGCCTCGCTGACTGACTGTGTCACCTGCGGCCGCCGAACATGCCAGAGCTCATGAAACTCGGCCCGCATCCGCGCTTCACCTTCGGGGGTGATCAGCGCGGTGCCAGCGGGGCGGGGAGGGCGATAACGGCTCATGGCAACTTCTTGTGATAGAGAGAGCTTGAGTCTATCAACCCTCGCGCAAGACTGTCAGGGGGCTGGCGTTCAGCGCACGGCGCGTACCAAACACACCGGCTCCCCCGATCAGCACCGCACCGATCAGTGGCAGCACCAATAACCACGGATGGGGGTGCCACGGCAGGTCGAAGGCGTAGCGGTAGAGCACCATACTTACCAGTTCCGAACCCAGCGCTGCCAACAACCCGCTGACCGCTCCAAGCAAACCGAATTCAATCCGCCGGGCCTTGACCAACAGTTGGCGCTCGGCCCCTAGCGCTCGCAACAAGGCGCCTTGGCGAATGCGTTCATCGAGCGTCGCCTGCAAGCCTGAAAACAACACCGCCATCCCCGCGGCCAACACGAACAACAGCACGTATTCCACCGCCAGAGTTACTTGGGCGAGGATGCTGCGCAGCTGTTCGAGCAAGGCTTCGACTTGCAAGATGGTTACCGCGGGAAACGCCCGGGACAGATCCACGATCTGCTGATCATGACCGGCCGCCAGATAGAAACTGGTCAGGTAGGTCGCCGGCAGATCCTTCAGTGTGCCGGGCTGGAAGATCATGAAGAAGTTAGGCTGGAAGTTGTCCCAGTTGACCTCCCGCAGGCTGGTGACTTTTGCTTCGCGATTGACGCCACCCACGGTAAACACCATGTGATCGCCGAGCTTGAGCTTCAGGCTTTCGGCGACTTTGCCTTCCACCGATACGCCGGGAATGTCGTCCGGCGTCTGTTCGGCCCACCAGTTACCCGCAGTGAGTTTGTTGCCCGTCGGCAAATCCGCGGCCCAGGTCAGGCTCAGGTCGCGCTGGATCGCTCGGTCGCCGGCCGAGTCCTTGCTGACGATTTCCTGAACCGGCTCGCCGTTGACGCTGATCAGCCGTCCAGGTACCACCGGATAGAGCGGCGCCGATTGTGCCGACAGTTCGATCAGGCGATCGGTAAACGCCTGTTTGTCCGCCGGCAGGATGTTCAGCGCGAAATAATTGGGCGCGTTTTTCGGTAGCTGGTTCTGCCAGGTGTCCAGCAACTCGCCACGCAGCAATGCAATCAAAGCCATCGACAGCAGAATCAAACCGAAGGCCAGGGATTGCCCCGCGGCTGCCAGTGGATGACGCAGCAATTGGCCCAGCCCGAGGCGCCACGGCAAAGAGGCGCGCGCCAGCATTCGGCGCAGACTCTTCAGGAGCAGCAACAACAAGCCGCCAAGGATCAGCGCTGCGATCACGCCACCACCAAGCAGGGCGAACGTCAGCAGCAGATCCAGGCTCAGACGCCACATGATCAGCCCAAGAGCGCCCAATGCCGCGCCGTACACCATCCAGGTGCTGGAAGGGATCGGCAACATGTCCCGACGCAACACCCGCAATGGCGGAACCCGACCCAGTGCCGCCAGTGGTGGCAAGGCAAACCCTGCCAGCGCGACCAATCCGGTGCCAATCCCGGCAATAGCGGGAAACAGACCGCCCGGTGGAACGTCGGTCGGTAATAAATCATGCAGCAGCGCGAACAGTCCCAACTGCGCGAACCAGCCGATGAGGGCGCCGCAGAAACTGGCGAGTAGCCCTAGTACCGTCAGTTGCAAACTGAACAGCACCATGGTTTCCCGTCGGGACAAACCCAGGCAACGCAGCAATGCACTGGCATCGAATCGGCGGGTAGCGAAGCGTGTCGCCGACAACGCCACCGCCACACCGGACAGCAGAACCGCCACCAGGCTGGCCATGTTCAAGTAGCGCTCGGCCTTGCCCAAGGCGCCGCCGATCTGTCGGTTACCATCGCGGGCATCCTGCAAACGCTGGTTGGCGGCCAGGCCGGGTTTGATCAATTGACGATAGGTTTCCAGCGCCTCGGCTTTACCGCGCCAGAGTTCGCGGTAACTGACCCGGCTGCCGGGTTGCACCACGCCGGTCGCGGCGAGGTCGTTGAGGTTGATCAGTACTCGTGGCGTCAGGCTGTAGAAATTACCGGCGCGGTCCGGCTCATAGGTCAGCAATCGCGCCAGTTTGAGAGTGCGCATGCCGACGTCGATGCTGTCTCCGATCTTCAGGTCCAGCGCAGTCAACAGTCGCGCTTCGACCCAGGCCTCACCGGGTTTCGGTCCGCCACCGGGTTCTTCCGGGGCGAAGGGCTCTGGGGCGCTTTTCAGTTCGCCGCGCAGTGGATAGACGTCGTCGGCCGCCTTGATGCTGGACAGCTGAATACCATTGTCAGTGGCGATGACGCTGGAAAATTCCACCACTTGAGCGTGTTCGAGGCCCAGCTCCGTGCCGCTTTTTATCTGTTCGGGTCGTGCGGGAGAGCTGCCTTCAAGCAGCAAGTCGGCACCGAGAAACTCGGTGGCACGCAGCATCATGGCGCCGTTCAGACGGGCGCCGAAGTAGCCGATGGCGGTACTCGCCGCCACAGCCACCAGCAAGGCAAAGAACAACACGCGCAACTCACCGGCGCGGGCATCGCGCAGCAGTTGGCGGATGGCAAGACTGAACAGGCGCAACAGCGGCAGGCGTGCCATTAAACCTCCAGGGGCGGGACGAGCAGGCCGGCGTCAAGGCGGATCAGGCGTCGGCAGCGATGTGCCAGGCGTTCATCGTGGGTCACCAGCACCAGGGTCGTGCCACGTTCCTGATTGAGCTCGAACAGCAGATCGCTGATGCGCTCGCCGGTATGGCTGTCGAGGTTGCCGGTGGGTTCGTCGGCAAACAGCACATCGGGCTCGGCGGCAAAGGCTCGGGCAATCGCCACGCGCTGTTGTTCCCCGCCGGAGAGCTGGCGGGGCGAATGGGTCAGGCGTTGGCCCAGTCCGACGCGTTGCAGCAGTTCGGTGGCGCGCGCACGGGCGTCCTTGCGCCCATCGAGTTCCAGCGGCAGCATCACGTTTTCGAGAGCGTTGAGGCTGTCCAGCAACTGGAATGATTGAAAGACAAAACCCACGTGCTCGGCGCGGATGCGCGCCCGTTGGTCTTCATCGAGATTGCTCAGGGCTTGACCCGCGAGCGTGACTTCACCGCTGCTCGGCAGATCGAGACCGGCGAGCAGGCCCAAAAGGGTGGATTTGCCCGAACCGGAGGCACCGACGATGGCCAGACTGTCGCCCTTGTTCAGTTTCAGGCTCAGTTCGTGCAGGATAGTCAGTTCACCTTCCGCGCTGGGAACCACTTTGCTGAGGTTCTTCGCGGTGAGAATGCTTGCGCCCATGGAGAATCCGATGCGTGTGTGGTTTTTGAGTGCTGGCCTGGCCTTGATGTGCATGGCCCAGAGCGCAGCGGCGGGTACTGTCCTGATCGTTGGCGATAGTATCAGCGCGGGTTTCGGGCTGGATACCCGGTTGGGATGGGTATCCCTGCTTGAGGACCGGCTCCAGCGCGAAGGTTTCGACGATAAGGTAGTCAATGCGTCCATTGGCGGCGACACCAGTGCCGGAGGCCGGGCGCGCCTGCCCGCGCTGCTTGCAGAGCATAAGCCTGAGTTGGTAATCCTCGAGTTGGGCGGTAACGATGGCCTGCGCGGATTGCTGCCAACACAATTGCAACAAAACCTTGCAGCAATGATCGACAGCTCCCGCGCCAGTGGCGCCAAGGTGCTGCTACTCGGCATGCAATTGCCACCCAACTACGGCGTTCGTTATACCGAGGCCTTCGCGAAGGTCTACAGCACGTTGGCCGAGGAGAAAAAGATCCCCCTGGTGCCGTTTTTTCTCGACGGCGTAGGCGGTCATCCAGACTTGATGCAAGCCGACGGCCTGCACCCGACTGTCGGGGCTCAGGGCAAGTTGCTGGAAAATGTCTGGCCTACACTGAAACCGCTGCTTTGACGCTTTTCTAGCGGCGGTGTTTCGGCTAAGGTGGCGCCCCCGATTTGGAGCCCCCGATGCCGCGTCCTGCCTGGTCACTTTTTGCCTACCAACTGATCGAGCCTGACGAACAGCTGGATCTGTTTGCCTGCCAGGAAGTGCGGGTACATCTGGTGACCCGTCAGCTGGAGTTGGGCGGCTCGGCGGACCGGACCTTGTGCGGCAGCCTGTTGCCAGCACAACCGCGCTGGTCGAGCGTCGATCGCCGTGTGTTCCAGGACCAGCGTCTGTGCTCGCTGTGCCGGGCCATTCTGGAATCGCAAAAACGCGGCACCTCGCCGATCTGGCCGGAACTGCGTTTCGAGCTTTAGAATCCGATAGATTGCTTGCTATCGGTCAACTCCCCGAATTTCCAGATGCCGGTGTACAATCCCGTTTTTATACCCTTGTCGATCATGCGAAGGATTTTCCGGATGTTGCCGCGCTTTCCTGCCGTCACCCGCTACCTGTCTCTCGCCGCCCTCTGTGTGGCGGGTCCCGTAGCAGCATTGGAGCTGCCCCTGCCACCGCCCGGTGAAGACATCATCGGTCAGGTCCAGGTGATCAAGGCCAAGTACGAAGATACCTTCGCCGACCTTGGTACCACCTACGATCTGGGCTATTCGGAAATGGTCGCGGCCAACCCAGGCGTCGATCCATGGCTGCCGGGCGCTGGCACCGAAGTGGTGCTGCCGACGCGTTTCATCCTGCCACCTGGCCCGCGTGAAGGCATCGTCATCAACCTGGCCGAGTACCGCCTCTATTACTTCCCCAAAGGCCGGAACGTGGTGTACACCTTCCCGCTGGGTATCGGCCGTGAAGGCTGGGGCTCGCCGATTGCCCATACCAGCATCATCGCCAAGACGCCGAACCCGACCTGGACCCCTCCAGCGTCGATCAAGGCCGAGCACGCCGCCGATGGCGACCCGTTGCCGAACGTGGTGCCGGCCGGCCCGGACAACCCTCTGGGGCCGTTCAAGTTCACGTTAGGCACGCCGGGCTACCTGATCCACGGTTCGAACAAGAAGTTCGGCATCGGCATGCGCACCAGCCACGGTTGCTTCCGCATGTTCAACAACAACGTGCTGGAAATGGCGAGCATGGTGCCGGTAGGCACGTCGGTGCGCATTATCAGCGACCCGTACAAGTTCGGTGTCAGTGGCGGCAAGGTGTACCTGGAAGCACACACGCCGCTGGACGACAAGGGCAATCCCTCTGTGGTCGACAAGCACACCGCGGTGATCAACGCGATGCTCAAGCGTGAGGACATCACCAACAACCTGCGCATGGACTGGGATGTGGTCCGCGACGTGGTTGCGGCCGAAGATGGTTTGCCGGTGGAAATCGGAGTGCCGAATGCCTCGGCGCCGATGGTGACGACTGCGCCGATCGACCCGCTGCAGTAATGCAATGAAAGGAACCCGCCGGTGCTGACTGCCTCGGCGGGTTTTTTATTGCCGGTATGAAATAGCGGGCAATAAAAAAGCCGACCCAAAAAATGGGTCGGCTTGATAACAATCCCGAAGGACTATTACTTGCGGCTAGCTTTGTCCAGCATGCGCAGTGCACGCTCGTTAGCTTCGTCAGCAGTCTGTTGTGCTTTTTGAGCAGCAGCCAGAGCTTCATCAGCTTTACGGTAAGCTTCGTCTGCACGAGCCTGGGAGCGAGCAGCTGCGTCTTCAGTAGCGGTCAGACGTGCTTCGGTTTCTTTCGATACGCTGCTGCAACCGGTAGCCAGAACTGCGGCCAGAGCCAGAGCAGAGAATTTCAGAACGTTGTTCATCGTGTTCCCCTTCAAGGACTTTCTATTAAGTTAGCTGTCTCCTCAGAGTGAGGAAATAGCCGGCGTACATACTACCCATTACTTGTCGTAAGTAAACTGACGTAAAGCAAGAAGCCAAAAAAATTGTAGGCGTTGATTCTTTTTCGAGCAACTTTTAACTGCATTGTTTAAAAAATACCCAGCTGGGAGGCCCGAGCTGAGCGAGCCGCCGAAGAAAAGTTCCGGCGCCACGGCTCTTTTCCGAATCTTGGCTAAAGTCTGTCTAGATGGATTCGTCCACACTTTTGTACGGATTTTGCGTGGCGTCTCTCATATCTTTCTCCATGTTGAGGTGACTTTAACAAAGGGCGCTCGTCTTAAGTCTCAACATCCGGCAATGTTCAGGCTGTCGATCTTCAGAGATCTTGGTCGAGCCGTCTCTGCGTAACCCGGAGCAGTACCCCCCGCACTTAGCGTGATGACGAGCGTACCTTGAGCATTTCTGCCAATGGTGCCTACTATTTGATATGTGCTCGGTTGCGCGAGATGGGTGCAGTTCTTCTCGGTGTCCATTCAGGCACGGGGTGGCGTAGATGTTCCTTCGCCGGAAAAACATCGGTAAGGTAGGGGTCAGAATTCCAGACCCGCGAGGAGTAGTGATGAGCGAGGCGTTGTCCATCCACCATGACCAGGCTGGTCATCAGTTCGAGACCAATGTGGACGGTCATCGTGCCTACCTGACCTATATGGATCTGGGGAAACAGACCCTGGATATCTATCGCACCTTCGTGCCCAACGCGCTGCGTGGCCGCGGCATTGCGGCAGCCTTGACCGAGAAGGCGTTGGAGTACGCTGAGGAAATGGGTTACACCGTCATTCCATCGTGTTCCTACGTGGAACGCTACATGGAGCGCCACCAGCGGCATGCAGCCAAGCTGAGCCAGTAACCTTTCAAAGAATCGAACGCATAAAAAACGCCGGGTTAAGCCCGGCGTTTTTTTGTACGGCGAAAAGTGATCAGCTGCGATCGCGTTTTGGCAGCACATCCTTGAGCTTGGCATGCATGCTGCGCAAGGTGTTTTCGGTGGCGGTCCAGTCGATGCAGGCATCGGTGATCGACACGCCGTATTGCAGGTCGGCGAGGTCTTTCGGGATCGCCTGGCAGCCCCAGTTCAGGTGACTTTCGACCATCAGGCCGATGATCGACTGGTTGCCTTCGAGAATCTGGTTGGCGACGTTCTCCATCACCAGCGGTTGCAAGGCCGGGTCCTTGTTGGAGTTGGCGTGGCTGCAATCGACCATGATGTTCGGCTTTATCTTCGCTTTGTTCAGCGCTTGCTCGCAGAGTGCGACGCTGACCGAATCGTAGTTCGGCTTGCCGTTGCCACCGCGCAGTACCACGTGACCGTAGGCATTGCCCTTGGTGGTGACGATCGACACGCCACCTTCCTGGTTGATACCCAGGAAGCGGTGAGGGCTGGAAACCGATTGCAGGGCGTTGATAGCGACCGTCAAGCCGCCGTCGGTGCCGTTCTTGAAGCCGACTGCCGAGGACAGGCCGGAGGCCATTTCACGGTGGGTTTGGGATTCTGTGGTGCGCGCACCGATGGCCGACCAGCTGATCAGGTCCTGCAAGTACTGCGGGGAGATCGGGTCGAGGGCTTCAGTTGCGGTCGGCAGGCCCATTTCGGCCAGGTCCAGCAACAATTGACGACCGATGTGCAGACCGTCCTGAATCTTGAAGGAGTCGTCCAGGTACGGATCGTTGATCAAACCTTTCCAGCCGACGGTGGTGCGTGGCTTCTCGAAATACACGCGCATGACCAGATACAGGGTATCGGACACTTCAGCCGCAAGCGCTTTCAGGCGCTCGGCGTATTCGTGGGCAGCCTTGATGTCGTGGATCGAGCAAGGCCCGATGACAACAAACAGGCGGTGGTCGGTGCCATCAAGAATATTGCGAATGACTTCGCGGCCCTTGGTGACGGTGCGCAGGGCAGCGTCGCTCAGAGGGATATCACGCTTGAGCTGATCGGGAGTGATCAGCGTCTCGTTGGAAGCGACGTTTAGGTCGTTGATCGGTAAATCAGCCATCGTTTACTCGTCAGGTCACGGGTGCCGGCCGCCAGCGAACCCGCGCGGCGGAGCACAGCAAATTAAGCGCGTCGGGGAGCAGAACCTTAGCGCGTTACACCGTGGCTCGACAATGGGCAGACACCGGTTTAAGGGGCATTCTCAATTAGTTTTCGCGGGGAAAGCTAATTGAGAATGCTCCTGCTAATCCAGCAGGACCTGTGCAAATGCCTTGCGAACCGTGTCGTGAGAGAACTCTTCGGCATGTTCCTGGACCCATTCGAGGGCCAGGGCCTGCATCTCCTGCAGATCGTGATGCGCATCATGCAGTCGGCAGTAACGTTCGATCTGGCACACCTGCTCGCCCATCCGGGCACTGAACATCATCTGTTCGTCAACGAAGGCGATGCCTACCAGATAACCGCGTTTTCGTCGCAGGCACCAGGCTACATAGCCCAGAAAACGCATGTCGGGGTTCAACGTCGGCATGCGAACTTCCAGCGCCGTACCGTGGCGCCACGCCCGGTGATAATTGCAAGCCATGCCCCCGAGGCTGATAGTGTGCAGCTGTTGCCGTGAAATACACTCAGGTTTGAGCAACGTTAATTCGACGGGCACATCGTCAGGGTGAGGAATAAAACGTCCCATGAACACGGACTCCATGTGTCGGCCATCTGACATTGTTCCACCCAGTATAGTGGTCGAATCGGAACTGACTGATTTCGACGCCGACCAACGGCTGCTGGCGATGAGCGGTGTGTCGCTGGTCATTTTCACCAGCGTCGGCTGCGCCAGTTGCCGTTTTGCCCGTGAGCAATTGCCGCGACTCGATCTGGATGTCGATCGGCTGTGCTGGATCGATGCCGGGAACAATGGCGGGGTGGTCGAGCGTTACCAGGTTTTCTATTTGCCTGCGCTGTTTGTGGTGCGCGACGGCGAATTTTTCGGGGCATTAAAATCGCGCCTGACCCGCAC
The DNA here is from genome assembly GCF_058788075.1 of Pseudomonas sp. FW305-20. NCBI lineage: Bacteria > Pseudomonadati > Pseudomonadota > Gammaproteobacteria > Pseudomonadales > Pseudomonadaceae > Pseudomonas > Pseudomonas sp. FW305-20. The sequence continues at coordinate 13,245 of NZ_JBYTAJ010000034.1, read as the reverse complement.
GGAGCTCAATGTAGCCGTGGCTCAGGCGTTGAGTCGAATTGCAGAGGAGTTGCCATGATGGGGGCAGTGACCAAACCGACAATCGGTATTATCGGCACCGGTGCGATCGGCGGTTTTTACGGATTGATGCTGGCGCGTGCCGGTTTCGATGTGCATTTTCTGTTGCGCAGTGAGTTTTCGGCGGTGGCCGAGCGCGGATTGCGGCTCAACAGTGCAGTGCACGGCGCGCTGACATTGAATCCGGTTCAGGCGTATTCGAGTGCCGAAGACATGCCGCCCTGTGACTGGTTGCTGGTGGGCGCGAAAACCACCAACAACGCCCAACTGGCACCGACAATCATTCAAGCCGCAGCACCGAATGCCAAAGTGCTGCTGATGCAAAATGGCCTGGACGTTGAAGACAGTCTGCGAGCGTTGCTTCCCGATTCGCTGCACGTGCTCGGTGGGCTCTGCTATATCTGCGTCCATCGCGACGGACCAGGCGTCATCACTCATCAGGCGCTCGGCGCGGTCAATGTCGGCTATCACAGCGGCCCAGCAACCGACCAGCAGGCGCGCATGGCGATTGTCGAGGAGGGCGCCGGACTGTTCCGCGCCGCCGGCATCGACTCCCAGGCCATGGCGAACCTGCATCAGGCGCGCTGGCAAAAACTGGTCTGGAATATCCCTTACAACGGTCTGTCGGTGCTGCACGAGGCCAGCACCACGCCGTTGATGGCCGATGCCGACAGTCGGGAACTGATCAAGGCGCTGATGGCTGAAGTGGTTCAGGGAGCAATCGCCTGCGGTCACGACGTACCGGCCGGTTATGCCGATCATCTGTTCATGATGACCGAGAAAATGCCGGACTATTGGCCGAGCATGTACCACGACTTTCTGCACAAACGACCGCTTGAGCTGGAGGCCATTTACGCCCGGCCACTGGCGGCAGCCAAGGCTGCAGGGTGCGAGTTGCCGCGAATCGAAGCCTTGTATCGCAGTTTGAGTTTTATCGATCGACGTAACACCTGAGTCGATCAACCTGAGGGGGAAGGGCATGGCAAAGACTATCGACGACAAACTGGTGCTGGCGATTTCTTCGCGTGCGCTGTTCGACCTGAGCGAAAGCCACAAGGTCTATCTGTCGAGCGGCGTCGAAGCCTATCGGCAATATCAGATCGAACACGAAGACGAAATCCTTGAGCCCGGTGATGCATTTCCCTTGGTACAGAAACTCCTTAACTTGAACGCCAGCCTTGGCCGCGCCCGGGTCGAGGTGATCCTGGTGTCGCGTAACAGTGCCGACACCGGCCTGCGGGTTTTCAACTCGATCCACCACTATGGCCTGGCGATTTCCCGCGCGGCGTTTGTCGGCGGACGCAGTCCTTATCCGTACCTCAAGGCCTTCGGCTGTGACCTGTTTCTCTCGACGCATGCCGAAGACGTGCGCAGTGCGCTGGATGCCGGGTTCGCCGCGGCGACCATTCTGTCGGGTGGCGCCAGCCGTGCGGCCAGTGATGAACTGCGCATTGCTTTCGATGGTGACGCGGTGCTGTTTTCCGACGAATCGGAGCGCGTCTATCAGTCCGGCGGCCTGGAAGCGTTTCAGGCCAGCGAGCGTGAGGCTGCCCGCGAGCCCCTGCGCGGCGGGCCGTTCAAAGGCTTCCTCGCCGCCCTGAATTTGCTGCAACGGGAGTTCCCGGAAGACGCCTGTCCGATCCGCACCGCACTGGTGACCGCGCGGTCGGCGCCGGCCCATGAGCGAGTGATCCGTACCTTGCGCGAATGGGACATTCGTTTGGACGAGTCGCTGTTTCTCGGCGGCCTGACCAAGTCAGCGTTTCTCGAAGCCTTTGCCGCCGATGTGTTTTTCGATGATCAGGCCGGTCATTGCGAGTTGGCCCGCGAGGTGGTCGCCACCGGACACGTGCCGCACGGCATAAGCAACGAGCAAAAGGTTTAAGCCCACGGTTCAATGCGTTACGCGAAACGCCGCACTCGCCAAGGCACTGCTAAGCTGAATCAATCTCCGCCATGTCGGCACTCGAGGAGGTCATATGATTCATTCGATGCTGTACGCCACTGACCTCGGCTTGTACGCGCCTTTGGTCATGCAGCATGCCTTGGCGCTGGCGCGCACATTCAATGCCGATCTCTACGTGGTGCATGCCGTTGAACCGATGGGGCTGTTCGCCGAGTCGGTGCTTCAGAGTTACCTCGATGAGCAGTCGTTGAACGAGTTTCACAGTCAGGGCCTGAATACAGTGATCACTAATATCGAGCACCGGGTACTCGACAGCTTTCGTGAAGAGCTAGGGGACGAAGGGGAGCAGGACCTGGAGCGGATCAAAGCAGTACGGGTGCTTCAGGGCGATCCGTCACAGGTGATTCTCGACCAGGCGCAGAAACTCTCCGTGGATTTGTTGATCGTAGGTAGTCATAGCCATGGTGCTGGCGCGGAAACGCCTTTGGGTCGGACTGCGGCGCGGGTGTTGCAACTGTCTCGGGTACCGGTCTATCTGGTGCCGCTGGTGGAACGTCGTCGGCAAGGGGATCGGTAATGTTCCTGCCTCGCATTCACGGGCACGACACCAGAATACGAATAGTGGCAGTTTGATAAAAAAGTTCTAGATTTATTCTTCAAACCATTAATATAGTTATATACCGTCGCTGATGCCCGTGGCGTCTACCTGCTTTGAGGGATTCATATGAAGCTTCAACAACTGCGCTACATCTGGGAAGTGGCGCACCACGACCTCAACGTTTCCGCTACAGCCCAAAGCCTTTACACGTCGCAACCGGGCATCAGCAAGCAGATCCGTCTGCTGGAAGACGAATTGGGGGTCGAGGTATTCGCTCGCAGCGGCAAGCATCTGACCCGCGTCACCCCGGCTGGCGAGCGCATTATCACCACCGCCGGCGAAATCCTGCGCAAGGTTGAAAGCATCAAGCAGATCGCCCAGGAATTCTCCAACGAGAAGAAAGGCACCCTGTCGATTGCCACTACGCACACCCAGGCGCGTTATGCGTTGCCCCCGGTGATCAGCAACTTCATCAAGCAATACCCGGACGTTGCCCTGCACATGCACCAGGGTTCGCCGATGCAGATCGCTGAAATGGCCGCGGACGGCACCGTCGATTTCGCCATCGCCACCGAAGCGCTGGAGCTGTTCGGTGATCTGGTGATGATGCCGTGCTATCGCTGGAACCGTTGCGTGGTCGTGCCTCAGGGCCACCCGCTGACCAAACTGTCGAAGCTGACCCTGGAAGCCCTGGCCGAATACCCGATCGTGACGTACGTGTTCGGTTTCACCGGCCGTTCGAAGCTCGACGAAGCGTTCAGCCATCGCGGCCTGACGCCGAAAGTGGTGTTCACCGCCGCCGACGCCGACGTGATCAAGACGTATGTTCGCCTGGGTCTGGGCGTAGGTATCGTGGCGAAGATGGCGGTCGATGCCAAACTCGATAGCGACCTGGTCATGCTTGATGCTAGCGACTTGTTCGAATCCAGCATTACTAAAATCGGTTTCCGCCGCGGCACGTTCCTGCGTGGCTTCATGTGCGACTTCATCGAGAAGTTCGCCCCGCACCTGACCCGCGAAGTCATGGCCAAGGCGATCCAGTGCCACAACAAACAGGAACTGGAAGAGCTGTTCGACGGCGTCGAATTGCCGGTCCATTAATCTCCCGCGTCAGACTACCTCGGTAACAGAAAACTGTTGCCGAGCACCCGCCACCAGAATCTCCACCTCATCCCCTTCGAACTTGCCCAGCAGGCTCTTGCCCAGCGGTGAGCGAGGGGTGATGACGGTAATCCATTGCCCCACCACGTCGACTTTCAAACCCGCCGCGTCAGGCGCCAGAAACAACCATTGCTCACGACCCTTTTCATCTTCCAGGCCGAGCAGGGCGCCCACTTCGATGCCACGCTGATCGTCGTAAGGCCGCAGCGTCAGGTTCTGGCAAAGTGTCAGCGAGTGCCGGATTTCCTCAACGCGTTTGGCTTGCCCGGCTGCCAGGTAAGACGCCTCCAGACCCAGTGTGTCGTACTTGTTCTCAGCGATGTTTTCTTCGTGCGTCGCGGTTTCGTAAGCGGTCTGTGCGGCACGCTCGGCGATGTCGAGGTCGATCCGCAGCTTGTCGAGAATCAGTTGGTGGACGGTCGGCTTGTGCATAAAGAGCTTCTTGATCAATCGCAGAATTGCAGGACGTTGGCGCGGCTTTTTTCGCTCGGCGCAGTCTGGTCCTGCTGCAACCAGAACTGGCATTTCGGGTTGGACAGATTGCGTCCGGTGCTGCGAGCCTGATCCATACGTTGCTGCTGCTCGTTCTTGCGCAGGTTTTCTTCGTACTGTTCGAACAGCGGGCTCTGCGGTGGAATGTCCGGCACCGGTTGCGCCACCACCGGTGGTTTGGCCAGTTGCTGCACGGCTTCAGCCACGGGCGCCAGTTGTTCGCTGAACAACAGTCGAGAGGCGAGCCAGCATGTCAGCGCGATCGCGATAAACCCCAGCCACATTCCCAGGGCAATGCTGCCCGTCAGTTGCAAGGCGCTGAGCTGGATCAGCAGCGGGCGGCGCGGATTGGGACGGTTGGGCATGGCTGCCTCCTGGCGGGTGGTCGCGGGCGAGTGGCGATTGTCGCATGAAGATTAATCGCCGTCGGCTCTTCTGCACGGGGTAATTTATGAGGACAATCGGCGCCTTTGCCAACGGGAGCCTGGAATGCCTGAAATGCCTCAAGTAAAAAACTGCTGGCGCTGGGATATTTTTTGCGCCGTGGTCGACAACTTTGGTGACATCGGCGTGACCTGGCGTCTGGCCCGACAACTGGTGGCCGAACATTCGGTGGCGGTGCGCTTGTGGGTCGATGATTTGCGGGCCTTCGAGCGTTTGTGCCCGGACATCGACATTAATGCCTCACAGCAATGGCAGGAGGGCGTCGAGGTGTGTCAGTGGACGCCCGACTGGCGGCCCACTGAAGCCGCTGACGTGGTGATTGCAGCGTTCGCCTGCCAGTTGCCGAGTGCCTACATGGAGGCCATGGCCGAGCGGGAAAAACCGCCGCTGTGGATGAATCTCGACTACCTGAGTGCCGAGGACTGGGTCGTCGGCTGCCACGGCTTGCCGTCGGTGAAGTACAAGAGCGTACAAAAATTCTTCTTCTTCCCGGGGTTTCAAAAGGGCACCGGTGGCTTGTTGCGTGAAAGCGGATTGCTTGAGCGGCGTCAGCAGTTTCAGCAAAACCCCGAGGCTCAGCGAGAATTCCTCCAAGGCTTGGGGATCGATCCTGCGCAAGGTGCGCAGTTGATCTCGCTGTTTGCCTACGAAAATAAAGGGCTGGCCAGCTGGCTCGAGGCAATGGCTGGCGACTCGACGCCCACTCATCTGCTGGTGCCCGAAGGCCGGATTCTTGGGGATGTCGAACGTTGGCTCGGGGTGGACGGTCTGGTGGCCGGCGCGGTGCATGTGCGTGGTGAATTGACCGTGCAAGTGCTGCCGTTCGTCCGACAGGATCAATACGATCACCTGCTCTGGTGCTGCGATTTCAATGCCGTGCGCGGTGAGGATTCCTTTGTCCGCGCCCAATGGGCTGGCCGGCCACTGCTTTGGCACATCTATCAGCAGGACGAAGACATCCATCTGGACAAGCTCGACGCCTTCCTCGCGCTGTACACCAAAGGCTTGTCCGAGCCTGCCCGCGAGGCGATCAGCGGTCTTTGGCGAGCGTGGAATGCGGGTGACAATATGAGCGTGCACTGGCAATTAACCCGCAAGCACTGGCCAGAACTGCAAAAACACGCCGAAGCGTGGTGTCTGGAACAGGCTTTGCAGGCCGATCTTGCCGCAGCGCTGGTACAGTTTTACCTAAATTGGATATGATACGCGGCCTAGATTTTTGTAAACCCCATCCAAATTCGGATACTCGCAATGAAAACTGGTAAAGAACTGAAACCCGGGATGGTTATCCGTCTCGAAAACGATCCTTGGCTGGTTCAGAAAGCTGAATTCACCAAGTCGGGTCGTAACAGCGCGATCATGAAGACCAAGCTGAAAAACCTGCTGACCGGTTACAAGACCGAGATCGTTTACAGCGCCGACGACAAACTGGACGACGTAATCCTCGACCGTAAAGAAGCGACCCTGTCCTTCATCAGCGGCGACTCCTACACGTTCATGGACACTACCGACTACACCATGTACGAACTGAACGCTGAAGACATCGAAGCCGTTCTGCCTTTCGTTGAAGAAGGCATGACCGATGTTTGCGAAGCGATCTTCTTCGAAGAGCGTCTGGTTTCCGTAGAACTGCCGACCACTATCGTGCGTCAGGTTGACTACACCGAAGGTTCCGCTCGCGGCGACACTTCCGGCAAGGTGATGAAGCCTGCCAAACTGAAGAACGGTACCGAGTTGTCGGTTGCTGACTTCATCGAAATCGGCGACATGATCGAGATCGATACCCGCGAAGGCGGTTCCTACAAAGGCCGTGCTAAATAAGCACTGCTTCAGGAATGAAAAGCCCGACCATTGAGTCGGGCTTTTTTGTGAGCGCATTTCAGGTTCAACAATGAACCCATTTGAAATGCGCTTACTTCAGGTGTTGCTTGAGCTCTTCGGACGCTTGAAGCATCGCTGAACGCACCGCAGGCACCTGGCTCACCACATTGAGCAAGCCGTAGTCGTGGATCATGCCGTTGTAACGAACCGACGTAACCGGCACCCCGGCTTCGTCGAGTTTGCGAGCGTAGGCTTCACCCTCATCGCGCAGGACATCGGCGCTCGCCGTCTGCACCAGCGCGGGTGGCAGGCCCTTGAGTTGAGCAGTCGTCGCCCGCAACGGCGAGGCATAGATCTCGCTACGCTGTTTGGCGTCGGTGGTGTAGTTGTCCCAGAACCACTTCATCATGTTTTTGGTGAGGAAGTGCCCCTCCGCAAACTGGTTGTAGGACGCCGTTTCGAAGCTGGCGTCAGTCACCGGCCACAGCAGCGCCTGGAACCTGATCGCCGGCGTGCCCTTGTCTTTGGCCATCAGCGCAACCACTGCTGCCATGTTGCCGCCGACGCTGTTACCGACCACGGCCAGACGTTTGCCGTCGACGTTGATCTCTTTACCGTGCTCAGCCACCCATCGGGTTGCGGCGTAAGCCTGATTGATCGCCACCGGGTAATGCGCTTCCGGCGAAGGCGTGTAATTGACGAACACCGCCACCGCCCCCGAACCGGCAACCAGGTCCCGAACCAGACGCTCGTGGGTCGGGAAATCCCCCAGCACCCAGCCGCCGCCGTGGAAGAACATGAACACTGGCAGCTCACCTTTGACCCCGGCCGGTCGAACGATGGTCAGGCTGAGCGGCTGGCCGTCAACTTGAATGGTCTTCTCGCTGACATCGGCTTTTGGCAGCGTCAGTTTCACCCCAGCCTGCGCGCCGACCAGCACCGCGCGTGCTGCTTCAGGGGTGAGTTGTTCCATCGGTTTGCCGGTGCCGGCGTTCAGAACATCGAGGAACGCTTGGGTGTTGTGTTCAACCCCGTCGTCCGCGAACGCGCTGTGGATGGACAAGGCGAGAAGGGTACCGGTCAAGACTTTACTGAAAGTGCGCATGTTCGTTTCCTTGTTCGGGCCTGGGAATTAGCGGTTAGACGGTGACGTGCAAACGCACATCGACGTTGCCACGGGTGGCGTTGGAGTACGGGCAGACCTGGTGTGCAGCGTCGACCAGGCTTTGTGCATCGGCTTGTTCAAGACCCGGCAAGCTGACGTGCAGGTCGATGTCCAGGCCGAAACCGCCAGGGATCTGGCCGATGCCGACATGGGCGGTGATCGAAGCGTCGTCCGGGATTTTGCGTTTGGTCTGGCTGGCGACGAATTTCAGCGCGCCGATGAAGCAGGCGGAGTAACCGGCTGCGAACAGTTGCTCAGGGTTGGTCGCTGCGCCGCCGGCACCACCGAGTTCTTTGGGCGTGGCGAGTTTGACGTCGAGGATGTTGTCGCTGGAAACCGCACGACCGTCACGGCCGCCGGTGGACGTTGCGATAGCGGTGTAGAGAGTTTGCATGGTGTGAGCCTCATTCGGGTTTGATGTTTTGCGCTAAATGTTTGCGCGCTAAGTAAGCGCGAAATGAATGTATCGCGCAAATATTTAGCGCGCAAGATAAATTTTCGAAGAGATATTGGTTTAAGAAATGGGCGCTGCTTGGATGTATTGAGCTAGAGCGGTCGCGGCAGGATTTTCAGTAAGAAATTTTTTTGACTGGATGACGAATAGGATTTGAAGCACACCACCCATCCCCTGTAGGAGTGAGCCTGCTCGCGATAGCGGTGGATCAGTCACTTCAACCTTGACTGACCTACCGCTATCGCGATCAGGCTCACTCCCACAGGGGGATTTGTGGTGGTTTGGAGGTTAGAGACTGTTCTGCAGATTACTGCGCAGCGCTTGCAGCTCCGCTTGCAGTTTCTGCAGCCTCTCCAGGGTCATCCCGCTGGCGCCGAGGATGCACTGGGGAATGCCCTGCGCCTGCTCTCGCAAGGCACGACCCTGTTCGGTAAGTTCGACAATCACCACCCGTTCGTCTTCACGACTGCGGGTGCGGCTGAGTAAACCTTCGGCTTCCAGGCGTTTGAGCAAAGGCGTCAGTGAGCCGGGATCGGTCAGCAGGCGCGTGCTGATTTCGCCTACGGTCAAACCGTCCTGTTCCCACAACACCATCATCGCCAGGTATTGCGGATAGGTCAGGCCCAGTGCTTGCAACAGCGGCTTGTAGACCTTGGTCATCAGCAGCGAGGTGGAGTGCAGGGCGAAGCAGGCCTGATTATCCAGCAGCAGGTCGTCGCAGTTATCCGGGGTATCGCGCTCGGTGGTCATTTCGAAGCCTTGATCAGTGATCGTCATAAATCTAGCGGGCGAATCTTTAATGCACCAGACAATTCTAGCCTAGTGCCGGTCGAGGGTGCTTTGCAGGGCCAGATCCCACGGCGGGATCGGGCTGAAACGGGTTTTCAGGTATTCCAGCAACAGGCGGCTACGGGGATTGGGTTGTTGCTCAAGGCGCAAGGCATAAATGCCGGTGGTTTCCGGTGGTGGCAGGCCGTGTTCACAGAACAGCGGAAGCAGTTCACCGCGTAAGAGGTATTCGCTGGTCAACCAGGTGGGCAAGTGTGCGATACCCAGCCCGGCCAATGCGCCGCAGACCAACGCCTCGGCATTGTTGGCACCCATGCGGATGCGCGCCGGGCGGTGCAAGTGCATCTGCCCGTCGCGTTCGAAGCGCCAGGCGAACGGCGGAGCCAGGCCATCCCAGTCGAGGCCATCATGCTCAGTCAGTTGCGCCGGATCGGTCGGCACACCACGCCGTTGCAAATACTCCGGGCTGGCGCAGGCGATGCGCACCATGCTCGCCAGCGGCGTGGCCACCAGCCGGGTATCGGCCATTTGCCCGGCGCGCAGCACCAGATCGACCTTGCCCAGATTCAAACCCTGCATGTCGACGAAACTGTCGATCAGGTGCAACTGCACGTCGAGGCCGGGGTAGAGCATCAGAAAGTCGGCAATCACCGGCGCCAGATGCCGCCGTCCGAAGGCCGCCGGTGCATCGATCCGAATCAAGCCTTCCGGTGCGCTGCTCAAGGATACTGCCTCAGCCCGAGCCAGCCGCAGTTCAGCCACGATCCGTCGGGCGCGCTCGGCAAATGCCAAACCCGCCGGGGTGGCGCGCACGGCGTGGGTGCTGCGAATGAACAACTGGCTGCCGACGGCGTTTTCCAGGCTGTCGATGCGCCGGGCCACGGCTGAAGGGGTCAGTGGATGACGGCGGGAAGCGGCGGAAAAACTGCCGGTTTCCAGCACGTCGAGGAACAGACCCAGCTGTTCGGTCAATTGATCAGGGTTCATGGTGGTGTCAGCGCTTGTGCGAAGTTGGCACAGCCATTGTGCGTTGCTGTGCGTTTCCCCGCCAGCGCCGACTGCGTAGGATGAATAGCCTGACGTGAAGGGAAAATCGCCTGTGATTGAGTTTTTGATGTACCTGGTGTTTGGCGCCGCTCTGGGAACCCTCGGTGGGTTGTTCGGCATTGGCGGTGGTTTGATTGCGATCCCGTTGCTGGGCGTGTTGTTTGGCCTCGATCAGCAGATTGCCCAGGGCACGGCGCTGGTCATGGTGGTGCCCAACGTGATGCTGGCGCTGTGGCGTTACCACCAGCGTAATCGCATTGAATTGCGCCACGCGCTGCCATTGGCCTCGATGGGGTTCTGTTTTGCCTGGATCGGTTCGATCTGGGCAGTGGGCATCGATGCACAAACCATGCGCATCGGGTTTGTCGCGTTCCTGATTGCTCTGTCGGCCTACAACCTGATGCGAATGTTCTACGCCAACGCGCCCGTGTCGGCGCAGATGAATTACTCATGGCCATGGCTGGGCGTGCTCGGCGCCGCCTCCGGCACCATGGGCGGGTTGTTTGGCGTGGGCGGGGCGGTGGTGGCAACGCCAGTGCTGACCAGTCTGTTCGGCACCAGTCAGGTGGTTGCCCAGGGGTTGTCCCTAGCGCTGGCGCTGCCAAGTACTGGCGTCACGCTGGTGACTTACGCGGTGCATCATCAGGTCGACTGGATGATCGGCCTGCCTTTGGCGGTTGGCGGGCTGATGAGTATCAGTTGGGGTGTGAGGATTGCCCACGCACTGCCAGAGCGACTGCTGCGCGGGTTGTTCTGTGGGTTTTTGGTGTTCTGTGCGGTGATGCTCTCCTTTAAAGTTTGAAACCTTCGACGATGTGTTCGGCCAGGCATTCAGTGATCGGCGATGGATTGTGCAGGTTGCGCACCAGCATGATGCTGGCTTCGGGCAGGATTGGCAGGCCTTCGGCTTCACCGAGAATGCGCATGTCGGGGGTGATCAGGCTTTCCAGTTGCGCAGTGACAGCCAGTCCGGCACTGACTACCGCCATGATCGCCGACAGGCTGTCGCTGTTGTACGCCACGCGATAATCGCAACCCATGGCGTCCAGCGCATTGCAGGCCCATATGCGGCAGAAGCAATCACTGTTGAACATCGCCAGTGGCAACGGTGTTTGCTCATGGGCGCTGAAACACTGTGCCTCGGCCCAGACAAAATGCTCCTTGCGCAGTAACTGGCCGATTTCGTTGCCCGGCTCGCGGGTGACGATGGTCAAGTCGAGGTCCTGGCGCAGCAGCAATTGTTTTGATGATTCGCAGTGCACCTCGATCTGGATCAGCGGATACGTCTGGGCAAACCGCCGCAGAATCCCCGGTAAAAAACGCATCACGTAATCGTCGGGCGTGCCGATGCGCACCATGCCGACCATGTGCGGCTCGCGCAGCGTATTGAACACCTCGCTGTGCAACTTGAGGATGCGCCGGGCATAGCCGAGCAATACCTGTCCCTCCGCCGTCAGCCGCACCTGCCGTCCGTCACGCTGGAACAATTGACGCTGCACCACGTCCTCTTCCAGTCGCTTCATCTGCATGCTCACGGCGGACTGGGTGCGGTTGACCAACTCACCGGCGCGGGTAAAACCGCCCTGATCGGCGATGGCGACAAAGGTGCGCAGCACGTCGGTATCGATAGTCGGGTAGGCAGACATTCATCAATCTCCGAGATGTATTACATAAGAAACATTCGTTGGATTGATCTTAGCCCTGGCGTGACACTTGAGCCATCCAAACGGAGGGCAACAAGATGAAAGGTCAAAAAGGTTATGTCGGCGTAGAAAAACACTCGGTGCACCTGATCTCTGATTTGCTGCACAAATTCAATCGCTGGTACGAACTGCACCGTGAACGTGAAATGTTGGCGGGCATGAGTGATGAAGCGTTGAAGGACATCGGGCTGAGTCGTGCGGATGTCGAGCACGAGGCCATCCGCCCGTTCTGGGATGACCCGATGCACAAATGAGTCATACACAACTACACAAACCATCTTCCGGTGGGGTAGGTTGCGAGCAGACAAGGAGATGCTCATGCGCGCAACACTGTCCTTTTCCATCAAACAGGCTCGGCGTCTGGCGCTGGCCGCCCAAGGGTTCAACGGGCGCCAGCCGCCAGCGGCGATCAAACCGGTGCAGCTCAATCGTCTGATCGAGCGGCTGGGCATTCTGCAGATCGATTCGGTCAATGCATTGGTGCGTTCGCACTACCTTCCCTTGTTTTCCCGCCTCGGCAATTACTCCCCCGACTTGCTCGACCAGGCTGCCTGGAGTTCGGGCCGGCGGCGCACGCTCTTCGAGTATTGGGGGCACGAAGCCTCGTTGCTGCCCTTGGCGATGTATCCGTTGATGCGCTGGCGCATGCTGCGCGCGACCCGTGGCGAAGATATCTATCAGCAACTGGCGCGTTTCGGACGTGAGCAGCAGGACACGATTCGCCGGGTGCTGGCCTCGGTTCAGGAGCTGGGTGCGCTGGGTGCCGGAAGCCTGTCGACCCGTCAGGAACGGGCAGGGCCCTGGTGGGACTGGAGCGCAGAAAAGCATGCGCTGGAATGGTTGTTCGCCGCCGGAGAAGTGACTGTGGCCGGGCGGCGTGGGTTCGAGCGGCTTTATGATCTGCCGGAGCGGGTAATTCCCTCGGCGATTCTTGCGCAGCCGCTGCTGAGCGAGGCCGAGGCTCAGCGCGGCCTGTTGCTGCATGCCGCGACAGCGTTGGGCGTCGGAACAGAAAAAGACCTGCGCGATTACTTTCGCCTGAGTCCCGGTGATGCCCGTCCGCGCTTGGCGGAACTGGTGGAGGCGGGTGAATTGCTGGGCTGTGAAGTCCAGGGCTGGCGGCAACCGGCCTATTGTCTGCCTGATCCGAAAGTGCCGCGCAAGGTCGAAGCCAGCGCCTTGCTTTCACCCTTCGATTCACTGATCTGGGAGCGCAGTCGTACCGAGCGCCTGTTCGATTTTCGCTATCGGTTGGAGATCTATACGCCGCAGGACAAGCGGGTCTACGGCTACTACGTATTGCCGTTTTTGCACAATGAACGGATTGCCGCGCGGGTGGATCTGCGCGCCGAACGGGCGCAGGGCAGGCTGGCGGTGCACGCGGTGCATGAGGAAGAGCCGGGGCTGGATGACGAAGGGATGCTAGCGTTGGCGGTCAATCTGCGGCGAATGGCGGATTGGCTGGGGCTTGAGCAGGTTCAGTTGAATTGTCCGCGGGCGAGTGCGGCGCGGTTGCGGGTGGCATTGGCACAGCTTTGAGCACCGATCGTTCCCACGCTCTGCGTGGGAATGCCTCTAGGGACGCTCCGCGTCCAGTGACGCGGAGCG
>NZ_JBYTAJ010000033.1:0-67444 GCF_058788075.1 Pseudomonas sp. FW305-20 | reverse complement strand
ATTTACCTGAAACAGCGTGGTGCCTGATTTCACGACTGCTTCGCAGCCGAACGCAGGCTTCGCCAGCTGCTACAGGTGATGCGTTGCTACTGAAATTTTGACGCTTTTTTCTCATTTAACACTTTACATTTGCCGCGCCTTGAACATGCAAATGATTCGTATTGAACTACACTGATCGACGACCCTTTCCCGTCGATTCTGCCGAGTTTGCGCGCAGGATTTTAATAAAAACAGGAGCTGCCAACGCATGAATCCCCCGTTCCCTTCTTTCCTGAAAACAGCACTGCTGGCCACCGCTTTGGTGAGTGCCGGTCATGTGTATGCGGCGGATGCCGATGGCATTGTGGTCTACAACGCCCAGCACGAAAGCCTGACCAAATCCTGGATCGAAGGCTTTACCAAGGAGACCGGAATCAAGGTCACCCTGCGCAATGGTGACGACACCGAGATGGGCAATCAGATCGTGCAGGAAGGCACGGCCTCCCCGGCCGACGTGTTCCTGACCGAAAACTCCCCGGCCATGGTGCTGGTCGACAACGCGGGGCTGTTTGCGCCGGTGGCGCCGGCCACCCTGGAGCAGGTCGGCGATGCTTACCGCCCGGCCCATGGCAAATGGGTAGGGATCGTCGCGCGCTCCACAGTGTTTGTCTATAACCCGAGCAAACTGCCCGAAGCCGAGCTGCCCAAGTCGTTGATGGACCTCTCCGGTCCGAACTGGAAAGGTCGTTGGGGTGCTTCACCGGCCGGTGCCGACTTCCAGGCCATCGTCGCTGCCGTGCTGGAACTCAAGGGTGAAGTCGCGACCCTGGAATGGTTGAAAGGGATGAAAACCAACTTTACCGCGTACCGGGGCAACAGCTCCGTGCTCAAAGCGGTCAACGCCGGGCAGATCGACAGCGGCGTGATCTACCACTATTACAGCTTCGGCGACCAGGCCAAGACCGGCGAGAACAGCAAGAACACCGCCCTGCACTACTTCAAGCACAAGGATCCGGGCGCGTTTGTCAGTGTCTCCGGTGGCGGCGTGCTGGCGTCCAGCAAACACAAGGAACAAGCCCAGGCGTTCCTCAAATGGATTACCGGCAAAGATGGCCAGGCCATCCTGAAGACCGGTACATCGTTCGAATACGCGGTGGGCAAGAACGCTGAATCCAATCCAAAACTGGTGCCTTTGCAGCAACTCGACGCGCCAACGGTCGATGCTTCAAAACTCGACAGTAAAAAAGCCGTGGAGCTGATGACACAGGCGGGACTGCTCTAATTGCTGCCTGAAACCTTGCCGGCGGGTGTCGCTGAGGCGATACCCGCGAATTTGCGACGACGATCCCGCGGCCTCTTCGCGGGGCGTGGTGGCGCGTGGGTGATCGGCTTGTCGGTGCTGGTTTCGCTGCTGTCACTGCTGCCGATTGCCTTCGTCATCGGCGTATCGTTTCAGACAGGCTGGGCGACCCTTGTGCCGCTGGTATTCCGGCCGCGGGTCGCTGAATTATTGATCAACACCGTTTTGCTGGTGGTTATCACGATTCCGTTGTGCGTCACGTTAGGCCTGTCGCTGGCCTGGTTGACAGAGCGCACCAACCTGCCGGGGCGGCGCTGGTGGTCGTTGCTGGCGACCGCGCCGCTGGCGGTGCCAGCGTTCGTGCACAGCTATGCGTGGGTCAGTCTGGTTCCGCCGATTCACGGGCTGTTTGCCGGGGTGCTGGTCTCGGTCATCGCTTACTTCCCGTTCTTGTATTTGCCGATAGCCGCCACCCTGCGCAGGCTCGATCCAGCCATCGAAGACGTTGCCGAATCGCTGGGGCTCAAGCCTTGGGCGATATTTTTCCGTGTGGTGTTGCCGCAACTGCGCCTGGCCATTTGCGGCGGCGCATTGCTGGTCGGCCTGCATCTGCTGGCCGAATATGGCCTGTACGCGATGATCCGTTTCGACACCTTCACCACGGCCATCTTCGATCAGTTCAAGTCCACCTTCAACGGCCCTGCCGCCCACATGTTGGCCAGCGTGCTCGCCCTGTGTTGCCTGGTGATGCTGACCGCAGAATCGGCCGCTCGCGGTACGGCGCGCTACGCCCGGGTCGGTTCGGGAAGCGCTCGCGAACAGCGGGTGGTGCGCCTGAAACCCGCAACCACCCTCCTCGCCCTGACCGTCCAGATGGCGACCTGCGCGCTGGCACTCGGCGTGCCACTGGTGACTTTAGGTAACTGGCTGATCGCCGGCGGCACGCAGGTGTGGCAGATGGACGAGCTTCTGCCGGCGCTGGAACAGACGCTGCTGCTCGGCGTTGCGGGCGCCGCCGTCACCACCTGCGCTGCCATCCCGATTGCCTGGCTGTCGATTCGCGCTCCGGGCCGGTTGCAACGCGTATTGGAAAGCTGCAACTACATCACCAGTTCGTTGCCCGGGATCGTCGTGGCCCTGGCCTTGGTGACTGTCACCATCCATTTTGCCCGGCCGATTTACCAGACGACGGTCACGGTGCTGCTGGCGTACCTGCTGATGTTTTTGCCCCGCGCCCTGGTGAGTTTGCGCGCCGGCATCGCCCAGGCGCCGGTAGAGCTGGAAAACATGGCCCGTAGCCTCGGCCGTTCCCCAGCCCGGGCATTGTGGCTGATCACCCTGCGTCTGGCCGCGCCCGGCGCTGCCGCTGGCGCCGCGCTGGTGTTTCTGGCGATCACCAATGAGTTGACCGCCACCCTGCTGCTCGCCCCCAACGGCACACGCACCCTGGCCACCGGATTCTGGGCGATGACCAGCGAAATCGACTACGCCGCCGCTGCGCCCTATGCCTTGTTGATGATCCTGCTGTCGCTGCCCTTGACCGGACTTCTTTATCACCAATCCAAACGAACGGCTGGCCGATGAACGCTCTCGAACTCCATTCCATTTCCAAGTCCTACGGCGCCCATCAAGCGCTGGAGAGCGTCAATCTGTCGGTACCAACGGGCAGTCGAACGGTCATCGTCGGCCCGTCCGGCTCAGGTAAAACCACTTTGCTGCGGATGATCGCCGGCTTCGAATTCCCGGACTCGGGGCGTCTTTCACTCAATGGCCAAACGCTCGTCGACAGCACCCACGAAGTCCCGGCGCATCAGCGTTTGATTGGTTATGTTCCGCAGGACGGCGCCCTGTTCCCGCACATGACCGTGGCCGCGAACATCGGTTTCGGGCTTTCGATCAGGGGCGCTGCAAAACAGGAGCGCGTCGCTGAGTTGATGGACAGCGTGGCGCTGGATGCGAGCATGGCCAACCGTTGGCCCCACGAGCTCTCCGGCGGCCAGCAACAGCGCATCGCACTGGCGCGGGCGTTGGCGCAACAACCGCGTTTGATGCTGCTGGACGAGCCGTTTTCGGCCCTCGACACCGGGCTTCGTGGCGCCATGCGCAAAATGGTCGCCCGGCTGCTGACCGACGCCGGCGTGACCACCATTCTGGTCACCCATGACCAGAGTGAAGCCTTGTCGTTCGCCGATCAGCTGGCGGTGATGCGTGACGGTCGGCTGGTGCAGTCGGGCCATCCGCTGGACCTTTACCGCTACCCCGAGGATGAACAAACCGCGCTGTTTCTCGGGGATGCCATCGTCATGCCCGCCCGAATCGAAGCCGGCTGGGCCCATTGCGACCTTGGCCGGATACCGGTGAACAATCACCGGGCCAATAAATCGGCGCAGATCATGCTGCGCCCCGAACAATTGCAACTCGTCAGCATCCAGCCCAACCCATCCAAGGCTGGCGGGTGTCGCGCCGTCGTGACCGAGCGGGATTTCAGCGGCAATACCTGCACCTTGACCGTGGAACTGGAGGCTTTGGCGTCCGGGCAACAGCCTGGGCGATCATTGATGGTGCGCAGTTCTGGCCTGTATGCGCCACCTGCCGGCAGTGCAGTTCACGTTTCGACAATCGGCCATGCCCACGTACTGAGCGAAACGTGAACCCCTTCCATCAAAGATCGAACCGGTCCACAGCACGACGTCGCTCGTTGTCATCGCGCACGTCGTAGTTGGCCGTGGTCTGGATGTTGCTGTGATGGGCGAGTTTCTGGGCGATCGACAAGTCGTACTCCTCAATCACTCGGGTAATGAACGAACGTCGGAAATCATGCGGCATGATTTTCACCCCGACCTGCGCGCCCCGCTGGCGGGCGATGTAATAGATCGCATGTTTGGTGATGCGCTCGCGGGTGATGTGGCTGCCGCGGCGGATGCGATTGAACAGAAATGAATCGTCCGTTTCGCCCTCCTTCAATAGCGAGCGCCGCAGTTCCAGCCAGTCATTGAGTTTGGCGAACGCCCAGGCCGGTGCGTACTTGATCAGTTGCTTGTTGCCCTTGGCGGTCACACGGAGGCTGCGCTCGGCGAAATCGACCTGGTTCAGGTCCAGGTTTACCGATTCCGATTTGCGCATGCCCGAGCCATACAAAATCCCGATGATCGCCGCATCCCTCAACCCTTGTGGCCGTGGATCGGCAGCACAGACCGCCATCAGTTCCTGGATCAGCGTGCGCCTGAGGTTGCGCCCCTGGGATAATCGCGTGCCGGCAATTCCCTTGACCGAGCGCATTTTCAGCAAGTGCTCCTGACTGATCAGGCTCATGCGCCACGCTTCATTCATCACCCCGCGCACAGCATTGACGTACAGCGAAGAGGTGTTCGGTGCATAGCCGTCGGTGCGCAAGGTGGCGACCAGCGCGATGACATCTTCCGGTTGCAGGTTGTGCCAGGGAATCTCCTCGACGTTCATGTCTTCGAAGCCCAACCGGTCAGCGGCGTCCTGCAACACATAACGCATGGTCAGCTGGCTGGAGGGCGCCAGACGTGCCAGGTACAGGGTCAGCGGGTTGGTCTTTGAGGGAATGGAGTCGGTAGCGGGTAAGTCAATCAAACGAAACGGCCTTAAGTGGAAAACAGTTCATTAAATAACTAAGGATTGAAACATCCTTCATATAACGCGGAACACTTCTGTAGGAATTTCCACTAAAAAACTCGATGAACGGCAGAAGTCTGAACAGTGGCTGTATGACTTTCAGGTAAGCAATTCACCCACCGGTTTTCTCGTGCCCCTTTCACAAAACCAGACATAACCTTCAATCAATCCAGTGAGCCTCGGTGGGCTCCCAACCTGCCGGCCACGGCTGTAAATGTCAAATACAGTGTGCGTCTGGTCGTTAGCTAAATCATTGAAATCACGTTTCTTTCGGCATTGACGCTGAAGGATGGCTTACGCCCGAAAGTTCTCCAGCAACCAGGCTTTTTCCTGTTGTCCCGTTCCAGTACCGGCGATGAAGAAACTGCCGTCGTAACGCAAGTATTGCGTTTCGCTCAATACCGCCGCGAGGCCGTGGCTTGGAGTCTGAAACCTCCGGACGTGGCGTTGTCCAGCACGATAGACGAATTGAAATATGACCACGCCTATCCTGACGCCGCACAGCAGCGAGTCGACCGTCATCGCCCTCAACGCTCGCCCTGCTCTCGCATCCGGACTCAGGAGTGCCCCATGAAAATCAGTGTATTTGGTAGCGGTTACGTTGGCCTGGTGCAAGCGGCTGTCCTGGCTGAAGTCGGCCACGACGTGGTCTGCATGGACATTGATGAGCGCAAAGTCGAACGGCTGCAACAAGGCCACGTGAGCATTTTCGAACCGGGGCTGGCCAGCCTGGTGCGCGAAGGCCTGGAAGCCCATCGTCTACAGTTCACCACTGACGAGCAGTTTGCGGTGCAGCATGGGCAGGTATTGTTTATCGCCGTTGGTACACCGTCCCGGGACGATGGCTCGGCGGATCTGCGTTATGTGCTGGCGGTGGGCGAAGCCGTGGCGCGTCATCGTGAACAGCCGGTGATTCTGGTGGAAAAATCCACGGTGCCGGTGGGCACGGGTGACACCTTGCGCGCACACATCGACAAGTGCCTGATCAAGGTCGGTCGGCTGCTGCAGTTCGATATCGTCTCCAACCCGGAGTTTCTGAAAGAAGGCTCAGCCGTGGCCGATTGCCGGCGCCCGGACCGGATCGTCATCGGCTGCGAACGCGATGAAGTGCGTGACGTGATGCGCGACCTCTACGCGCCCTTCAACCGCAATCATGACCGGATCATGTTCATGGACCTGCGCAGCGCCGAGCTGACCAAGTACGCCGCCAACTGCATGCTGGCGACCAAAATCAGCTTCATCAACCAGATCGCCGAACTGGCCGAACACCTGGGCGCCGACATCGAATCGGTGCGCCTGGGCATCGGCGCCGATTCGCGCATTGGCTACCACTTCATCTACCCGGGCTGCGGTTATGGCGGCTCGTGCTTTCCCAAGGACATGCGCGCGCTGATCCACAGCGCCGAACAGGCGCATTGCTCCAGCGATTTGCTGCAAGCGGTGGAAGCAATCAACCAGCGGCAGAAGCACAAGTTGTTCGAGCGTATCAACGCGTTCTACCGGGGTGATTTGCGTGGCAGGACCTTCGCCGTGTGGGGGCTGGCGTTCAAACCGAACACCGACGACATGCGCGATGCACCGAGCCGGGTGCTGCTGGAATCGCTGTGGGCCGCCGGGGCCAATGTCCGCGCGTTCGACCCGGAAGCCATGCAGGAAACCCAGCAGCTGTATCCCGATGAATCCCGGTTGATGCTGATGGGCACGCCGGAATCGGTATTGTCCGGCGCTGACGCGCTGATCATCTGCACCGAATGGCAGCAGTTCAAGGCCCCGGATTTCAGCCTGATCCAGCAGCGACTCAACGCACCGGTGATCTTCGACGGACGCAACCTGTACGACGCCGATCGCCTGGCCCGCGCCGGTTTCATGTACTTCCCTATGGGCCGTGGCGAGTCGCGCAACTTGCCGATTCCGCATCAGCAGTGGCCCGCAGCTTCGGTCGTCGCTTGAATACGATGTCAGCCGCTATCAGAGCGGCGCCTTCAAATCGACCCCCAACGCCAGGGCAAACGCCTTGACCAGCGGACTGCGCACCGTGTTGTGACGAAGGATCAGATTGAACGGGGTGCTGATGTTGATCAGTTCCGGGCGCACAGCCCGGAACTGTCCCTGCGCCACCATCGACGCGGCGTAATGCTGTGGCAGAAAACCCACGAAACGCCCGGTCTTGATCAGCAATGCCACCGCTTCGACCTGGCTGGCCGAGGCGGAAAAGCTGTCGTAGTGGGCAAAATTCAGTTTGTCGCGATGAATCGCATAGCGGTGGTTGATGCACTCGTAATCCTTGAGCACATGACTGCCGATTTCTGCGTCCGGCACCGTGAATAACGGATGACCGACCGCGCAATAAACTTCAGAGCGTTCTTCATAAAGCGGGTAGTAATCAAACTCTTCGCGCTTCTGATAAACCGGCACGATCCCCGCCACTAACCGTCCCTCTACAACACCTCTTTCCACCTCATCCAGTTGTGAGGCTTGAAGTTGAAATCTTACTTTCGGCGATGTTTCATTAATTGTTCTAAGCGCAGCAACTAACGGCGAATTAGCATCGGAAATCGTATTATCAATAACCCCCACGCCAAGGTCACCGATCAGTTCATTCTGAGCTGAACTAAGGCGGTCGCGAAAGTTGTCGACCGAGGCAAATAAATCAATGGACGCCTGATACACCAGGCGACCCTCTTCGGTCAGGTGAAAACCCTCGCGACCGCGGGTGCACAGGCGCATGCCGATGCGGATCTCCAGGTCGGAGATCTGTTTGCTGATGGCTGCCAGACCCACATTCAGCTCATTCTGGGCAGCACTGAAGCCGCCGGCTTCGACCACTGCCTTGAATACTTTGAGCAGTTTGAAATCCAGGCCGCTGAGGGTCAGCGGTGCCCGATGACCCGTTTTCAGCGGCGGGTTTCCGGAATTGGAAAGTGGGGTTTCCATAATGCCTATTTACCTCTGGCGCCCTATTCAACAACCTGTGTCCAACAACAAAAATAGTGCTGGTAAATAATAATGACCACAGAAAACCAGGCTTGGCAACCGCTAAGAAATCCCGCACATCAGTGCCAACTCACTGATTTCGAACTATTAAAAGCTGACACTTCGATCAGCTCTCGTAACGATGCAACTGCGCTTTCACCCTGCCCTTGAATAATGTTTAGGCCAAACCACGCCCAATTGATTTGCGGCGAGTGTTTCAGGCCCGGCACCCCGATTTCAGTTCGCTTTACCGACGAGGAAAACAACAATGTCTCAAACCACCGACCGTCTCTGGGGTGCCCGCTTCAAAAGCGGTCCGTCCGAAGCCCTGGCGGCCTTGTCCCGTTGCCCCGAGCGCTACTTTCGCCTCACCCCGTACGACCTCGCCGGTTCCAAGGCGCATGCCCGTGAATTGCAGCGCGCCGGGCTGCTGAGCGAACAAGAAACCCAGACCATGCTCGACGCCCTGGAACGCATCGGTGATGACTTCCGCGCCGGCAGCATCGCGCCGACCCTTGACGACGAAGACGTCCACACCTTCATCGAACGCCTGCTGACCGAACGCCTCGGCGCACTCGGTGGCAAGCTGCGCGCCGGCCGTTCACGCAACGACCAGACTGCCAACGACCTGCGCCTGTTCCTGCGTGATCACGTCCGCACCCTGGCCGTTGAAGTCCTGGCCCTGCAACAAGCCTTGGTGGATCAGGCCGAGCAGCACATCGAAAGCATCTGCCCAGGGTTCACTCACCTGCAGCAAGCCCAGCCGATCGTGTTCGCTCACCACTTGCTGGCCCACGCCCAATCGATGTTGCGTGACGTGCAACGCCTGGTGGACTGGGACGTACGCACTTCGCTGTCGCCACTCGGCGCGGCGGCCATGGCCGGTTCTGCCATCGCTCGTCTGCCGCAGCAGTCGGCCAAGGAAATGGGCTACAGCGGCGTGTGTGAAAACTCCATCGATGCCGTAGCCAGCCGCGATCACGTTGCCGAGTTCCTGTTCATTGCCAGCATGCTCGGGATCAACATTTCCCGCCTCGCCGAAGAGTTCTGCCTGTGGTCGTCGCGGCAATTTCGCTGGGTCGTGCTGGACGATGCCTACGCCACCGGCAGCTCAATCATGCCGCAGAAGAAGAACCCGGACATCGCTGAATTGGCGCGGGGCAAGGCGGGTCGCCTGATCGGCAACCTGACCGGTCTGCTCTCTACGCTGAAATCCCTGCCGCTGTCGTACAACCGCGACTTGAGCGAAGACAAAAACGGTGTGCTCGACAGCGTCGACACCCTGTTGCTGGTGCTGCCCGCCATGGCCGGGATGGTCGCAACCATGAAGGTCAACGTCGAAGAACTGCGGCGTCAGGCGCCACTGGGTTTCACTCTCGCCACCGAAGTCGCCGACTGGCTGGCCATGCGCGGCGTGCCGTTCAAGGAAGCCCACGAAATCACCGGTGCGCTGGTCCAGGCCTGTGAGAAACACGACATCGAATTGTGGGAAGCCTCCCCGGCGCTGTTGGCCGAAATTGACCCGCGCCTGACCGCGGAAGTGCGCGAGAGCCTGACCCTCGAAGCCGCCATCGCCGCCCGCAGTGGCTGGGGCGGCACCGCGCCGCAACAGGTGCGCGAGCAGATTGGTCGACTGAAAACTGCCCTGGCTGCGCAGCAGCAATGGACCGAGAACTATCAGGGCTTTCGCCTTTAAGTCAGAGCACAAAACCTGTGGGAGCGGGCTTGCCCGCGATGAGGCCATCACATCCACATTTTTGTTGACTGACAGTCCGCTATCGCGGGCAAGCCCGCTCCCACAGGGACTGTGCTGACCTGAAATATCAGAGTACGGAGAAACAACATGAGCCAGACTCAGGCAGAACGACTCCAGTCGGAGCGCAAACTGGCGGAAAACCAGTTCGATATCACCCAGTACCACCATGTGCCACGGCGTTATTACGGGCGGATTTTCTTCGCCACCGTGATCGTCATTGCGATTATCGGCCTGGTACGAGCCTTTGCCGAAGGCAAGATCGAGTGGTCCTATATCGGCCAGTTCCTCACGTCCCAGGCGATCATGTGGGGCTTGCTCAACACCATCGTCATGGCGGTGCTGGCCATGGCGCTGGGCATCGTTTTCGGGGTGATCACCGCGATCATGCGCATGTCGGCCAACCCGATCCTGCGCTACGTGGCGGTGACCTACACCTGGCTGTTTCGCGGCACGCCGCTGATCCTGCAACTGCTGTTGTGGTTCAACCTGGCGCTGATCTTCCCCACCATCGGCATCCCCGGCCTGTTCGAAATGGACACCGTGAGCCTGATGACCCCGTTCGTGGCGGCCCTCCTCGGTTTGAGCATCAACCAGGGCGCCTACACCGCCGAAGTGGTACGTGCCGGCCTGCTGTCGGTGGACACCGGCCAGTACGAAGCTGCCAAGTCGATTGGCATGCCGCGCCTGCAAGCGCTGCGCCGGATCATCCTGCCGCAAGCCATGCGGGTGATCATTCCGCCGGTCGGTAACGAGTTCATCGGCATGGTGAAGATGACCTCGCTGGCGAGCGTCATCCAGTACTCGGAACTGCTCTACAACGCCCAGAACATCTACTACGCCAACGCCCGCGTGATGGAGCTGCTGATCGTCGCCGGTATCTGGTACCTGGCCACCGTTACCGTCCTGTCCTTTGGTCAAAGCCGTCTGGAGCGTCGTTTCGCTCGCGGCGCCGGCAAGCGTTCTTGAGGAGCCCCACATGAGAAGCATCGTCAAGGCCGTGAGCCTGAACAAGTACTACGACCATTTCCACGCGCTCAAGGACGTCAACATCGAAGTCGAGCAAGGCGAAGTGCTGTGCATCATCGGCCCGTCCGGCTCCGGCAAAAGCACTTTGCTGCGCTGCATCAACCAGCTGGAAAAAATCGACAAGGGCGGCCTCTGGGTCGATGGCGAACTGGTGGGTTACCGCATCGTCGGCAACAAGCTGCACGAACTCAACGAGTCGCAGATCGCCCGTCAACGCCTGGCCACCGGCATGGTGTTCCAGCGTTTCAACCTGTTTCCGCACATGACCGTGCTGCAAAACATCATCGAAGGGCCATGCCAGGTGCTCAAGCGTTCGCCCAAAGAGGCGCACGAAGAAGCCTTGGAACTGCTCGCTCGCGTCGGCCTGGCCGACAAGCGCAACAGCTACCCGATCGAACTCTCGGGTGGCCAGCAACAACGCGTCGCCATAGCCCGTGCACTGGCCATGCGGCCCAAGCTGATGCTGTTCGATGAACCCACTTCGGCACTCGACCCGGAACTGGTCGGTGAGGTGCTGTCGGTGATGCGCGATCTGGCGCAGACCGGCATGACCATGATCGTCGTCACCCATGAACTGGGCTTCGCTCGCGAAGTTTCCAACCGCATGGTGTTCATGGACGGCGGGCAGATCGTGGAGGCTGGAAGCCCCGAAGAAATACTAATAAGTCCGCAAAACCCGCGCACCCAAAGCTTCATTTCTGCCGTTCGAACCTAAGCGTCCTTTGGCGCTCACAACACTCATAAGAGAACGACCATGAAGAACATTGTTATCCCAGCAGTACTCGCAGGCGTTATGGCTTCCGGCTTCACCTGGGCCGCCGAACTACCGGCCAGCATCAAGGAAAAAGGCGAGGTCGTGGTAGCGATCATGCCGAACTACCCGCCGATGGACTTCAAGGACCCGGCCACCAACACGCTCACCGGTCTTGACTACGACCTGGGCAATGCCTTGGCCGAACGTCTGGGCGTGAAGATCAAATGGCAGGAAACCGGCTTCGAGCAAATGATCAATGCGCTGACCACCGACCGCGTCGACATGGTGCTGTCGGGCATGACCGACACCGCCGAACGCCAGGCCAGCGTGACCTTCGTCGACTATTTCACCAGCGGTCCGCAGTTCTACACCTTGCAGAAGAACAAGGATTTCAACGAGATCATCGACCTGTGCGGCAAGAAAGTCGGCACCAGCCGCCGCACCACCTTCCCGGCGGAAATCGCCGAGTGGAGCAAGGCCAATTGCGAAGCCGCCGGCAAGCCTGCGATCAACGTGATCGGCACCGAAGGCTCAGCCGATGCCCGCGCGCAATTGCGTCAGAGCCGTATCGATGCGGCCATGCAGGGCAGCGAGACTTTGTCCTACCTGAAGACTCAGGAAAAGGACATGTACAAAACCGTGGGCCTGCCAATCTCCAAACAGTTCACCGGGTTGGGCGTGAGCAAGAAAAAGCCTGAGCTGAGCGAGGCGGTGAAGGTCGCGTTGCAGAGCATGGTGGATGACGGCAGCTACCAGGCGATCCTGAAAAAGTGGGACCTGGAACTGGGGGCGATCAAGACTGTGACCATTAACGCCGGGAAATAAGGGATCGGCGTGATGCCTTTGTGGGAGCGAGCCTGCTCGCGATGGCGGTCTGTCAGGCGACAGGGATGTTGAATGTGCCGGCCCCATCGCGAGCAGGCTCGCTCCCACAGGGTTCGGTGTTTATTTATGAATAGTTGGAGCCCACATGTCCTCCTTGCCACAACCCACCTGGCCCGACCAGCACAAAGCCTGCCTCGCCCTGGCCTTCGACCTCGACGGCCCGACCGGCGATGCCATGCTCAACGGTTCGATCTGGCGCAAGCCCGAGTACTTCGGTTTTGGCGGTTACGGCCCTTACCGCGCCTTGCCCCGCATCCTCGATGTACTCGACGCCTACCAAATCCCGACGACGTTTTTCGTCCCGGCCTGGGTCGTGGAGAACTGGCCGAAACAGTGCCAGGCGATTGTCGAGCGCGGGCATGAAGTGGCCTACCACGGCTACAAGCACGAATCCTTTTACGCCCTGACGCTGGAACAGCAAAAGGACGTGATGAACAAATCCCGCGAGGTGTTCTGGAAGCACCTGAACATCCGCGCCGAAGGGTTTCGCACCCCGTCCGGTGACTGGCGGGCCGAAACCCCGGCGATGCTGGTGGAGGCTGGCGTGACCTACTCCAGCAGCATGCGCGGCGATGACCGGCCATACCTGGTGAAAGTACCGGGGCACGACACGCCGCTGGTGGAAATCCCCGGCCGCTGGGAAATGGACGACTACGCCTCCCTCGCCTACACCCGCGCGCCGGACTTTCCTTCCGGGCTGGACCGCACCGCCAGCTACGCACTGACCCTCGATAACTGGTGCCGCGAATACGACGGCGCCATGAACGAAGGACTGTGCCTGACCACCCTGTTCCACCCCAAGATCACCGGCAAACCGGGACGCATCCTGCTGCTGGAAAAACTCTTCGAACACATGCGCCAGCGCGATGACGTGTGGTTCGCCACATGCCGCGATGTCGCCCACTGGTGGCTGAAGGAGCATCACCATGGCTGATTCCCCTGTCTGGCCCAAAGGCTACCGCTGCGCCGTGGTACTGACCGTCGATTACAACGACATCCACGGCATCCTCACCCAGGCCCCGGAGGTCGCCGGGCGCGACAAGACGCTGTCGGTCTGGCGCTATGGCACCCAACGCGGCGTCGACCGTTTGCTCGGTTTATTCGAAGAACTGGGGGTTTCCAGCAGCTGGTTTGTTCCCGGGATCGTCGCCGAGGAAAACCCCGGGCACATTCGGGCAATCCAGGCCGGTGGACATGAGATCGCCTGCGCCGGGTATCGCCACCAGCACTACGACACCCTGAGCCTCAACGAACAAAGCGCCGAGATTGCCAAAGGCTGCGAGGCGTTGACCGCGCTGACTGGCCAGCGTCCAACAGGCTTTCGCATCCCGGCCGGCAACGGTGCACCGGGCTTCATCGAAGCGTTGAAGGATCACGGCATTCGCTGGTCCTCATCGTGGCGTGGCGATGATTTGCCATTCGCTCATCCGACGGCGCCCGACGTCATCGAGTTGCCATTGCACTACGAACTGGAAGACGAACCCTACTTCGCCTTCAACCTGAGCCCGGCCGTGCCACCGGCGCAATCGCGGATCGCCTCTTACAGCCATACCCTGGGCAACCTGCAACTGGACTTCGCCGGGTTTCACCGATTCGGCCTGTGTTATGTGCTGCGACTGCACCCGGAAATCATTGCGACACCCGGGCGGATTGGCGTGTTGCGCGAGTTGCTGGAGGGGATTCAACAGCACGACGACGTGTGGATTGCCACAGGCGCCGACGTTGCTCAATGGTGGGCCGAATCGGCGCGACAGGTGACCGAGGACCATCCGGCGGCTGTGTATGAGCGGCATTATCGGGATTACCTTTCATGAGTGAGCGGATGCAGCGATTGGCGCAGTTCTGCGTCGACAGCCGATTCGAAGACTTGCCGCCCGCACTGGTGGCCCAAGCCAAGCGGCACATACTCGACACCTTCGGCGCGACCCTGGCCGGGGCTGGCAGCGATGTCGCGAAGCAGGCACGCCAGGTCTTCGACGGTGAAACCGGGAGCACGCTGATCTGGGGCACCGATCAGCGCACCGGAGCGGCCCAGGCCGCCCTGCTCAATGGTGTCGCCGCCCATGCCCTGGAACTGGACGACACCGGTGGCTGCGACCATTCCGGCGCGGTGGTGCTGCCGGCAGTCATGGCGGCGGTGTCGATGGCTGGACAACCGGTGAATGGTCGGGAGCTGATCACCGCCGTGGTGATCGGCTACGAAATCGGCCGTCGGGTGCTCGAAGCCTGCGGCAGCTATTCAGCCCACAACGGCGCCGGCTGGCACTCCACTGCCACCTGCGGCGTGTTCGGTGCGGCGGCGGCCAGTGCGCGAATACTCGGACTGGATACCGCGCAAACCGTCTCGGCGCTGGGCATTGCCGGCAGTTTCAGTGGAGGGTTGTGGGCGTTTATCCACGACGGTTCGCAAAGTAAAAAACTTCACAGTGGTCGTGCCGCCGAGGGCGGATTGCTGGCGGCGCGATTTGCCCAACGAGGCATCACCGGGCCGACCCGATTATTCGATGATGTCTGGGGCGGGTTTCTCAAGACCCTGGCAGGTGAGACTGCACAACCTGACGCGCTGGATACCGATCTGGGCGTCGTATGGAAACTCGCTCGCTGCTCGATCAAACCTTACGCCGCGTGCCGAGGAACGCATTCCGCCATCGATGCGCTGGGGCTGTTGCTGGATCAACTGCAGGTCAGCACAGATCAGGTCGAGGATGTTCGGGTGTCGTTGTGCGGATTTCTGCAGGACATGTGCGGCGGGCGCGACGTCGGTACGCTGGCGGCGGCGCAGATGAGCCTGCCGTATGCCCTCGCAGCCCGGCTGGTGCAGGGGCATTGCCGGTTGGAGGCGTATGACGATGAACAACGGGGCGATCCACGGATTGCTCACTGGATGTCGCGCATCCACCTTGAAGTGGACCCGCAACTGTCAGAGGATGGCGAGCCCGTTGTCAGCATGCGGACCGTGGACGGTCGGCAGGCGAGCCTGTGTGTCGACCCGCCATTGGGTGCGCCGGGTAATCCGTTGTGTGATGTGGCGCTGGAGGAGAAGTTTTTCAGCCTGGCGTTGCGGGTGATGCCACGGGGGCAAGCGGCAGAACTGCTTGAGCAGTTGTGGCGGATTGAAGAATTGGAATCCATTGAGTTGTCGATCGTTCCCACGCTCCGCGTGGGAATGCAGCCCGGGACGCTCCGCGTCCCTGCCGAAGCGGACGCAGAGCGTCCGGTAAGGCATTCCCACGCAGACGGTTCGACGCCTCGACGTGGGTACGATCACTCAGAGAACATTAAATAAGGATATTTGCACCACCGTGGCCACTTACTCACTCGTTATCCGCCGGTTGATGATCGTTTCGCTGACCATCGTCGTCAGCCGCGCCATCACCAGCCCGCTGCTGACGCTGTTCCTGAGCAACAAACTCGGCCTCAACCAACAGGATGTCGGCTTGCTGCTGGGCATTGCGGTGTTCATCGCCACCCTGCTCGCGCTCTACGGCGGTTACATCATCGACCGCCTCGAGAAGCGCCGACTGTTGATCCTGGCGATGCTCTCCAGCGCCATCGGCTTCGTGCTGCTGACCTTCGCCGACAACCTCTACCTGACCACCGCCACCCTGGTCATCACCGAAACCGCCTCGGCACTGTTCCTGATCGGCTCGAAGGCGATCCTCAGCGAAAACCTGCCCGTGGGCCAGCGCGCCAAGGCGTTTTCCCTGCGCTACACCTTGACCAACATCGGCTACGCCACCGGCCCGATGCTGGGCGTGGTGATTGCCGGCGTGTATCCGATAGCACCGTTCCTGATCGCGGGCGGCATCGCGTTCTTCAGTATTTTCCTGATGATCGGAATACCGAAGGATTCGGCCCAGGCTCCCGCGATTGGCCAGCCAACGAGTTTTCTCAAGACCCTGATCACCCTGAAAAACGATCGCACGCTGATCATGTTCACCTGCGGCTGCCTGCTCAGCACCGTGGTCCATGGCCGTTTCACCCTGTACCTGTCGCAATACCTGTTGGTGACTCAAGACACCAAACGGGCACTGGAAACCATGGCCGCCCTGCTCGCCTGCAATGCGATCAGCGTGATCCTGCTGCAATACCAGATCGGCCGTTTCCTCAAGCGCGAACAATTGCGTTACTGGATCGCGGGCGGTACCAGCCTGTTCATCGTCGGTTTGATCGGCTTCAGCCTGGCCGACAGCCTTGTGAGTTGGTGCGTGGCCATGTTCATCTTCACCCTCGGTGAAATGATCATTTACCCGGCCGAATTCCTCTTCGTTGACACCCTGGCGCCGGAAGAGCTGCGCGGCAGTTATTACGGCGCGCAAAACCTCGCAGCCCTCGGCGGTGCACTGAGCCCGGTGATTTGCGGTTTCCTGCTGATGCACACCCCAGCGCCAACGATGTTTTATGCCTTGAGCGCACTGACCGCGATGGGCGGATTCCTGTGTTTCATGAGCGGTCGCCGGGTGGCTTTACAGCAATATTAATGCACTAAAACTGCATTAATATGAATTTGTCAGCATCGGGAATGAGCGGCACACTGTGCCCCGTTCCTCCCCCAATAGTTGGAACAACTTCAAGGGCTTTCTGGGTATCCCAGCTAAGCCTTTTTTTTGCCTCGGTTTTTTTTCAACGGATCGTCTGCCCCATGTTTGCTCGCTGGTTTCCCGCTGCCATCAACACCCGCCCCTCCGAATGGAGTCGCGCCGCGATCGGCATGTCCTTGGGCACGATGTTCAGCGTCTGGCTCTGCAGCCAGGTATTCGGCATGCAAGTGGCGCAGCATCTGATCGGTCCGCTGGGTGCATCGGCCGTGTTGCTGTTCGCCGTGTCCTCCGGCGCCCTCGCCCAGCCCTGGTCGATTCTTGGCGGCTACCTCAGCGCCGGGGTGGTTTCACTGCTGGTCGCTCACGTGCTCGGGCGAACCCTTGGCAGCGCTTGCCTGGCGGCGGGCATGGCGCTGATTCTGATGTGCTGGCTGCGTTGCCTGCACCCACCGGCCGGGGCCTTGGCGTTGCTGTTGGTATTGGCAGACCCGGCGACCATTGCCCTGGACTGGAAAGCCCTCGGCCCGGTGATGCTCAGTGGATCGACCATGCTGCTCATCGCCCTGGCCTACAACAACCTGACCCGTATTCGTTACCCAAAACGCGCCAGCGAACCGGCGTCCATCGTGCCGGCCGACCGCCCGCCCACCGACAGCCAGGCGATCACTGCCGCGGATCTGAAACTGGCCCTTGCCGACATGGAGGCCTTCTACGACGTCACCCCCGAAGACCTTGAACAGCTGATCCATGCCAGTGAGTTGCATGCCAAACGGCGCAGCATTGGTGAAGTCCTCAGCGGTAGAACCTGAAGAAACAAAGATCCCCTGTGGGAGCGAGCCTGCTCGCGAAGGCGGTGTGTCATACAAATCAATATTGACTGACAGCGCCCCATCGCGAGCAGGCTCGCTCCCACAGGTTCAGCGCCAACCCAAAAATCTGTTCAGGCTGCTGACTGTTGCCGCACCGGCACCGCCAGACTCACCGCGCGCACCGATGACCCGACACTCAATCCCAAACTCTTCGCAGTTGCCGCATCGACAATCAACGTCCCGGCAGCCACCCGCGCCGGTGCCGCGATAATCCGGCACTCGGCAAATTGACGGTTATGAATCAGGTAAGTCGCCGCCTGCTCCCCCGGTGTGCCAATGCTCAGTTGCAGCACCTGACTGTCGCGCACCGCACGGATATCCCCGGTGGCGCATTCGATCAGCGGGCCGCCGTCGAAGATGTCGATGTAGTCGCGGTGCTCGAATCCTTCAGCCTTGAGCATGCCCAGCGCCGGTTCGGTATTGGGGTGAACCCGCCCGATGACGGTTCGCGCCGCTTCAGGCAACAGGCAGGTGGGCAGCGGAAACTTGGGCATCAGCTCGGCGATGAAGGTTTTGTTGCCCAGCCCTGTGAGGTAGTCGGCATCGGCAAAGTCCATCTTGAAGAAGTGCCGACCCAGGCCTTCCCAGAACGGTGAAATGCCCTCTTCGTCCGAGTAGCCACGCATCTCGGCGATGACTTTCTCACCGAAGTGCTGACGAAATTCCGCCAGAAACAGGAACCGCGCCTTGGACAGCAAGCGCCCGTTCAGACCGCTGCGGTGATCGGCATGCAGAAACAGTGAACACAGTTCTGAGTGACCGGTCATGTCGTTACCGAGGAACAACGTCGGCAGTTGCTGATTGATCCCGAGGTTTTTCGAGGCCGCGACAAACAGGCCCAGTCGGTAGTTGTACCAGGGCTCGCGCAGGCCGACGGCCCCGGCCAGTGCGCAGATGCCGATGGCTTCATGCTGGTCATTCTCAAGCACAAACAGGTAATCGGCATCGGCGCGTTCGGCTTCGCCGGCGAAGGTCTTCGCTGCCCACTCCAGACGCTGGCGCAGACGCCCCGCGTCGGCAGGCAAGGTGGTCAAGCCGGTTCCGGCGCTATGGGCCAGGGCTAACAGTGCCGACAGGTCTGCCGGTGTGGCTGGACGAACGATCATTGCATTTGCTCCTGGGTAGCCCGATGTTTGGACAGAAAGACTTCGGCCAACATGCAGCGCGCGCTGCCGCCGCCGATGCGTTCGATGGTGTCGATGTTCACGGGGAGCGGCGTGGCGTGGGTTTCGATCAAACGACGTTGGGCGGC
Source organism: Pseudomonas sp. FW305-20 (assembly GCF_058788075.1). Classification (NCBI taxonomy): domain Bacteria; kingdom Pseudomonadati; phylum Pseudomonadota; class Gammaproteobacteria; order Pseudomonadales; family Pseudomonadaceae; genus Pseudomonas; species Pseudomonas sp. FW305-20. The sequence goes on along the minus strand of NZ_JBYTAJ010000033.1, from coordinate 48,467 downwards.
ATCCAGCGATTGCCAGGCCGTGCGCGACATCACCAGCAAGGGTTCGCCCGCAGCGTTGTGGACTTCCAGCATGTTGCCGGCGAAAGATTCCAGTTGTTCCCAGCTCAGGGCAATCACCTGTTTGCCGCTGTCTTCCAGGCGTTTACGCAGGGCCAGGCGTTCGGCCGGGTGCGTGACTGACGTCAGGCAGGCCACGGCCAGGCGTGTGCCGACACTCATCATCACGTTGGTGTGGTAAATCGCGACGCCCTGACGGTCCACCGCGTTGAAGGCGCACAGTTCGTAACCCAAATGACTGACCACCTGGTCCAGAGCGCGGGCATGGGTGCGGGTGGAGTAACCGGCGTAGCAAATTCGCTGCTGACGATCCAGCACCATGCTACCGGTGCCTTCGAGGAACACTTCCTGCTGTTCGAGGCTGGAAAGGTCCAGCAACTGTTCCACCCGGTACTCGTCCCGCAGCCAGTCAAGCACGCCTTTGTCCCGTTCCAAACGCCGGTTGTGGCCCTGCATCGGGTACAGCACCAAGGTGCCGTCGGGATGGCTGCTCCACCAATTGTTAGGGAAGATCGAATCCGGGGTATGCGGCGCTTCGCGGTCGTTGTGCACCCTGACCTCGACACCGTGCTGACGCAGCGCTGCAACGTAGCCATCGAACTCTTGCAACGCCTTTTGCTGCACGTCTTCGCTGACGGCGGCCGGCTGCTGGAAACGGTTGTTCGCCGCCGTGTCCTGATTGAAGGAGAAACGTGTCGGGCGAATCATCAAAACGGTATTGGTGGTTTGCATGGGCACAGATTCAATGAGGGCTGAGAGGTACTCATTGTCTGTTTCGCAGGCTGGAAAACCCGGTTGATAAGTGTCTGCGGCGTGATGGAAACGGCTGAAAAACGTGTGTGGCCCAGCCGATTCGGCGGAGCTGAACACAAAAAAAATCGCAGCCCGAAGCTGCGATTTTTTGTTCTGCCAAACCTATTCCATCGTGGTCTTGACCATCGCCAGTTCCGGATGGCTGACCAACTTATCGATGTGCAATTCCGGGTCATCGAACCAGACTTCGGTCAGCACCCGATAGTGCTCCATGTCCCGGCAACGCATGCGCAAGCTGTAGTCGAACGCACCGCTGATCAACTGACATTCCATCACCTGAGGGCAGGCGCGGACCTTGGCTTCGAACGCCTTCTGCGCCGCGCGCCCGCTCTGGTTCGACAACGCAACCAACACCAGCAACGACAAGCCTGGCGTCAGTTTCTTTTCATCGAGAATCGCGCCATACCCACGAATGACCCCGAGCTGTTCGAGTTTGCGCACCCGTTCCAGGCACGGCCTGGGCGTGAGATGGACGCGCTCGGAAAGCTTTTGATAAGTGATGCGCCCTTCGTGGCGCAACACTTCGATGATTGCCTGATCGATACGATCAAGCACGATCGACAGATCGCGGATATCCGCCATGTACGTCTTGCCTCACTTCAAACGACCCGATAGGAATTGCTGCAAACGTTCACTTTTTGGCTGGTCAAGGATCGTAGCATCACCCTGCTCCTCGACCTTTCCCTGATGCAAAAACAACACCTGGCTGGAAACCTGCCGGGCAAACCCCATTTCGTGGGTCACCATCAACATGGTACGGCCTTCCTCGGCCAGGGCCTGAATGACCTTCAGCACCTCACCCACCAATTCCGGATCGAGTGCCGAGGTCGGCTCGTCGAACAACAGAATCTCCGGTTCCACCGCCAGGGCACGTGCGATCGCCACCCGTTGTTGCTGGCCACCGGACAGAAACGCCGGGTATTGATCGGCCACTCGTTGCGCCAGACCGACCTTGTCCAGGTAAGCCCGCGCACTTTCTTCGGCGGCCTTGCGGCTGATCCCCAACACCCGGCACGGCGCCAGCACGATGTTCTCCAGCACCGTCAGATGGCTCCACAAATTGAAATGCTGGAACACCATTGCCAGGCGCGTGCGCAGACGCTGCAATTGCGCCGGATGAGCGACGCGCATGCCACCGGCACCCGGGCGCGTGATCACGCGCTCGCCGTCCAGTTCAATGGCGCCTTCGTCCGCGCGTTCCAGAAAGTTGATGCAGCGCAGCATCGTGCTTTTACCCGAACCGCTGGCGCCGATCATGCTCACCACATCGCCTGCCCGTGCATTCAACGAGACGCCCTTGAGCACTTCGTTGTCACCAAAACGTTTATACAGATTTTCAACCGTGAGTTTGTACATGTCAGCACTCCTGGAGCGGCAGGCTTGGCGGCACCGCTCTGGACAGAAAATGGGATTTAGTGAGTCGGGCCGAGAAAACCCAGCCAACGCTTCTCTGCGAACCGGAAGGCGCCGACCAGGCCGAACGACAGCGCGAGGTACAGCAGTCCGGCAATGCCGAAGGCCTGGAACGTCATGAAGGTCGCGGCATTGGCGTCCCTGGCGACTTTGAGGATGTCTGGAATGGTGGCGGTGAACGCCACTGAGGTCGCGTGCAACATCAGGATCACTTCGTTGCTGTAATACGGCAATGCCCGGCGCAACGCCGAAGGCAGAATCAGCCGCAGGTACAGGCGCCAACCGCTCAAGCCATACGCGTGGGCGGCCTCGATTTCACCATAGGGAATGCTGCGAATTGCCCCAGCGAAGATTTCCACGGTGTAGGCGCAGGTGTTGAGCGTGAACGCGAGCAAGGTGCAATTCATCGCATCGCGAAAAAATGCTTCGAGCAGCGGTTGCGAGCGCACCACCGCGATGCCGTAGATCCCGCTGTAGCAAATCAGCAACTGGATATATAGCGGCGTGCCGCGAAACACATAAGTGAACAGCTGAACCGGCCAGCGCAGCAGGCCCCAGCGCGAGGTGCGCATGATCGCCAATGGCAGCGACAGGAAGAACCCCATCACAATGCTCGCCACCAGCAGCCACAAGGTCATGGCCAACCCGGTGAGGCTGTAGCCGTCGCTGAACAGAAAGGGTTTCCAGTATTCGGCAATCAACTCGATCATCGTGCCATCCCCCGCACACCCTGGTTGTAGCGCCGTTCCAACACGCGCAAAACGTAGTTCGAAGCGCTGGTGATCAGCAAATACAACGCGGCTGCCAGCAGCAGGAAATCGAGCATGTTGAAGGTGCTTTTACCCGCTTCCTGCGCGACTTTGACCAGGTCCGACAAACCGATGATCGACACCAGCGCCGTGGCCTTGAGCAGCACCAGCCAGTTATTGCCCAGGCTCGGCAAAGCGAAACGCATCATTTGCGGGAACACCACAAAGCGGAATCGCTGCCAGCGGTTCAGACCAAAGCACGCGGCGGCCTCCTGCTGGCCGCGCGGCACGCTCAGAATCGCCCCGCGAAAGGTCTCGGTGAAATACGCGCCGTAGATAAAACCGAGGGTGATGACCCCGGCCACGAACGGATCGATTTCCATGTAGGGCCAGTCCATGGCTTCGGTCAGGCTGCTCAGCCAGCCTTGCAGGCTGTAGAAAATCAGCAGCATCAGCACCAGGTCCGGCACCCCGCGAATCAGCGTCGTGTAGAAGGTTGCCGGCAGGTTCAACAGCTTCAGCGGCGACAGTTTCGCCGCCGCGCCGAGCAGGCCCAGTGCCATGCTCACCAGCAGCGAGAGCGCTGACAATTTCAGCGTGACCCAGGTGCCATGCAGCAACAATGGGCCATAGCCTTGCAGGGCAGAGAGATCGACCCCGATCAGATTCAGGAAGGAGTTCACGTCAGTCACCTGTCTTGAGGCGCCCGCGCGCAAGCGCTGCGCCTGTCACCAGGACGCAGCCTTTGGGGCGCGGGGATCAGTAGTTGTAGAGGTCCAGATCGCCGAAGTGTTTCTGCTGGATCTGCGCGTAGATACCCTTGTCATGCAGGGCCTTGATGGCGGCATTGAGCATGCCTTTGAGTTCTTCGTTGCCCTTGCGTACGCCGATGGCGATGTCGGAAGGCACCAGCGGGTCGCTGATGCCTTCACTGTTCTTGAAGTCAGCGCCTTGAGGGGAAGTCAAAAAGCTCATCTGCGCCTGCATTTTGTCCTGGATCGAGGCGTCGAGACGGCCAAATACCAGGTCGGCGTAGACCTGATCCTGATTCTGATAGGCCCGCAGTTTCACACCGCCCGGCCCCAACTTGGCCTTGGCGTAGGTTTCCTGGATCGTGCCCTGCATATAACCGATGGTCTTGCCCTGCAGCGACTCGGCGGTGGGCAACAGCCCGGAATCCTTGCGAGTGACGATGGCGGTCGGCCCTGCATACAGGCGGTCGGTGAAGTCGATCTGTTTTTTGCGCGCATCGGTCACGGTCATCGACGATTCGATGGCATCGAACTTGCCCGCCTTGAGCGCCGGAATCAGCCCGTCGAAGTCATTGCTGACCCACACGCATTTAACCTTCAATTCGGCGCAGATCGCATTGCCCAAATCCACGCCAAAGCCCTGCACGCCGCCATCGGCGGTGGAGGATTCAAAAGGCGGGTAGCTCGGGTTGACGCCGAATCGCAGCTCCTTCCATTCCTTGGCACTGGCGCCGGTGGTGCAGCACAGCAATGCGATTGCCGACAAGCTCAGCCATCTAGTCTTCATCTTCTTGAATCCCGATTTATTTGGAATTATCGCGGCCAGGCTAACCCGGCCACCTTTATGGGCAGGAACAGAGAGTCGATGCGGCTAACACCGCAACAGCGTTCTTATTGTTTTGCACGGTGGGCCGCACTCAGCGGCACCTGGCCTGAAACCCTCGGCAGAAGGCTTCAAACCCGAGGCCAGAATGCCAAGAGATGAGCGGGTACAGGTGTCGTACGGGCCGGTGTAGACACCCGGATTGCGCTGATAAGGCTGTTTTGACAGCCGAATCTGTCGTGAGCCCGGCCCACGGCCGTATTCAGAAAGGAATTCTCCACTGCCATTACAAAAATGCAGGCAAGACCTGCACATATGCCGGTTGTACATCACAAATTTGCACTGTTACGATCCAGCATCGCTCGCGCGCGAGCTTCTCTATAAAGAACAATAAAAGCAGGGAGTTAGTGATGACTGCTCAGGTTTCTTCTCCGCGGACTTCGTCCATGGATGCCACGCAAAACGAAGTGCTGGCCGAGGTTCGCAACCACATCGGTCACCTGACCCTCAATCGCCCCGCCGGCCTCAACGCCATTACCCTGAGCATGGTGCGTAACCTGCAGCGTCAGCTCGACGCCTGGGCACTGGATCCGCACGTACACGCGGTGGTGTTGCGCGGTGCTGGCGAGAAGGCGTTCTGTGCTGGCGGCGACATCCGTTCGCTGTACGACAGCTTTAAAAACGGCGACACGCTGCACGAAGATTTCTTCGTCGAGGAATACGCCCTCGACCTCGCGATTCATCATTACCGAAAACCTGTGCTCGCCTTGATGGACGGTTTTGTCCTGGGCGGCGGCATGGGCCTGGTGCAAGGCGCCGACTTGCGGGTGGTCACCGAGAAAAGCCGTCTGGCCATGCCGGAAGTGGCGATCGGTTATTTCCCAGATGTCGGTGGCAGCCATTTCCTGCCGCGCGTTCCCGGTGAACTGGGGATTTACCTCGGCGTCAGCGGCGTGCAGATCCGTGCGGCCGATGCGCTCTATTGCGGCCTCGCCGACTGGTACCTGGAAAGCGACAAGCTGGGCACGCTGGACGAGCAACTCGATCAACTCGAATGGCACGAAACGCCGTTGAAGGACCTTCAAGGTCTGCTGGCGAAACTGGCGGTGCAACAGCTACCCGACGCGCCATTGAGCGCGTTGCGTCCGGCCATCGATCACTTCTTCGCCCTGCCCGATGTGCCGAGTATTGTTGAGCAACTGCGTGAAGTAACGGTCGCCGACAGCCACGAGTGGGCCATGACCACCGCCGACCTGATGGAAAGCCGTTCACCGCTGGCCATGGGCGTGACCCTGGAAATGCTCCGTCGTGGTCGGCACTTGAGTCTTGAAGACTGCTTCGCCCTTGAGCTGCACCTGGATCGTCAGTGGTTCGAGCGCGGCGACCTGATCGAAGGCGTGCGCGCCTTGCTGATCGACAAAGACAAGAAACCGCGCTGGAACCCGCCGACCTTGCAGGCGCTGGACGCCGAGCACGTCGCGAGTTTCTTCAGCGGTTTTGACCAAAGCGGGAGCTGAGCCATGCACGATATCGAATTGAGCGAAGAGCAAGTCATGATCCGCGACATGGCCCGGGACTTTGCCCGCGGCGAAATCGCCCCCCACGCCCAGGCCTGGGAAAAGGCCGGCTGGATCGATGACGGTCTGGTGGCGAAGATGGGTGAACTGGGCCTGTTGGGCATGGTGGTGCCCGAGGAATGGGGCGGCACCTATGTCGACTACGTCGCCTACGCCTTGGCCGTGGAAGAGATTTCGGCCGGTGACGGCGCCACTGGCGCACTGATGAGCATTCACAACTCCGTGGGTTGCGGTCCGGTCCTCAACTACGGCACCGAAGAACAGAAACAGACCTGGCTGCCGGATCTGGCCAGCGGTCAGGCCATCGGCTGCTTCTGCCTGACCGAACCCCAGGCTGGGTCCGAAGCCCACAACCTGCGCACCCGCGCCGAACTGCGCGACGGCCAGTGGGTGATCAACGGCGCCAAGCAATTCGTCAGCAACGGCAAACGGGCCAAACTGGCCATTGTGTTTGCGGTGACCGATCCGGACCTCGGCAAGCGCGGCCTCTCGGCGTTCCTGGTGCCGACCGATACCACCGGTTTCATCGTTGATCGCACCGAACACAAAATGGGCATTCGCGCGTCCGATACCTGCGCGGTGACCCTGAGCAACTGCACGATCCCAGAAGCCAATCTGCTGGGTGAGCGCGGTAAAGGACTGGCCATCGCCCTCTCCAATCTCGAAGGCGGCCGCATCGGCATCGCGGCACAAGCGCTGGGCATTGCCCGCGCGGCGTTTGAAGCGGCGCTGGCTTATTCGCGGGATCGGGTACAGTTCGACAAGCCGATCATCGAGCACCAGAGCATTGCCAACATGCTGGCCGACATGCACACCCGGTTGAACGCGGCACGACTGCTGATCCTGCATGCCGCGCGATTGCGCAGTGCCGGCAAGCCGTGTCTGTCGGAGGCTTCACAGGCCAAATTGTTCGCGTCGGAGATGGCCGAGAAAGTGTGTTCGTCGGCGATGCAGATTCATGGCGGGTATGGGTATCTGGAGGATTACCCGGTGGAGCGTTACTACCGGGATGCGCGGATTACGCAGATTTATGAAGGGTCGAGCGAGATACAGCGGATGGTGATTGCCCGGGAGTTGAAGCACTACCTGGTCTAAATCAACGCCACAGAACTGATCGTTCCTACGCTCTGCGTGGGAACGCCGCCCGGGACGCTCCGCGTCCCTTCTCAAGCGAGACGCAGAGCGTCACAGGATGCATTCCCACGCAGAGCGTGGGAACGATCAAAGCTTCGACTTGCTCGCGAAAGAGCCTTCAAGGGCGCTACATCACTTGCCTTGGAATTCGGCTTCACGCTTGGCAATAAACGCCGCCATCCCTTCTTTCTGATCTTGTGTGGCAAACGCCGCATGGAACACCCGACGTTCAAAACGCACACCTTCCGACAGGCTCACTTCAAACGCGCGGTTGACGCTTTCCTTGATCATCATTGCAATCGGCAACGACTTCTTGGCAATCACCGCCGCGACTTTCAACGCTTCTTCCAGCAACTCATCAGCCGGAACAATCCGCGCGACAATCCCGCAACGCTCCGCTTCCACCGCATCGATCAAGCGACCGCTGAGGCACATTTCCATGGCCTTGGCCTTGCCCACTGCGCGGGTCAGGCGCTGGGTGCCGCCCATGCCCGGCAGTACGCCGAGGTTGATTTCCGGCTGACCGAACTTGGCATTGTCGCCAGCCAGGATGAAGTCGCACATCAGCGCCAGTTCGCACCCACCGCCCAAGGCGAAACCGTTGACGGCGGCAATGATCGGCTTGCGGCGGTTAGCCACGCGATCGCTGTCGCTGAACAGGTCATCGAGGTAGATCTGCGGGTAGGTCAGCTCGGCCATTTCCTTGATGTCGGCGCCGGCCGCGAAGGCTTTTTTCGAGCCCGTGAGCACGATGCAGCCGATGTTCGAATCAGCTTCCAGGCCATCGAGGGCGTGGTTCAGCTCGCTGACGATCTGCGCGTTCAACGCATTCAGCGCTTGCGGACGGTTCAGGGTGATCAGGCCAACGCGACCATGGGTTTCCAACAAAATCGTTTCGTAGTTCACAAGTAGCTTCCTTCTCAAAGATTGCGCGAAATAACCATGCGCTGAATGTCGCTGGTGCCTTCGTAGATCTGGCAAACGCGTACGTCGCGGTAGATCCGTTCCAGCGGGAAATCGTTCAAGTAACCGTAACCGCCGAGGGTTTGCAACGCCGAGGAGCAGACTTTCTCGGCCATTTCCGAGGCGAACAGCTTGGCCATGGACGCTTCGACCAAGGCCGGCTTGCCGCTGTCACGCAGCGCCGCCGCGTAATGCACCATCTGCCGGGCGACGGCGATCTGGGTCGCCATGTCCGCCAGGCGGAACGCGACCGCTTGATGTTCGATGATCGGCTTGCCGAAGCTTTCACGCTCGCGGGCGTAGTCGCGGGCCGCTTCGAACGCAGCGCGGGCCATGCCCACCGATTGCGAAGCGATGCCGACACGGCCGCCTTCGAGGTTGGCCAGGGCGATTCGATAACCTTCGCCCTCCTCGCCCAAGCGGTTGGCCACCGGCACTTTCACGTCCTCGAATAGGATCTGGCAAGTGTCGGAGGCATGCTGGCCGAGTTTGTCTTCGACCCGTGCGACTTTATAGCCTGGCGAATCGGTCGGTACGATCAATGCGGTGATGCCGCGCTTGCCAGCACTCGGATCGGTCACGGCGAACACGATCACCACCCCGGCGTTCTGCCCGGAGGTGATGAACTGCTTGCAGCCGTTCAACACGTAGTGATCGCCTTCCAGACGGGCACGGGTTTTCAGGCCGCTGGCGTCGGAGCCGGCCTGCGGTTCGGTCAGGGCAAACGCCCCGAGCATCGAGCCGCTGGCCAACGGTTTGAGGAAGCGTTCTTTCTGGTCGTCGTTGCCGTACTTGAGAATCGGCACACAACCCACCGAGTTGTGCACGCTCATGATGGTCGAGCAGGCGCCGTCGCCGGCCGCGATTTCTTCCAGGGCCATGGCGTAGGCCAGGTAACCGGTGTCGCAACCGCCCCACTCTTCGGGCACCAGCATGCCGAAGAAGCCCAGTTCGGCCATCTCGCCGATGGCTTCCGTGGGGAAGCGATGCTCGCGGTCCCACTCGGCGGCGAACGGTTTCAGCCGTTCCTGGGCAAACTGCCGGGCCGCGTCGCTGATCTGAAGTTGTTCGTCATTGGGAATCATGCCAAATCCTTAATTTGGTTAAGACGCAGGTCCTGCGGGAGCCGTGTGGCGAGGGGGCTTGCCCCCGTTCGAGTGCGCAGCGCTCGCAGATTTGTGGGGCCGCTGCGCGGCCCAACGGGGGCAAGCCCCCTCGCTACAAAGCCCACTCCCACAGGGATTTGCGTCAGCCCTTAGTAAAGGCATTCAACGGCCATGGCCGTGGCTTCGCCGCCGCCGATGCAGATCGCTGCAACGCCGCGTTTCAGGCCTTTCTGGCGCAGCGCCGAGAGCAAGGTCACGAGGATCCGCGCCCCGGATGCGCCGATCGGGTGGCCGAGGGCGCAGGCGCCGCCGTGAACGTTGATCTTCTCGTGGGGGATTTCCAGTTTGGTCATGGTCACCAGACTGACCACGGCGAAGGCTTCGTTGACTTCGACCAGATCGACTTCGTCCAGGGACCAGCCGGTTTTCTTCATCAGCTTCTCGATCGCGCCCACCGGTGCCACCGGGAACAGGCCCGGGGTGTCGGCAAACGCCGCGTGGCCGTGAATCACTGCCAGTGGTTTCAGGCCGCGTTTTTCAGCTTCGGAACGGCGCATCAACACCAGTGCGGCGGCGCCATCGGAGATCGAGCTGGAGTTCGCCGCCGTCACCGTGCCGCCATCGCGGAACGCCGGTTTCAAGGAAGCGATCTTGTCCAGTTTGGCTTTCGGTGGCTGTTCGTCGTTGCTGATCAGCACCTGCTCTTTGCCGACGGTCACGGTGAGCGGCACGATCTCGTCTTTGAAGCTGCCATCCTTGATCGCCTGCTGCGCACGGGTGGTCGAGGCAATGGCAAACGCGTCCTGGGCTTCACGGGTGAAACCGTTGGTTTCAGCGCAATCCTCGGCGAAGGTGCCCATCAGGCGACCCTTGTCGTAAGCGTCTTCCAGGCCGTCAAGGAACATGTGGTCAAGGACGCGACCGTGGCCCATGCGGTAACCGCTACGGGCGCGGTCCAGCAGATACGGCGCGTTGGACATGCTTTCCATGCCGCCGGCGACAACCACGTCGGCGCTGCCGGCCACCAGCATGTCGTGGGCCAGAATGGCCGCTTCCATGCCCGAACCGCACATCTTGTTGAGGGTGGTGCAGCGGGTCGATTTATCCAGCCCGGCGCCCAATGCAGCCTGACGCGCTGGCGCTTGGCCAAGGCCGGCGGACAGGACGCAACCGAACAGCACTTCTTCAACCGAGTCTGGCGCCACACCGGCACGTTCGACGGCGGCGCGAATCGCCGCAGCACCGAGTTGCGGTGCGGTCAGGCTTTTCAGTTCGCCCTGGAAACCGCCCATCGGGGTGCGGACGGCGCTGACGATAACAATGGGATCGTTGGAAATAGTCATGACAAATCCTCCTTACTTGGCGGCCATGCGCAAGGCACCGTCGAGACGGATCACCTCGCCATTGAGCATGCTGTTTTCAATGATATGCCTGACCAGCCCGGCATACTCGCTCGGTTTGCCCAAGCGCGGCGGAAACGGCACGCCAGCCGCCAAAGATGCGCGGACTTCCGGGGTCATGCCAGCCATCATCGGGGTTTCGAAAATGCCCGGGGCGATGGTCATCACGCGGATGCCGAAGCGCGCCAGTTCACGGGCGGCGGGCAAGGTCAGGCTGACGATCGCGCCCTTGGAGGCGGCATACGCGGCCTGACCGATCTGGCCGTCATAGGCGGCAGCCGAGGCGGTGTTGATGATCACGCCGCGCTCGCCGTCAGCATCGGCTTCGGTTTCGGCAATCGCCGCCGCGGCCAGGCGCAGCATGTTGAAACTGCCGATCAGGTTGACGTTGATCACCTGGCTGAAATTGGCCAGCAGGTGCGGGCCGTTCTTGCCGAGAATCTTCTCACCGCGCACGATGCCGGCGCAGTTGACCAGGCCATTGAGGCCACCAAAGGCTTTGACCGTCGCCTGCACAGCAGCTTCGGCCGCAGCTTCGTTGCTGATGTCCGCCACCACGCTTTGCGCGCCGAGACGTTCAGCCTGGGCCGCAACGGCTTCGGCGTTCATGTCCACCAGCATCACTTTGGCACCGGCCGCGACCAGCATTTCAGCCGTGGCCGCACCGAGGCCGGATGCACCGCCGGTGACGAGAAAAACCTTGTTTTCGATCTGCATCATTGTTTCCTTGGATTCAAGCTGAAACGTTCTTCGCGGCGGCCTCTTGAGCCTTGGCGATTTCCTGGTTGCGCAAGATAAAGCGCTGCAATTTGCCGCTTGGGGTTTTCGGCAATTCGCTGACAAACTCGATTTCACGGGGGTACGAGTGCGCGGCCAGTCGTTTGCGCACGTGTTGGCGCAATTCTTCGGCCAGTTCCGGCGCCGCGCGGTATTGCGGGTTGAGCACGACAAAGGCCTTGACCAGTTCGGTGCGTTCCGGATCGGGCTTGCCGACCACCGCCGCTTCAACCACGGCCGGGTGTTCGATCAACGCGCTTTCCACGTCGAACGGACCGACGCGATAGCCGGAGGTGGTGATCACGTCGTCGCTGCGACCGACGAAGCTGATGCTGCCATCCGGGTTCCACTCGACGGTGTCGCCGCTCAGGTAATAGTTACCGACGAAGGCCTTGGTCGGTGCGCCTTCGTAACCGGCGAACCAGCACATCGGCGACTGGGTGCGATCGATGGCCAGAATGCCCGGTTGGCCGACGCCGAGTTCCTTGTACTCGTCATCCAGCACCACGATGCGGTGGCCCGGCGAGGCGAAACCGGCGGCGCCCATGTGGATCGGGTGCTCCAGGCCATGGTGATTGCACAGCACCATACCCAGTTCGGTCTGGCCATAGTGGTCGTGGATGACCACGCCGAGGTTGTCGGCGAACCAGCGAATCACTTCCGGGTTCAGCGGCTCGCCGGCACTGCTGACGATGCGCAGCTTGCCCTTGATCGAACGGGCGAACTCGTCGCCACCCGCGATCAACAGGCGATAGGCCGTCGGCGAGCCGGTGAGGTTGGTGATCCCGTATTTGTTGATCACCCGGCAGGTGCTTTCGAGGGAGAACGGGCCATCATAAAAGGTGATCGGATGCCCCATGGCCATCGGCCCGGTGACCCCGAAATAGATGCCGTAGGCCCAACCCGGATCGGCGAGGTTCCAGAAGGCGTCTTCAGGGCGCAAGTCCACGGCGTCACGGGTGTAGCTTTGGAAGGCGACGATGGCCTTGAGCGGAACGGACAGCGCTTTCGATGGACCGGTGGTGCCCGAGGTGAACATCAGCAGGAACGGGTCTTCGCCCGTCAGCAGGACCGGTTCGCACTCGGCAGAATAATTGGCCAGTTCGGCCCAGAAGCTGTAATCGCCGCGGACGATGCCTTGGCCTTTGGGGCCGGCCACGGTGACGATGGTCGGGCAGTCGGTGACTTCAGTAAGTTTGGAACGATTGCCCGCGTCGGTGACCACCACTTTGGCGCCCGAGGAGCTGAGGCGGTGTTCGATGGCTTTCGGGCCGAATGCCGTGAACAGCGGCTGGTAGACCGCGCCGATGCGCCAGGTGGCGAATACGGTGATCAACAGTTCGATGTTACGTGGCAGGAGACCGGCCACCTTGTCGCCTTTTTTCACGCCCTGGGCCAGCAGGAAATTGGCGAAACGCGCGGCTTTGTCCTGCAAGTCGCTGAAAGTGTAGGTCGCGCTGGCGCCATCGCGGCCTTCCCAGAACAGCGCGATGCGCCCCGGCAAGGCATGCCGGTCGCAACACTCGACGCAGGCATTGAGGGCAGTCAAATCGCCTGCGAGTGCAGCGTCGACGGTGTGCTGATAATTGAACTGTGATGTAGCAGACAAGTAATCGCGCATTGCCAGAATCCCTTTGTTTTTTTATTAGGCTGGGGAACCTCGATTAACAAGGAAATACTCGCTCTGCGCGGGGCGCGGGACAATGGTCAAAGCTATCAAGTTGCGTGACTGGTTTGGCCAAGATTGGAGAGATACGGCGCCTGCCAGGGCCTCATCGCGAGCAGGCTCGCGCCCACAGGGGAACGCATTCCAAATGTGGGAGCGAGCCTGCTCGCGATAGCGTCAGCCCAGACACCACAGGCTTCGGATCAGTCAGCTGGCTTCGTTGAGGATCAGGCTGCGGTAATGCCCGGGATTTGACCCCGACCACTTGCGAAATGCCTTGTAGAACGAGCTGGTATCGGCAAAGCCCAGCCGCGTGGCAATCTCGGCAAAGCTGATGGTCGGTTCTGCCAGCCAGACAATCGCCAACTCCTTGCGCACGCTGTCCTTGAGCCCCTGGTAAGTCTGGCCCTCTTCGGCGAGGCGTCGACGCAAGGTGGAAGCCGACATGCACAGTTGTTGTGCCAGGGGTTCGGTTTCCGGCCAGTGTTCGGCGGGCAGTTGTCGCAAATCGTGCTTGATCCGGCTGGCCAGGCTCTCCGGGTCGCGGTACTTGACCAGAATATTGGCCGGCGCATGGGCCAGGAAACGCTTGAGTTCTTCCGGGCTGCGCTTGATCGGCAAGTCCAGGCACTCGGCGGAGAAAATCATCCGCGTGCGCGGCCGGTCGAAACGCAGGTTCTCGGAGAACATCACCTGATAGTCATCGCAGAAGTCAGGCTGCGGGCAGCGCAACTCGATGGCCAGGATCGGAATTCGTCGCCCCGCCAGCCAGCAGGCGACGCCGTGAACGATCATCCAGTAGGTGAAATACGTGAAGGCGCGGCGCGGGTCCTGGTCGTCTTCGAGCAGGACGATTTCCGCCAGGCTTTGCTGACGAACCAGTTGCGCGGGCAGGTGTTCGAGCATCAACGACAAAAAGCTCAAACCCGAGGTCAGGCCGGCAGCCAGGCTCGGCTGGACCATGGAGCAGCGACAGAGAAACTCAAGACTGCCGGATTTGAGTTTGCGCGGGTCCATGCCAAAAAACTCATCGTCCCCGCGTCGGGCCAGTAAACGCCACAGACGCGCATAAGCAGTGGCCGGCACGCGTGCATCGCTGCTGTCGAGCAGTGCCGGATCGATACCGACCTTGGTCAACACCTCATCGGTGGTCGCCCCGGGGGCGCAACTTTGCAACAGTGCTTCACGCACCAGTTGAATGGAGATGGTGTCTTTTTCCGACATTGACCGAGCTAAGCCCTGTTCTTGTTTGAAGTGGTGGGCCTATTTGCCCGCCGTGCTACAGAATCCGGTACAACAACCGCTCGATCCGCACCCGACTCACGCGTTTGAGAAACTTGGCCACCCCTGGCGGGTACTCCAGCAGCGTTTCCAGTTCCTGGTATCGCTCGATGCGACGGGTGTTCTCGAAAATCTCCGCCAGCTCCTTACGTCGCGGCTCCAGCAACTCGCCTTTCGGATCATCGATCAGCAAGGCGTTTTCCAGATCGAGCCGGAACGCCCGCGGGTTGAGGTTGTTGCCGGTCAGCAAAGTGTAGCGCTGGTCGATCCACATGCCCTTGAGGTGATAGGTGTTGTCGCCGTCACGCCACAGATGCAGGTTCAACTGGCCGCTGTCGACGCTGCGATGATGACGCTTGGCGAAGCGCCGCAGGCTGATCTCGTAAAGGTACGGCAGCGCCGAAATCACCTTGAACGGCTCGCTCGGCGGAATGTAGAAGTCGTTGGCCGTCTTGTCGCCGACAATGATGTCGATCTTCACGCCGCGCGCCAGTGCCCGGTTGATTTCCCGGGTCACGGCCAGCGGCAGGTTGAAGTACGGCGTGCAGATGGTCAGTTGATGCTGAGCGCTGGCGATCAACTCGCAAATCACTCGACTCAACGGGTTGTTCTTGCCGACACCGAGCAATGGGCTGACCGACAAACTGCCCTTTTCCGTGGTGCCAGTCGTGGTGTCGTACGCCGCGTGCTTGAGGCGGCTGCGCAGGTCGCCGATGTCGTTGCGCAGGCTGCGGGTGGTCGGCAGGTTTGGCAAATCCAGACGATGCACCGCTTTGGAGGCGATCAGACCGTGCTGGATCAGGTGCTGCATCGAATCGGCCAGGGCGCTGTTCTGCAGCAGGTGATAACGGTCGTAGCGGTACTTGTCGAATTTGTGCAGGTAAACGTTGTTCAGGCTCGCGCCGCTGTAGATCACGCAATCGTCGATCACGAAGCCCTTCAAATGCAACACGCCGAACAGCTCTCGGGTCTGCACCGGAACGCCATACACCGGCACTTCACTGGCATGAGTGCGGGTGGTTTCCTGATACCAGGCCGAGTTGCCCGGCTGCTTGCCGGCGCCGATCAAGCCGCGCTGGGCGCGCAGCCAGTCAACGACGACCACCACGTCCAGTTCCGGACGTGCCAGTTTGGCCGCGTGCAAGGCATCGAGAATTTCCTGACCGGCTTCATCCTGTTGCAGATAGAGCGCGACGATATAGATGCGTCGGGTGGCGCTGGCGATCTTTTCCAGCAGGCACCGACGAAACTCGGCAGCACCGGAAAGGAAGGTGACGGCATCGGCGGTCAGCGGAAAACTGCGCAGTTTGGGCAGCAGAGAGCGTTTGAAAAGCGACGGCATAGGGCTCGCAAAAAGGTCGAATCCGAAGAACCCGAGAGCTTACACCATGGATCGGCTCGGGTCTTGTGAGTGTCTGTAAAGGCCCCTTCGCGAGCAGGCTCGCTCCCACATTGAAATGCATTCCCTGTGGGAGCGAGCCTACTCGCGAAAGCGATTTTTCAGTCAACAAAAAATATCTGCTTGACCAAGGAGAACGATCGTTCTACTGTTCGCAACATGAACGAAATAACCAGCAACGACACACGCGACATCATTCTGGACGTCACCGAAAAGTTGATCTACAAAAGTGGCATCGCGGCCACCGGCATGGATCTTCTGGTGAAAACCGCCGGCGTCTCCAGAAAGAGCATTTACCGCTACTTCGCCAATAAGGAGGAGCTCACCGTCGCGGCGCTGCAACGCCGTGATGTGCGCTGGATGCACTGGTACCGAAGCGAAGTCGACCAGGCCGAAACGCCGGCCGACCGCTTGCTCAACCTGTTTACCGTACTTAAGGCCTGGTTCGCCTCCGAAGGCTTCCGTGGCTGTGCATTCATCAACACCAGTGGCGAAACCGGCGACCCGCAAGACCCGGTTCGCCTGGTTGCCAAAGAGCATAAACAGAAGCTGCTCGACTACGTGCGCGAGCTCTGCACCGAACATGGCGCCACAGACCCGGAGACGCTGGCCAAACAGCTGCTGATCCTGATCGACGGTGCCATTACCGTGGCGCTTGTCATGGGTGATCACAGTGCCGCCGATAATGCGCAATGCATGGCGCGAAAGTTATTGGACCTGTAACACTTTAATCAAGCCCGACAACTTGCTAGAACTTTACTTTGATAGGGAGACTATTAATGTCTAATGCCGAAGTTCGTCCGCCATTGCCGCCGTTCACCCGTGAGTCGGCCATCGAAAAAGTACGCCTGGCCGAAGATGGCTGGAACTCCCGCGACCCGGAACGGGTATCGCTGGCCTACACCCTGGACACCAAATGGCGCAACCGCGCCGAGTTCGCCTACAACCGCGAAGAAGCCAAAGGCTTCCTGACGCGCAAATGGGCCAAGGAACTGGATTACCGCCTGATCAAAGAACTTTGGGCCTTTACCGGCAACCGCATCGCCGTGCGTTATGCCTACGAATGGCACGACGACTCGGGCAACTGGTTCCGCTCGTATGGCAACGAAAACTGGGAGTTCGACGAAAACGGTTTGATGGCCAATCGGTTTGCCTGCATCAACGACATGCCGATCAAGGAAAGCGACCGCAAGTTCCACTGGCCGCTGGGCCGCCGGCCTGACGATCACCCAAGCTTGTCCGACCTGGGCCTGTAACTTCACATAGACCAAATGTGGGAGTGAGCCTGCTCGCGATGACGGTTGAACATTCAACAAATAAGTTGCCTGTTACACCGCTATCGCGAGCAGGCTCACTCCCACAGGGTTTTGGGGTGTTCAGGCGACCGCGGCCTGCTGCCTGGCCGCTGCATTAGCTTCCAGCTCACGTACCAACGGCAACACCCGCTTGCCGAAATACTCCACTTCTTCCTGGAAGTGCAGAAACCCCGCCAATACCAGGTCCACGCCCACCGCTTTCAACGCGACGATCCGCTCGGCAATCTGCTGCGGCGTGCCGATCAGGTTGGTCTTGAAGCCGTCGTTGTACTGCACCAGATCGTCGAACGTCGACTTGGCCCAGTTGCCCTCACCCTCAGGTGACGCCCTGCCCGCCTGCTTCGCCGCATCGCCGAACGCATTCACCGCCTCGGGGTCCGCCTGATCGATGATTTGCGCCAGCACCGCTCGCGCTTCTTCTTCGGTGTCGCGGGCAATGACAAACGCGTTCACGCCGACTTTCACCGAATGATTGTTCGCCGCCGCCTTGGCGCGGATGTCATCGACCTGGGCCTTGATGCCTTGCGGGGTGTTGCCGTTGGTGAAGTACCAGTCCGAAACCCGCGCCGCCATGTCCCGAGCCGCGCGGGAACTGCCACCCTGAAAGATTTCCGGCTGACCCAGCGGTTTGGGTTTGAGGCTGTAGTTGTCGAAGCGGTAGAAGTCACCACGAAAGCTAAAGTTGTCCTGGCTCCAAATGCCTTTCAGCGAGCGGATGAATTCTTCGGAGCGGCGATATCGCTCGTCGTGTTCCAGCCAGTGTTCGCCAATCGCCTGGAATTCACCCTTGAACCAGCCACTGACAATGTTCACCGCCACCCGGCCGTTGGTCAGCTGGTCGATGGTTGCCAATTGCTTGGCCGCCAGCGCCGGTTGCCAAGGGCCGGGCAGGATCGCGGCGATCACTTTCAGTTTGGTGGTGGCGGCCAGCAACGCGTGGCTGAAGGCGACGGATTCGTGCTGGTACTCGGCGCCGTAACCGGCGGTAAAGCGGATCTGCGTCAGGGCGTATTCAAACCCTGCCTCTTCGGCCAGTTGCGCCAGTTTGCGGTTGTAGTCGATGCCCCAGTGGGTGCGTTGCTCGATCTTGCTGACCACCAGCCCGCCGCTGACGTTCGGCACCCAGTAGGCAAATTTGACGGCTTGCTGACTCATTGGCATGTCCTCGGGACGTTAGGGATGTCCTGGGGTGAGAGCAGCAACCGTGCCAGCGCACAAATCGCGGGGTGAGCGAGAACTGTGGCGAGGGGGTTTACCCCCGTTGGGCTGCGAAGCGGCCCCAAAAAACAGGACTGCTGCGCAGTCCAACGGGGGTAAACCCCCTCGCCACAAAGTGTGGTGTGCCTGGGGCAAATTGCTGATGCACTGTTGTTACAGCAACAATTCACTGCGTACCGACATCCAGTTTCTCCAGCAAATCCTGGCTCGCGAGTTTCGGCATGGACCCTGCAATTGCCCCTGGCAAACGCAACACTTTCTACTGCCGCCCCAAGGAGCTGTCCCATGACCGAACACCAGGTAATCAATCCGCTGTCCATTGGCACCGACTATGAAGCGCTTGCCGAAAGATTCCGGCCGATCTTCCAGCGCATCGCCACCGGTGCCGTTGAGCGCGAACAGTCCCGCAGTCTTCCGTACGAACCGATTCAGTGGCTCAAGGACGCCGGTTTCGGCGCGGTGCGGGTGCCGATTGAATACGGCGGTGGCGGTGCCTCCCTGCCACAACTGTTTGAGTTGCTGATCGAACTGGCCGAAGCCGACTCCAACATCCCTCAGGCCTTGCGCGGACATTTCGCATTCGCTGAGGATCGCTTGAACTCGCCACCCGGGTCGGCGCGGAATCTGTGGTTCAAGCGCTTCGTCGACGGCGACATCGCCGGCAACGCCTGGACCGAAATCGGCAACGTGGCGATTGGCGACGTCATCACCAAAGTCTCGCCCCACGGTGACCAATGGCGGCTCAACGGCGAGAAATTCTACAGCACCGGAAGCCTGTTTTCCGACTGGATCGACGTGTACGCGCAACGCAGCGACACCGGCGGCGATGTGATTGCCGCAGTGCGGACCCGCCAGCCGGGCATCGTGCTGAGCGACGACTGGGACGGCTTCGGCCAGCGCACCACCGGCAGTGGTACTTCACGGTTTATCGATGCCGATGTAGAGGCCGAGAACATCATCGACTTCGCCACTCGCTTCAAATACCAGACCGCGTTTTATCAGTTGGTGCTGCTGGCAACCCTGGCCGGGATCGGTCGTGCGGCGTTGCGCGATGTGGCTCATCAGGTGCGTGAACGCAAACGCATCTACAGCCATGGCAATGCGCAGCATGTCAGCCAGGATTCGCAGGTGCAGCAAGTGGTCGGCGAAATCGCGGCATTGGTGTATGCGGCCGAAGCGAGCGCCTTGAAGGCTGCACAACCGGCGCAGCGGGCTTATCTGGCGCGTTTCTCGGGTGATGAGGCCGCGGAAAAAGAAGCTAATGTCGCGGCGGAAATCGAATCGGCCAAGGCGCAGGTGGTGGTGTCGGAGTTGATCCAGCGAGCGACCACTGCGCTGTTCAATGCGCTGGGGGCTTCGGATACTCGGGTGGGTAAATCGCTGGACCGGCATTGGCGCAATGCGCGAACGGTGTCGTCGCACAATCCGGTGATCTACAAGGCGCGGATTGTCGGGGACTGGGCGATCAACGGGACCGAGCCGCCGTTTGTGTGGCAGATCGGCAATGGGCCACAGCCAAAGTGATGTGGTGTTTGGGCTGACGCCATCGCGAGCAGGCTCACTCCCACATTGATCTGGGCAACGCCGCAAATCCCTGTGGGAGTGAGCCTGCTCGCGATGAGGCCAGACAGGTCGCCGCAGAAGTTGGATCTAGGTAAGATATCGGCCCTTCCCCGCAGCCTTGTCCTGCACCCCGCCGAATAAGCCGATTCCATGCCTTTCGAACTCAGTGTTGACCTCACCACCCTGGCCATTCTGGCCCTCGTCGCTTTCATTGCCGGTTTCATCGACGCCATTGCCGGTGGCGGTGGTCTGTTGACCACTCCGGCGCTGCTGACCGCAGGCCTGCCCCCGCATCTGGTGCTGGGCACCAACAAACTCAGTTCGACGTTCGGCTCGGCCACCGCCAGCTTCACCTTCTACCGACGCAAGCTGTTCCATCCAAGGCAGTGGATGCACGCGATTGTCGGCACGCTGGTGGGCGCGCTGACCGGTGCCGTGGTCGCTCACTACCTGCCGGCTGAATGGCTGAACAAGATGCTCCCGGTAATCGTTTTCGCCTGCGGCGTCTACCTGTTGTTTGGCGGCACGCCAAAAGCGCCGCTGGACAGCGACGCACCGATCAAGAAAAAGTGGCAATCGACCCAAGGCTTCGGCCTGGGCTTTTACGACGGTGTGGCCGGTCCCGGCACGGGCGCGTTCTGGACCGTCAGCACGATGCTGATGTACCCCATCGATTTGGTGAAAGCCAGCGGCGTGGCGCGCAGCATGAACTTCGTCAGCAACATTGCGGCACTGTCGGTGTTCGTGTTTTCGGGACAAGTGGACTGGATCATCGGCCTGAGCATGGGCCTGTCGGTGATGGTCGGGGCGTTCTTCGGGGCTCGCACCGCCATCAGCGGCGGTGCGAAGTTCATCCGCCCGGTGTTCATCACCGTGGTATTGGGCTTGACCGTGCGGCTAGCCTGGCAACACTGGTTCAGCGTGGCCTAAGCGCCGCGCCACATAGACGTCGATCAGGTAACGGGCAATCGAGCGTGACGCCGGCAACGGCGGCAGCTCGTGCACGTTGAACCACTGGGCGTCTTCGATCTCGTCTTCCTGACACACGATCTCGCCACCGGCGTACTCGGCATGGAAACCCAGCATCATCGAATGCGGGAACGGCCAGCACTGGCTGCCCATGTACTGGATGTTCTTGACGTCGATCTGCACTTCTTCGCGGACTTCACGAATCAGGCAGTCTTCGGCCGATTCTCCCGGTTCGGCAAACCCCGCCAACGTACTGTAGACCCCGGCGACAAAACGCGGCGAACGCGCCAGCAGGACTTCATCGCCCCGGGTCACCAGTACGATCATGCTCGGCGAAATGCGCGGATAGCTGCGTAAATCACACGGCTCGCAATACATCGCCCGTTCCCGGGTCACCTGGGTCATCGCCTGTCCGCAGTTACCGCAAAAGCGGTGTTCGCGGGCCCAGGTACCGATTTGCGCGGCGTAGCCGAGCATCTTGTAAACCGTATGGTCGCCTTCGAGCATGAACGCCCGCAGGCCTTTCCAGTTGCAGCCCGGCACTTCGCTGTGACTGCGTAGCTCCAGCAAATAGACCGGTTCGCCGTCCAGGTGACCGATGCCATGTTCGGCGAGGATCGACAGGTCCTGGCGCTTGAGCCATTCGCGGGGGAACAGCGCGCCATTGTCATCGAACAGAAAGCCTTCGGGGCTGCGCGCCACCGCCCAGCCGCCGGGCTGATCGGTGTCCAGTACTGCAGTGGTCCAGCGTGAAGTCATTTTCAATCAATCCAGAAATTCAGGTTTCTGTTTGCTCATATGGGCGGCCATGGCCACGCGCAGATCGTTGGATTGCAGCATGGCGGCGTTCCAGGTGGCGACGTATTCGAGGCCGTCGTCGATGCGATGGTCGCGCATGTAGCTGATCATCTCTTTGGTGCCGGTGATCGCAATCGGCGACTTGCTGGCGATCTCCCGGGCGATGCCCATGACACCGTCGAGCAGGCTGGCGGTGTCGCTGTAAACGCGATTGACCAGGCCCATGCCACGCGCTTCTTCGGCGCCGAACGTGCGACCAGTGTAAGCCAGTTCACGCAGCATGCCGTCACCGATGATCCGCGGCAAGCGTTGCAAAGTGCCAACATCGGCGGCCATGCCGATGTCGATTTCCTTGATCGAGAATTGTGCGTCTTCAGCGGCGTAACGCATGTCGCACGCGGAAATCAAATCAATGGCGCCGCCCAGGCAATAACCCTGAACCGCCGCCAGTACCGGCTTGCGGCAATTGTCGACGGCATTGAAAGAGGCTTGCAGGGCGAGAATCTTGCGACGCAGCAGGCGCGCGTTGCGCCCCACGTCCTTGCCCAGTTCATTGGCCACACCGGCCAGCATCATCAGGTCGATGCCGGAAGAAAAATGCTTGCCCGCACCACTGAGCACCACCACGCGGACTTCATCGGTGTCGTCGACCCATTGGAAAATCTCGATGATTTCGCTCCAGAACGCAGCATTCATCGCATTGATCTTTTCTGGCCGGTTGATCTGCACATGGGCGATTTTATCGGCCAGTTCGACGGTGAACGCAGTGTACTGAGACATGGCAGTGATCCTTTTACCGGGCAGAAAATGAGGCCCGGACTATAACAAGGCAACATGGCCGGCTGTAAGGCAGCGGTTCGGCCAAAGACAGGACTGGTCGTTATGCACCACAACAGTGCGCGAACGTGACCGCGCTTCGCACATTCATGTGACACCTAAATTATTTTTTGAGGCAAAAAGGTAAAAAAACATGCCCTTCATCGGGGCATTTTCCCTTCCAAGCGGTACGTCCGTACCTCTTTAAACCGATTGTCGAACAATTTTGCCATCCGGCGTCCCCCGCTCTAAGTTCTGGCCTAGACTCAGTTCCGCCAGGTAAAACCGGTCGGTCACAAAGTGAAAAAAAAGTCGAAACTTTTGCCGGTCGTGACGAGTCAGCTTAAAAGGAGGTGCGTTGCGACTGGTGCAATCCTTGCAACGATCTCTCCAGCCATTGTGCTTCAACGTGTTGGCAGCGTTTGCTCACCGATGCGTAGCGCGTTTGCGCCCGGCCACAGGAATTGGCCACGAAACAACGTTTCTGCCAGACCTAAGAATTAGATCAACAACATGGGAGATTCATATGATCAGTGCGGCTTTAGATATTCAGGGAGAACGTGCTCATCAGCAAGTCGGCGAAACAAGCGCCGTGAGTGCCCCCAGTCACCAATCGATCAGCGTCCCCGGCACCAAGACGCTGGCACCGGTGGCCAGTCGGAATCCCAACAGGAAGAAAGTGCTGTTCGTCACCTCGGAGATCGCCGACCTGGTGAAAACCGGTGGCCTGGGCGACGTTTCAGCAGCGCTGCCGCGAGCCATGGCTCATTTGCATGATGTGCGAGTGTTGATCCCCGGTTATCCGCAAGTGCTGCACAGTGAAAACCCGATTCATATCATTGGTGAGCTCGGTGGTCACGCCGCGTTGCCTCCCTGCAAGATCGGGCGTATGGACATGCCTGACGGTCTGGTCATTTACGTCTTGATCTGCCCCGAACTCTACGAGCGCGAGGGTTCGCCTTACGGCGCCAACAACGGCCGCGACTGGCCGGACAACCACATTCGTTTCGCCCGCCTGGGCCTGGCAGCCGCCGATATCGCCGCCAACCTCGCACAAATTCACTGGTGCCCGGACCTGGTGCACGCCCATGACTGGCCTGCCGGTCTGGCACCTGCTTACATGCACTGGCGTGGACAGCGCACCCCGACGCTGTTCACCATTCATAACCTCGCCTACCAGGGCGTGACCAGTCTTGGGTCGTGCCCGGAACTGGGTATTCCCATGCATGCCTTGCAACAGGAAGGCATGGAGTTCTACGGCAAGATGTCGTTCCTCAAGGCCGGCATGGCTTATTCGAGCCACATCACCACCGTCAGCGCCACCTATGCCCAGGAAATCACCACCCCGGCCTTCGGCTGCGGCCTCGACGGTTTTCTTGCCGCCAAGACCCAGCAAGGTCTGCTCAGTGGCATTCCCAATGGCATCGATGAAAGCTGGGACGCGGCCACCGACCCCCATTTGTTCTGCCCCTTCAAAATTGGCGATTGGGAAGGCAAAGCGGTCAACGCCGCCCACGTGCGTGAGCTGTTCGGCCTGGAAGATTCCAAAGGTCCGTTGTTCGCCGTGGTGTCGCGACTGGTCTATCAGAAAGGCCTGGACCTGACTGAAGCCGTCTCCGAGTACATCGTCAAATCTGGCGGGCAAATCGCGATCATCGGTCGTGGCGAGCCGGAAGAAGAACAAGCCATGCGTGAACTGGCCCTGCGTTTTCCGGGCCAGATCGGCGTGCGCATCGGTTTCAACGAGACCGACGCCCGGCGCATGTTCGCCGGCAGTGATTTCCTGCTGATGCCTTCGCGTTACGAGCCTTGCGGGCTGAGCCAGATGTACGCCCAGCGCTTCGGTTCGTTGCCGGTGGCACGCAACACCGGAGGGTTGGCCGACACCATTGAAAACGGCGTGACCGGTTTCCTGTTCGACGAATCCACTCCTGAAAGTTATGAGGAAGCGCTGAGCCGGGCCTTCAAGGTTTTTGCCTTCCCCGACCTGCTCAATGCCATGCGTTGCCGAGCCATGGCCGCGCCTTTCAACTGGTGCAAGGCGGTCGAACCGTACGCCGAACTCTACGAAAAACTGGTGACCAAAGCGCTGGGCAAATCGGGCAAACATTAAGAGGTTTTCAAAGATGCCGTTACGGACCCTTGAGACCTGGCCCCACGGCGCATTCATGCTGGACGCAGAACACACGCGTTTTGCCTTGTGGGCGCCAGATGCGTTTTACGTCAGTGTCGAACTGGAAGATGGACAATCCTTGCCGCTCCTGCCCCAGGCAGATGGCTGGTTCGTGATCAATACCCGCTGCCCCGCCGGCACGCGTTACCGCTACAACATCGACGGCGAGCTGGAGGTGCCCGACCCGGCCTCCCGCGCGCAGGCCGGTGATATCGACCGCCACAGCGTGGTGGTCGATCCACTTGCCTATCAATGGCAACACAGCGCCTGGCTCGGACGGCCGTGGAACGAGGCGGTGATCTACGAATTGCACGTCGGTGCGCTCGGCGGCTTCAGCGAAGTCGAGCAGCACCTGGCACGCCTCGTGGAGCTGGGCATCAGCGCAATCGAATTAATGCCGCTGGCGCAGTTCCCCGGTGATCGCAATTGGGGTTACGACGGGGTTCTGCCCTACGCACCCCAAGCCTCCTATGGCACTCCCGAACAACTCAAACACCTGATCGACACCGCCCACGGCCATGGCCTGGCGGTGATTCTCGACGTGGTCTACAACCACTTCGGCCCGGACGGCAATTACCTGCATCGCTACGCCAAGGGCTTCTTCCGCGAAGACAAGCACACCCCGTGGGGTGCGGCGATCGACTTCCGGCGCCGGGAGGTGCGGGACTTCTTCATCGACAATGCGTTGATGTGGTTGCTGGAATACCGCTTCGATGGTTTGCGCCTGGACGCGGTGCATGCCATCGAAGACCCGGACTTTCTTCGGGAACTGGCACAAAAGGTTCGCCAGCAAGTCGATCCGGCCAGGCATGTGTGGCTGACCGTTGAAAACGAACACAACCAGGCCAGCCTGCTCGAAGAAGGCTTTGACGCGCAGTGGAACGACGACGGCCACAACGCCTTGCACGTGCTGCTGACCGGCGAAACCGACGCCTATTACGCCGACTACGCGCAAAACCCGACTGAACAACTGGCGCGCTGCCTGAGCCAGGGCTTTGTGTTTCAGGGCCACGTCACCCGTCACGGCACAACCCGAGGCGAGCCCAGTGGTCATTTGCCGCCGACGGCTTTCGTGCTGTTTCTGCAAAACCATGACCAGATCGGCAACCGCGCCCTGGGTGAACGGCTGCATCAACTGGCCAATCCCGACGCGCTCAAGGCAGCCACCGCATTACTGCTGTTGTCACCGATGATCCCGCTGATGTTCATGGGCGACGAGTTCGCCGCCGAGCAACCGTTCCTGTTCTTCACCAGTCATCACGGTGAGCTGGCGGAGTTGGTCCGCGAGGGACGACGCAACGAGTTCGCAGCCTTCAGCGCGTTTGCTGATCCGCACACACGCGAGCAGATTCCCGATCCCAACGCACGCCAGACCTTCGAGGCTTCACGCCCCGAGCTGACGTCAACTCGACAATCCGCCATGCACGAGTTGTATCGCCAACTGTTGCAGATCCGCCACCAGCAGATCATTCCCCGTCTTCCAGGTGCGCAAGCCCTGGGCGCCGAGGTGCTGGCCACAGGCGCGGTGACGGCGCGCTGGCGACTGGGCGATGGCAGTCAGCTGCGCATTGACCTGAACCTCAGCGACACAGCTGTGGTCCACTCCCCACAGGCCGACGCTTCGTTGTTGTTGTTCGAATACCCGCCACAGTCAGCCGGCCTGTTGGATCAGGGCACACTTGCCCCGTATTGCGCGCTAGTCAGCCTCACGGCCGCAGCCCCTTTGCTACCCCCGGATGGAGAGCGCCAATGAGCGATGCGCAATTGGAAATACTGGCCAGCCGAGCTGGCCTGGCCGTCGACTGGATCGACGCCAACGGCCGCCCACAGAAAGTCGCGCCATCAGTGTTACGCAATGTCCTCACCGGACTCGGCCACCCGGCTGGCAGCGCTCAGGAAATCGACGCCAGCCTGCTGGAACTGCAGCAGGTGCAACAAACCCGACACCTGCCACCGCTGCTGACCGCAGACTTCGGTGTCGGCCTGAGCCTTGCGCATTACTTTGAGCCCGAAACACCGTGCGAGATCAACCTTGAAGATGGCTCGCGACTTCATTTGAAGCTGGATGGCGAGGCGGTATTGCCTGGCCTGGTCCCGGTCGGTTATCAACACGTCAGCATCGACGGACAGGAATTTACGCTGGCCGTTGCACCGGCGCGCTGCTACAGCGTCGGCGATGCCGTCGACAGCCCGATCCCCCGCGCCTGGGGCCTGAGCGTGCAGTTGTACTCGCTGCGTCGTCCGGGCGATGGTGGTTTTGGCGATACCCAGGCGCTGGAAGACCTTGCACGGGTGGCCGGCGAACGCGGTGCCGAAGCGCTGGCGATCAGTCCGCTGCATGCGATGTTCGGCAGCGATACCCAGCGCTACAGCCCGTACTCGCCTTCCAGCCGTTTGTTTCTCAACAGTCTGTACGCCGCACCCGGCGCCATCCTGGGTGATCGAGCATTGCGGGCCGCGATAGATGCAACCGGCCTGGCGGCAGAACTCAAGCACCTTGAAGCCTCGCCGTTGATTGATTGGCCAGTGGCTGCCGAAGCCAAACATCGTCTGTTGCAGGCGTTGTACGAAGGCTTTGTCCAGGGCGAACACCCGCTGCATGAGGACTTCAGCAGTTTCCGCCACGCCGCTGGCGAAGCCCTGGAAAACCACTGCCGCTTTGAAGCCATTCAAGAAGCCCGCGCCGCCAAGGGTGAAAGCCTCGACTGGCGGCATTGGCCCGAGCAATGGCAAAACCCGCGTAGCGCGGCCCTGGCTGAATTCGCCGAAGAGAACGCCGGGCGCATTGGCTTCTTTGCCTTCTGCCAATGGCTGATCACGCGGTGCCTGGAACGGGCACAAACCGCCGCCCGTAGCGCCGGCATGAGCATTGGGCTGATCGCCGATCTGGCGGTGGGCGCCGATGGCGGTGGCAGTCAGGCCTGGAGTCGTCAGGACGAATTGCTCGCCTCGCTGACCGTGGGTGCACCACCGGATATCCTTAATCGTACCGGTCAGGGCTGGGGAATTTCCGCGTTCTCGCCCGAAGGCCTGGTACGCAACGGCTTTCGTGCCTTCATCGAAATGCTCCGCGCCAATTTTGCCCACGCCGGTGGCCTGCGCATCGATCACGTCATGGGCCTGCAACGGCTGTGGGTGATCCCCAATGACGCGTCCCCCGCCGACGGCGCCTACCTCTATTACCCGGTGGACGACCTGCTGCGTTTGCTGACCCTCGAGTCCCATCGCCATCAGGCCATCGTCCTTGGCGAAGACCTCGGCACCGTGGCTGACGGTCTGCGAGAAAAGCTTATCGCCCGCTCGATTCTCGGCATGCGCGTGCTGCTGTTCGAGCAGGACAACGCGCACTTCAAGCCGATTCTCGACTGGCCAGACAACGCACTGGCGACCACCAGCACTCATGACCTGCCCACGCTCAATGGCTGGTGGCATGGCCGCGATATCGACTGGAACGCCCGACTGGGCCTGGTCGACGCCTCGGGTGAAATCGAATGGCGCCACCACCGCGAACGCGAGCGTGAAGGCCTGCGCCGGGTGTTGAGCGAGGATCCGCAGAACTTTCGCGAAGAGTCCCATGAAACCGATCAGGTACTCGACGCCGCCGTACGTTTCCTCGGTCATACCCGTGCGCCGCTGGTGTTGCTGCCGCTGGAAGATGCCCTGGGCATCGAGCAGCAGGCCAACTTGCCCGGTACCATCGACACGCATCCCAACTGGTCCCGACGCTTGCCCGGCGACAGTGAAGCCTTGCTCGATAACCCGGACGCCGCCCGGCGCCTGGAACTGCTCGCCTGTGCGCGGCTTCAGGCGGCCGAGCGTGACCAATGAAGCAAACGCTTATCCAACCGCTGCGGGCAACCCTGCGGCTGCAGTTTCATAAAGACTTCACGCTGGACGATGCGGTGCCACTGGTGCCGTACTTTGCCAGCCTCGGTATCAGCCACGTCTATGCGTCACCG
The DNA here is from genome assembly GCF_058788075.1 of Pseudomonas sp. FW305-20. Lineage (NCBI taxonomy): Bacteria > Pseudomonadati > Pseudomonadota > Gammaproteobacteria > Pseudomonadales > Pseudomonadaceae > Pseudomonas > Pseudomonas sp. FW305-20. Next base: position 19,745 of record NZ_JBYTAJ010000033.1, on the reverse strand, counting down.
CTACTGAGTGCTCGCGCCGGTTCCATGCACGGCTACGACGTCGTCGACCCGACCACGGTCAACCCCGAGCTGGGCGGCGAAGCGGCGCTGCGGCGTTTGGTCAGCGCATTGCGCGAGCAGAACATGGGGCTGATCCTCGACGTCGTCTCCAACCACATGGCCGTCGGCGGTGGCGATAATCCCTGGTGGCAGGATTTGCTGGAATGGGGACGCTTGAGCCCTTACGGCGAGTTTTTCGATATCCAGTGGCATTCGCCCGATCCGTTGATGGAAGGCCAGTTGCTGCTGCCCTTCCTCGGCAGCGACTACGGCATCGCCTTGCAGGACGGCACCCTGCCCCTGCGCTTCAATGCGCAAAAGGGCATGTTTTATGTCGAGCACTACGAGCATCACTTCCCGATCTGCCCGACGAACTACGGCGAACTGCTCAGGACCGATGACCCACTGAGCGCCGAATCGCTCAAGTCGCTGGCAGACCGTTTCAGCGCCTTGAGCTACCAGACTGACGCCCACAGCCTGGCAATACCGCTGAAAACAGAGTTGCGCGAGCTGGCCAATGATCCGGCGATTCTGCAGGCCATCCAGCAAAACCTCAGCGCTTACGACTCGCTCACGGCCGAAGGTTTCCAACGCCTGCACCAGTTGCTGGAACGCCAAAGTTATCGGCTGGCCAGTTGGCGTACGGCGGCCGATGACATCAACTGGCGGCGTTTTTTCGATGTCAACGAACTGGGCGGCCTGCGGGTCGAACGCCCCGCCGTGTTCGAAGCCACCCACGCCAAAATTTTCGAGCTGGTGGCCGAAGGCCTGGTTGACGGTCTGCGCATCGACCACATCGACGGTCTCGCCGACCCACGCGGCTACTGCCGCAAACTGCGGCGGCGAGTCGACAGCTTGTCGCCGGATCGGCACCTGCCGATCTACGTCGAGAAAATCCTCGGCGAAGGTGAAACCCTGCACCGTGACTGGTCGGTGGATGGCACCACGGGTTACGAGTTCATGAATCAACTGTCGCTGCTGCAACATGCTCCGGAAGGCGCCGACACGTTGGCCGAATTGTGGAATCGCTACAGCGAACGGCCCGCCGATTTCCGTCAGGAAGCGCAACTGGCCCGCCAGCAGATCCTCAACGGCTCCCTCGCCGGAGACTTCGAAAGCGTCGCCCAGGCCCTATTGCAAGTGGCCCGGGATGACCTGATGACCCGCGACCTGACCCTGGGCGCGATTCGTCGGGCGTTGCAGGAACTGATCGTATATTTCCCGGTGTACCGCACCTACATCAGCCCCCGCGGGCGTTCGGCTGAAGACGATGTGTTTTTCCAGCAAGCCATGACCGGTGCCAGGCATGCCCTCAGCGAAGCCGACTGGCCGGTGCTCGATTGCCTGGCCCGTTGGCTCGGGGGTGAATCATGGCGCAAACGCCCGTTGGGCCGGCCGCGCAAGATGCTCAAGCATGCCTGTGTGCGTTTTCAGCAACTGACGTCGCCGGCGGCGGCGAAAGCCGTGGAGGACACCGCGTTCTATCGCTCGGCGACATTGTTGTCACGCAATGACGTGGGCTTCAGCACCGAACAGTTCAGCGCCCCGGTGGCCGATTTCCATGCGGCTTGCGTCAACCGTCTCGACGAGTTCCCCGATAATTTGCTGGCCACCGCCACCCACGACCACAAACGCGGCGAAGACACCCGCGCGCGCCTGGCGGTGCTGAGCGAGCGCAGTGCCTGGTACGCCGAGCAAGTCCCGCTCTGGCAGGCCCTGGCCCGCCCCCTGCGCGACGACGACCAGATGCCGACTGCGGGCGATGAGTTGATCCTCTATCAAGCGATCCTTGGCAGCTGGCCGCTCGATTTGCGCCGTGACGATCAAGCAGCGCTGGAGAACTACACTCAACGAGTGTGGCAGTGGCAACAGAAAGCTTTACGCGAAGCCAAGTTGCAAAGCAGCTGGAGCGCGCCGAACGAGGCTTACGAACAAGCGGTTCGCCGATTCCTGCAACGTCTGCTGCGAAGTCCCGAAGGTGAACCGTTACGCGCGGCCCTCGGCAAGGCCGCCATGAGCATCGCCGTACCCGGCGCACTCAATGGATTGGCGCAAACCTTGCTGCGCATGACAGTGCCGGGGGTGCCGGATCTTTATCAGGGCAACGAGTACTGGGACTTCTCGCTGGTCGATCCGGACAACCGCCGGCCGGTGGATTACGCCAGCCGTCAGCAGTCGATGCAGACACCCTCGGAACTGCCCGAGCTGTTGGCTGGCTGGCGGGACGGGCGCATTAAACAAGCGCTGATCGCTCAGGTGTTGAACTTGCGGCTCGAGCACACCGAGCTGTTTCGGCGAGGGACCTATCAAGCCCTTGAAGTCGTCGGCAGCCAGGCTCACAGGGTGCTCGCATTTGCTCGCACGCTGGAGGGAAAACGCGCCGTCGCGATCGTGCCGATTCGCTGCGCCGAATTGCTGAAAAACAGTGCCGAGCCCCGTATTGACGCGCCGCTGTGGGGCGATACACGGGTCAAATTACCGTTCACCGCCCCTGATGAAAATTTGAAGGGACTTTTTTCAAGCACAACAGTCACACACCAACGGGAGCTGAACATCAGCGACGCGCTGGGAGATTTCCCGGTCAATCTTTTAATCCAAACTACCCATACTTGAGTTCAGTTCAGGAGCATTGCGATGAGCATCAACGATAAACGCATCCGCGAATTCGCCTATCAGATCTGGGAATCGGAAGGAAAACCCGAGGGCCAGGACGCTCGCCACTGGGAGATGGCCCGCAAACTGGCCGAAGCCGAAGCTCTCGCACCGAGCAAATCGCCGAAAGCCGCTGGCAGCAAGACCGACGGCGCCAAGGCTCCGGCCAGCAAAGGCAATGGCAAGGCCGCGGCGCCAAAAACCAAAGCCAAGCCCGCCGCCGCCTCCAAGGTCATACCGCCGGGCGAAAAAGCCAGCGAGAAAAAGCCTCGAGCAGCGCGTAAGCCGCCCGCTGTCTGACGCCTTTCACTTTTGTCCTGATTGACTTCGTGGCGAGCCTTCTCGCCACCGAGGGCTCGCTCGCCCTCGAAAAAAAACCAGAGCCACGAATTGTCCCCCCTTTGCAGGAGCACTTATGACCAGTCCGAAGAAAGCCGCGCCAGAACCTCAGCACGAGGCCTCGCGAATCCGTGAAGGCCTGCCCTTCCCGCTGGGCGCGACCTGGGATGGCCTGGGGGTCAACTTCGCCTTGTTTTCCGCCAATGCCACCAAGGTCGAGCTGTGCATCTTCGATGATGCCGGCGAGGTCGAACTGGAACGCATCGAACTGCCGGAATACACCGACGAGATCTACCACGGCTACCTGCCCGACGCGCACCCGGGGATGATCTACGGCTACCGTGTCTATGGCCCGTACGACCCGGCAAACGGACATCGCTTCAACCACAACAAACTGCTGATCGACCCCTACGCCAAACAACTGGTCGGCCAGTTGAAATGGTCCGAAGCCCTGTTCGGCTACACCATCGGCCACCCCGACGCCGACCTCAGTTTCGATGAGCGCGACAGCGCCCCGTTCGTGCCCAAGTGCAAAGTGATCGACCCGGCTCACACCTGGGGTCACGACCATCGGGTCAGCGTGCCGTGGGACAAGACCATCATTTACGAGACTCACGTGCGCGGTATCAGCATGCGCCACCCCTCCGTCCCCGATAACGTGCGCGGCACCTTCGCCGGGTTGATGGTCGATGACGTGCTGGAACACATCCGCAAGCTCGGCGTGTCGTCTGTCGAATTGCTGCCGATTCATGCCTTCGTCAACGACCAGCATCTGTTGCACAAAGGCATGACCAATTACTGGGGCTACAACAGCATTGCGTTCTTCGCTCCCGACCCGCGTTACCTGGCCAGCGGCAAGATCGCCGAATTCAAGGAGATGGTTGCGCACCTGCACGAAGCCAATCTTGAAGTGATCCTCGACGTGGTCTACAACCACACCGCCGAGGGCAACGAACAAGGCCCGACCCTGTCCATGCGCGGCATCGACAACGCCTCTTACTACCGCTTGATGCCCGACGACAAGCGCTTCTACATCAACGATTCCGGCACCGGCAACACCCTGGACCTGAGTCACCCGTGCGTGCTGCAAATGGTCACCGACTCCTTGCGCTACTGGGCTTCGGAAATGCACGTCGACGGTTTCCGCTTCGACCTGGCAACCATTCTCGGGCGTTACCACGACGGTTTCGACGAACGTCACAGCTTCCTTGTGGCCTGCCGTCAGGACCCGGTGCTGCGTCAGGTGAAAATGATTGCCGAAGCCTGGGACTGCGGCCCCGGTGGCTATCAGGTCGGTAACTTCCCACCGGGCTGGGTCGAGTGGAATGACAAATTCCGCGACACCGTGCGTGCATTCTGGAAGGGCGACGACGGCCAACTGGCGGACTTCGCCAGTCGCATGACCGCTTCCGGCGAGATGTTCAATCAGCGTGGCCGGCGGCCGTACGCCTCGGTGAACTTCGTCACCGCCCACGATGGTTTCACCTTGAACGACCTGGTGTCGTACAACGACAAACACAACGAAGCCAACGACGAGAACAATCAGGACGGCAGTAACAACAACCTGTCCTGGAACCATGGCGTCGAAGGACCGACCGACGATCCCGAGATCAATGAGCTGCGTCAGCGCCAGATGCGCAATTTCTTTGCCACGCTGCTGCTGTCCCAAGGCACACCGATGCTGGTGGCCGGCGACGAATTCGCTCGAACCCAGGAAGGCAACAACAACGCCTATTGCCAGGACAGCGAGATCGGTTGGGTCAACTGGGACCTGAGCGAAGACGGCAAGGCCCTGCTCAAGTTTGTCAAACGGCTGATCAAGTTGCGCCTGGCCTATCCGATCCTGCGTCGCGGTCGGTTCCTGGTGGGCAATTACAATGAGGACATCGGCGTCAAGGACGTCACCTGGCTCGCCCCGGATGGCAGCGAAATGTCTGTCGAACAATGGGAGGAAGCCCATGGCCGCTGCCTCGGCATGTTGATGGATGGCCGCGCCCAGGAAACCGGTATCCGCCGCAAAGGCGCCGACGCCACCTTGCTGTTGGTGGTCAATGCGCATCACGACATCGTCAATTTCCTGCTTCCGGAAGTGCCCGACGGCGGTTTCTGGACCTGCATGATCGACACCAACCAACCGTCGATCAGGGGGCAGGAACGCTTCGAGTTCGGGCACGAATATTCAGTCACTGGCCGTTCGCTGCTGCTGTTCGAATTGCAGCGTGAGGAAGAAGAGTGAAATAAACCTTCAAGACTTCCGGCCATATTCGCCCCCCACAGCGATCCATTGGCCGGGATCGGGACACAGCCGGGGGTAATAAAACCGCACCGGATTGAACATCGGGGCGACGAATAGCGTGACATGAGCAATACTCTGTTCGCGGCAATCCAGGGTTTGGAGCGCCGCACATTGCTATCAACGAGAACAAGGACGTAGCCATGAAAACGGTCTCCATCAGTGAAAGCAGACTCTGCGCCCAAATCTGGAACAGCGCGCCGCAACTGGACAACATCCCTGTCATCAGCACTCAGACCCTGGTCCCCGCCGGCGCACGCGCTGTAGTGATTGCCCCACACCCTGGCGATGAAGTCGTGACCTGCGGCGGCCTGCTGCAGCTGCTCAGCGCCTTGGGTCATCCCCTCCAATTGATCTCGATTACCGACGGCAGCGCCAGCCATCCGGGCTCGCAACAATGGTCGGAGAAACGCTTGAGCGTGTTTCGCCCCCAGGAAAGCCTCGAAGCCTTGCGCCGGCTCGGATTGCCGATGCACAGCCTCAAATGGATTCGTGGCGGTTTCACCGACAACGCCCTGGCCGAACGGGAGTTTCAGATGACTCAGTTCATTGCCCGTTATTTACGCCCCGGGGATGTGGTGTTCAGCACGTGGCGCGAGGATGGCATTGTCGACCATGACGCCGTCGGCCGGGCCAGCGTCAAGGCCGCGGCCATGGTCGGGGCGACGCTCAACGAAGTACCGGTCTGGGCCTGGCACTGGCCAACGCGTGATCGAGGGCTTATCCCCTGGCATCGCGCGCGCAAGGTTCGCCTGGACACCTGGACCGTCGCGCGCAAAAGCCACGCTACCCACGCCTATGCCAGCCAGCTCGACGGCGAACCGGCCATCGGCCTCGCCCCGCTGCTGCCCCCGGTGCTTCTGGAACGGATACGGTTGCCCTATGAAATTGTCTTCGTCTGACATAAGCCTGTAGCAACTGTCGAGCTTGCGACGAATCACTCTGAACTGCCTGCCGCTGTATCAGTCGCATGCATAACCCATCCCATTCAGAGGAGTGAACGTGACCAGTGATTCCAAGTGGCAGGCCGTCGAATCATCTCCATTGAATACGCCCCCCGCGATTCATCGTCTGAGAGTGCTGACGGTCAACACCCACAAGGGTTTTACCGCACTCAACCGACGTTTCATTCTTCCGGAATTGCGTGAAGCGGTACGCAGTACCTCGGCGGACCTGGTGTTCTTGCAGGAAGTCGTCGGTGAACACGACCGCCATTCCACTCGCTACAACGATTGGCCACAGACCTCACAGTACGAGTTCCTGGCCGACAGCATGTGGAGCGACTTCGCCTACGGTCGTAACGCGGTCTACCCCAACGGTCACCACGGCAATGCCCTGTTATCGAAATACCCGATCCGCGAACACCGCAACCTCGACGTCTCGATCACCGGCCCCGAACGCCGCGGCTTGCTGCATTGCGTACTGGATGTGCCGGGTCACAAAGAAGTGCATGCGATCTGCGTGCATTTGAGTCTGTTGGAAAGCCATCGCCAACTGCAGCTCCAACTACTCTGCCAACTGCTCGAATCGTTACCCGACGATGCGCCGGTGATTATCGCCGGCGACTTCAACGACTGGCAGTTGCAAGGCAACACCGCCCTCGCCCGGCGCGACTATCTGCATGAAGCCTTCGAGCGCCACCACGGTCGCCCGGCAAAAACCTATCCGGCACGCTTTCCGCTGCTGCGCCTGGATCGGATTTATCTGCGCAATGCCAGCAGTCATGAGCCGCGAATATTGGGGCACAAGCCCTGGACGCATTTGTCGGATCACTTGCCATTGGCGGTGGAAGTGCACCTTTGAAACGCCCAATAGCTTCGTAGAATACGGTGCCTGAAAACGAAATCCCTTGCCCTACCTGTTACTTCTGACAGTAGCGACTTCCAAAATCTGTTGATACGGTGCGCAGGTCCGTACCCGTTGCATGTACGAGCTTTCAACCGTAGCAGCCAACGTTGCCGAAGGTTTCCAGTTCGGGGACTTGTATTACCGATGTCGTCTCGCAATTCACGCTGCCAAGGACGTCAGACTCTTTTTCACCCACTACGAGTGAAGGGGTCGGACGCCAATCGATGCGTGGAGACGAGCATGATATTTCCGACAGAATTGCCCAACTACCGTTACTCAGCCTGCGCCGTTTCTCTCTGTTTATGGATAGGCTGGTCCAACACCGCCCAGGCGAGCTGTACGCTCACACCGACCGCCGGCAACGACAATTACGTGTGCGACAGCACCAGCGGTGGCCCGCTGACCGACTTGTCGGGCAACAACACCCTGATCTTTCCCGCCAATGGCACCATCAATGGCGATGTAACCTTCGGCGCAGGTGCTGACCGGGTCGTCATGGCGGCGGGCACCATCGCAGGCGTACTCGATCAGGGCGACGGCGCCAATTTTCTGCAGATCGACAACGGGCAGATTACCGGCGAAGTCCACCAGCACAGCGGCATCGACACCTTCAACATGAATGGCGGGAGTATTCATTCTCTGGCGCAGGGCGATGGTTTCGACCAGTTCCTGATGACTGGCGGCACGATTGCCGAGGACTTTGAAGATGGTGACTTTGCGCAGATGACCGGTGGCACGATCGGTCGCGTCAATATGAAACTCGACGACAACACCTTCGACATGTCCGGCGGCCAGATCCTCGGCAACCTGGTGACTGGTTTCGGCACCGACACGATCATCGTGTCCGCCGGGCGAATCGGCGGCAACGTCAGTGTCAGCGGCGGCAATGACAGCATCACCGTGACGGGTGGCGAGATCCTCGGCGAGGTCCGTGCCAGCGCCGGTAATGACACGTTGGTGTGGAATGGTGGCGGCATCATCCGCTCTGCCATCCTCATGGGCACCGGCAATGACAGTGCCACCTTGGGAAATCTCGGCCAAAGCACCCTCGCCCTCACCCCGAGCATTGATGGTGGAGACGGCACAGACCTGCTGACCTTCGATGACACCACCGCAGCGGGTACTCCCCGGTACATCAACTGGGAAACGGTCAACCTGAACAATGGTTCGCAGATCGATCTGGCCGGCATTTTTGTATTGGGCGACAGTGCCAGCGGCACCGGTGTATTCAATATCGATGGCAGCAGCACGCTGACGTCGACCCAGGGCCGCATCACGCCATTCACCGCCGGTCAGCGTGCAACCTTGAACAATGCCGGGCTAATCGACCTCAGCAGCGGCAATAGCCGGACCGACGATACGCTCACGGTGCAGGGTAATTATTCGGGTAACAACGGCCAGTTGTTTTTGCAAAGTGCAGTCGGCGATGACAACTCCCCCAGTGACAAACTGGTGGTGAACGATGGGACATTGACCGGCAGCACATTGATCACGGTCACCAATCTGGGCGGAACCGGCGGGTTGACGCGGCAGAACGGTATCGAGTTGGTACAGGCGCAAGGCACTGCTGTCAGCACCCCCGATGCGTTTGCGCTCAAAGGTCCGGTCTCTGCGGGTGCCTTCGATTACTACTTGTTCAAAGGTGGCGTTACCGCAAACAGCCAAAACAATTGGTATTTGCGCTCTGCCATTGTGGCCCCCACGACCCTCACCCTCCCCAACCCGGATCCGGCCTTGCCCCCGATTGTCGTCCCGGTTGTCGCAACGCCGGTACCCGCACTTGCACCCGTCGGCAGCCCACCGTTGCCGGTTTTGCCGACAGCCGTACCGGGCGCGTCACCGATTGCGCTGTACCGCCCCGAGGTTCCAACCTGGTCGGTACTGCCTCCCGCCGCCGCGCAACTGACCCTCAATGCACTCGGCACTTTCCATGATCGCCAAGGCGACCAGCGCCTGCTCCACGAAACCGGGGCCTTTGGCGCTGGCTGGGGCCGGGTCTATGGCAAGAATGTGAATCAGACCTGGGCCGGCACCGTAACGCCAAGGCTCGACGGTTCGCTCAGCGGCTTTCAGGTGGGTAACGATGTGTACAGCTCACTGACTGTCCATGGACAGACCCAACGCATTGGTTTTTTTGTCGGGCATACGCGTTTGCAGGGCGATGTCGACGGTTTCAACCAAGGGTTCGAAAACAAACGTGCAGGCAAAGTGGAACTTGAAGGCGACAGTTATGGCGTGTACTGGACGTTGACCGATCCCAAGGGCTGGTACGTCGACACCGTCCTCATGGGCACTCGGCTCGACGGTGACAGCCACTCCGAACGCGGCCTCAAGCTGGATAACCGAGGCCATGCCTTGACTGCTTCGGCGGAAGCCGGCTATCCAGCTCAAGTGACGGGTAACTGGGTGGTCGAACCCCAGGTGCAGCTCATCCATCAAAAAGTCTCGCTGGACAGCCAGGACGACGGCATTTCCCACGTCTCATTCGACTCCGACGGAGCCTGGACCGGTCGCCTCGGCGCTCGACTAAAAGGCCGCTACCAAGTCAGCGGACGACCACTGGAACCTTACATTCGAGCCAATCTGTGGCACACCCTTTCCGGTACCGACTCGGTCACCTTCGACGGTGTGGACCGGATCGATACCGAGCAAAAATCGTCATCGGCCGACCTCGGTGTCGGTGTTGTGGTTAGCCTCGCGAAAAGCGTGAGCGTGTATGGCGCAGTCGACTACACCAGCAATATCGACAGTCATCAGCAGCGCGCAACGTCTGCAAATATCGGTGTCAGGGTGAGTTGGTAGACCGGTAGCCCACTATTAAAAAACGCTCTGGGACGCAGGTTTCTTGACGATTTTTCGAACAAACAACAGCTTAGATGTGCGGCGAAAATCAGTCACTTGCGAACCCTAAAATACACGTACCACTTATCGGCCATTTTCTTGACGCAGTATCAAGGGTCTTCTTAGCTACACGTTACTACCCCCGGAAATACACCAGGGGCAAGCCTCCAGACACCCGCAAAAACGGGCGGCCAGAGGCTTGCCCCATTACATTCGGTCGCCCCTCATTCGGGGTAGGAGAGACGCCAGAGCGAGATACCGCATGCGATTGCAAGGTAGACCTCCATGAAAACTTCATTCACCCAACAAGAGATCAAAGTTACTTTTTGCACTGTATCGAGCTCACTCCTTCTGTGCTCGTCCATGGAAGTGCAGGCAGGGCCGGCAGCGGATGAAGCCACGCCTTGGTACCGTCAGGATGTTCCGGTCATGACCTTACCCGCTGTCACTTTCACCGCTCCCTACTCCCGCCGCTTCAGCGCCGCCTCCGATACTCGAAGTTCGCGCCTGACCATCGAGGACGCTGCGCCTTCGGCCTGGGATCAGGTATATGGACAAGCTTCGCGGCAAGCGCAAACCGATGTTCTGGCTCAGGGGTTTGCCGGCCCTGGCAGTAGCGAATTCAAAGGTCCGGCGATCCTGACTCTAAAAAGCGGTAGCGGTCATACCCAGCGAGTCGGACTGGTTGGCGGCACCACTCAGTTACAAGGCAACAGCAACGGGCTGCTGACCGGTCGCGCCCATGCTGACCCCAGCCACGACACCCTCAGCCTCGAAGGCCAAAGCCTCGGTGCTTACTGGAGTTTGACCGGTCCCCAGGGCTGGCACGTGGATTTGACGGCCAGCGGCGGTCGGGTCAACGGCTATACCCGCAATGACCAGGGCGCCCGAATGGCGACCGAAGGCAGCGCGGTGACGCTGTCGGTAGAAGGTGGTTTCCCCATTGGCCTGAGCGACAATTGGGTCGTTGAACCCCAGGCGCAGTTGATCAATCAACGCATTACCCTGGACACCCCGTATGGCGGGTCTGGCAATGCCTCGTCCAGCGAACTGACGTCCTGGAGCGGGCGGGTCGGTGCACGCTTGAAAGGTAGTTACGACATCAACGGGCTGGGGGTCGAACCCTATGTGCGAACCAACCTGTGGCACACGGTGTACACCGGCAATACCGTGAACCTCGATCAGGTCGAGAAGATCAGCAGCAGCCGTTATTCATCGACCGTCGAAGTGGGTTTGGGCCTGGTGGCCAGAGTCACACCTGCCGTGAGTCTTTACGTCAGCGCCGACTACAGCAGTGATGTGGATGACAATGATTTGAACGGGTTGATTGGGAGTCTGGGTGTGCGGATGCGGTGGTGAAATGATCGTTCCCACGCTCTGCGTGGGAATGCCTCCAGTGACGCTCTGCGTCACATCGTAGGAACGCGGAGCGTCCCGGGCTGCATTCCCACGCGGAGCGTGGGAACGATCATGTGGGAGCGAGCCTGCTCGCGATGGGAGCGACTCGGTTCTGGATCAACCCTCCGGACGCAGCATCAACACTGCCAGCGGTGGCAGGTTCAATACCAATGAGAGTGCCTGGCCGTGGCTCGCCTCGTCCTCGGTAAACGCCCCGCCGCTGTTGCCATAGTTCGAACCGGCGTAAGTGGCCGCATCGCTGTTGATCACCTCGGTCCAACGCCCGGCAAACGGTACGCCGATACGATAACCCTCACGCGGCACCGGCGTGAAGTTAGCCACCACCAACACCGGCCGCCCATCCCTGCTCCAGCGCATGAAGGCGTAGACGCTGTTGGTGGCGTCATCGCCAATCAACCACTGGAAGCCTTGTGGCGCGTCGTCCTGATCATGCAGCGCCGGTTCTTCGCGATACAGCCGATTCAGATCGCCGACGAGTTTCTGCACTCCTTTGTGTTCCGAATACTGCAGCAAGTACCAATCCAGTTGCTGATCGTGGTTCCACTCACGCCACTGACCAAACTCGCACCCCATGAACAACAGCTTCTTGCCTGGATGTGCCCACATGAAACTGAGGTAGGCGCGCAGGTTGGCGAATTTCTGCCAGCGGTCGCCGGGCATCTTGTCGATCAGCGAGTGCTTGCCGTGTACCACTTCGTCGTGGGAAATCGGCAGGATAAAGCGCTCGGACCAGGCATACACCAGACCGAAGCTCAGTTCGTTGTGGTGATGGGCGCGGTACACCGGGTCTTGCTGGATGTAGTGCAGCGAATCGTGCATCCAGCCCATGTTCCACTTGTAGTCGAAGCCCAGTCCACCCTGTTGCGTACCCTGGCTGACACCCGGCCACGCAGTGGATTCTTCGGCGATCACCAGCGCGCCAGGGGCTTCGAGGTCGACCACGTCATTGAGATGGCGCAGGAAGTCGATGGCTTCGAGGTTTTCCCGACCGCCGTGACGGTTCGGCACCCATTCGCCGGCCTTGCGCGAATAATCGCGATACAGCATCGACGCCACGGCATCGACCCGCAGGCCGTCGACGTGGAAATGCTTGAGCCAGTGCAGCGCCGAAGCCAGCATGTAGCCGTGCACTTCGGTGCGACCCAGGTTGTAGATCAGCGTGTCCCAATCCTGATGGAAGCCTTCCTGCGGGTTGCCGTACTCGTACAGCGCAGTGCCATCGAATTGCGCCAGGCCGTGGGTATCGGTCGGGAAATGTGCCGGCACCCAGTCGAGGATTACACCGATGTCGGCCTGGTGGCAGGCATTGACGAACGCGGCGAAGTCATCCGGCGAGCCGTAGCGGGCGCTCGGGGCGAATTGCGACAGCAGTTGATAGCCCCAGGAACCGCCGAACGGGTGTTCCATGATCGGCATCAGCTCGATGTGGGTAAAACCCAACTCCTTCACGTAGGGAATCAGCCGTTCTGCCAACTCATGCCAGGTGTACTGCCGGGCGACCTCACCCAGATCATCCAGCTCACATTGCCACGAGCCAGCATGCAATTCGTAGATCGACAGGGGCGCACTTGGCCGATGACGGTCGCCCCGCGCTTGCATCCACTCCTGATCCTGCCAATCGATGTTCAGCGGCGATGCGACTTTTGACGCGGTGTCCGGCGGCAGCGAAGTGGCCAGCGCCATCGGGTCAGCCTTGAGCGGCAGAATGCCGTGGGTGCCGAGAATCTCGTATTTGTATGTTTCCCCCGCTTGCATGCGCGGGATGAAAATCTCCCATACGCCGGTAGGATGGCGCAGGCGCATCGGGTGCCGACGACCGTCCCAGTTGTTGAAATCCCCGACCACCGACACCCTTTTGGCATTCGGTGCCCACACGGCGAACCGCACGCCATCGACACCATCGACGGTTTTCAGCTGCGCGCCCAGGCAAGCACTCAGATCGCGGTGATTGCCTTCGGCGAACAGGTACAAGTCCATCTCGCCGAGCAACGGGCCAAAGCTGTAAGGGTCTTCGCAAACCTGTTCGCCGCCAGCCCACCGGGTTCGCAGCAGATACGGCTGCGCCCGATCGAAGTGCCCGACGAACAGGCCCGGCGTCTGGGTGGCCTCAAGGTTGCCGAGTTCTTCCCCGGAGTCCTTGGCCAGGACCTGCACGCTCAAGGCGTCCGGCAAATAGGCCCGAATGAATTGCCCGCCGGCACCATCGCCGTGGGGACCAAGAATTGCAAAGGGGTCGTGATGTTCGGCGCGTACCAGCGCGTCGATGTCCCGCGATCTGGGCAGCAACGCTTCTTTAGCGTGTCCCTGTTCCTTGTTCGAGAAACTCATGACTACTCTCCACCAAGATCGGAAAAGGGTTTAAGCCCACTCAATAACCCATACAAACCGTGCAACGGCACGGGCAACCATGTGGGGCGATTTTCCGCCTCATAGGCCACTTCATACGCTGCCTTCTCCAGGCCGAACAACGCCAATGCGGCGTCCTCGCCTTCCGGATCTTGCCATGCATGAGCAAGACTAGCTGCCGCCAGCCGATAAGCGTCGACAAATGCTTGTCTTGCTTCAATCAAATAGCGATCGGCGACACGTTGACGAGCGGCTTGGGCATCGACCGTGTTGTCGACGTTGTGCACATTCATCGCCATCGCCGCAGCGTAGTCAAAGGAGCGCAATACCCCACTGACGTCTTTGTACGGGCTGTGTTTGCCCCGTCGTTCATGCAGCGGCCGCGCCGGCTCGCCTTCGAAGTCGATCAGGTAGGCGTCACCCTTGATCACCAGCACCTGGCCCAGGTGCAAGTCGCCGTGGACGCGAATGCGCAGACCACCAACGGCTTTTTTGCCCAGCTCCTGAACATGGCTGAGGATGGCTTTTTTGTTGTCCAGTAAATGAGTGACCAAGGCTTTGTCTGCCGGGTTCAATTCGCTTTGATGCTGTTTGAGCAACTTCAGCGCGTGTTCCAGTTGCGCCACCACGTCCTTGGTGCAAGCCAGGGCATCTTTCTGGGTGGTGACCTGCGGGGCGAAGTCCGGATTGTCGCTGGGCGCTGCCAGTACCTGGTGCATTTCACCCAGGCGCTGGCCGAGCATGCCGGCGAAGTCTTTGAGTTCACCCAAGGCGTTGTAGTGTTGCTCCTGCTCGGACACGGCGTCGGCCAGTTCGTCGCGCAGTGCCCGTTCGAGGTTGTTCTGGGTCCATTCCCAGGCGTCGCCCTGATTGCTCAAGTAGCCTTGGGCAATCATCAGCAACGTTTCCTCGCCCGCCGGATCACGGCGAACCACTGAACCCAGCAGCGGCGAAATATTGCGGAAACCGGCGTGAGTCAGGTACGCGCTCATTTCCAGTTCCGGGTGCACACCGGACGCAACCTTGCGGATCAGTTTCAGCACCAGGCTGTTGCCGATCACCACCGAACTGTTGGATTGCTCGGCGGACAAGTAACGTACTTCCGATTCCCCGGTCAGGCCGAGTTTCGCCAGTTCCCACGTTGGCTCAAAGCAGATATCGCCCGCACTGGATGGCACTACGGTATTACTTTGCATGCCCTGCAATACCGCATGCACAAAGGTATCGAGGCTGAAGGCATCGGTGATCAAGCCGACCTGACGCACGCGCCGGACCCGCGACAAGGCCAGTTGCTGAGGCAACGCGGCGCCCACCTGATCTTCAGAGATAAAACCGAACGGTAACTGATAGCGGCTGGTCTGGCCGCCGCTGGTGACATCGATTTCACTCAGCAATACGGGATGCAGCGGATCGCCGAAGCGCACGCCGTAAGCGATGTTGACCTGTTCGATGGCCGCGTCCTTGCCGGCAAACCAGCGGCGGTTCTGCAGCCAGCTCGGCAAGATGCCCTGCTCCAGCGTGTCGCGAGACGGCGCTTCGAGCAGTTCTTCCATGCGTTTCTTCAGCACCAGCGTGGTGAAGTCCGGCAGGCTTTGCGCCGCTTCCACGTGCCAGCTCGGCATCTGGTTTTCCGCCGCCAATACAAACCAATAGAAGCCGTAAGGCGCCAGGGTCAGCAGGAAATTCAACTGGCCAATAGGCGGGAAGGCGTTACCGCCGAGCATCTCCACCGGCACCATGCCGACGTAGGCCGACAGGTCCAGCTCCGCTGCTTGCGCGCTGCGGGACACGTTGGCGACGCACAAGATGATTTCGTGCTTGCCGTCCGGTCCGGTGAATTCCCGGGTGTAGGCCAGGATTCGCCGGTTAGTCGGCGAAAGCATCTTCAGGGTGCCGCGACCGAAGGCCTTGGACTGCTTGCGCACGGCGAGCATGCGCCGGGTCCAGTTGAGCAACGAATGCGGGTCGCCGGCCTGGGTTTCGACGTTGACCGACAAGTAACCATATTGCGGGTCCATGATCGGCGGCAGCACCAGGCTGGCCGGGTCGGCGCGGGAGAAACCGCCGTTACGGTCAATCGACCACTGCATCGGCGTGCGCACGCCGTCACGGTCGCCGAGGTAGATGTTGTCGCCCATGCCGATTTCATCGCCGTAATACAGGGTCGGCGTGCCGGGCATCGACAGCAGCAAACTGTTGAGCAGTTCCACGCGACGACGATCGCGCTCCATCAACGGCGCCAAGCGGCGGCGAATCCCAAGGTTGATCCGCGCCCGACGGTCGGCCGCGTAGTAATTCCACAGGTAATCGCGCTCCTTGTCGGTGACCATTTCCAGCGTCAGCTCATCGTGGTTGCGCAAGAAAATCGCCCACTGGCAGTTGGCCGGGATCTCCGGAGTCTGACGAAGGATATCGGTGATCGGAAAACGGTCTTCCTGGGCCAGCGCCATGTACATACGCGGCATCAGCGGGAAGTGGAACGCCATGTGGCATTCGTCACCGTTCAGGCCTTTGGCGTCGGTGTCGCCGAAGTACAGTTGCGTGTCCTCCGGCCATTGGTTGGCCTCAGCCAGCAGCATGCGGTCCGGGTAGTTGGCGTCGATTTCGGCACGGATCTGCTTGAGGACGTCGTGGGTCTCGGGCAGGTTTTCGTTGTTGGTGCCGTCGCGTTCGATCAGGTACGGAATCGCATCCAGACGCAAGCCATCGATGCCCATGTCCAGCCAGTAGCGCATCACCGACAGCACGGCTTTCATGACTTGCGGGTTATCGAAGTTCAGGTCTGGCTGGTGGGAATAGAAGCGATGCCAGAAGTACTGGCCGGCCACCGGATCCCAGGTCCAGTTGGACTTCTCGGTGTCGAGAAAGATGATGCGGGTGCCGTCGTACTTATGATCGTCATCGGACCAGACGTAGAAATCCCGTGCCGCCGAGCCTTTCTTGGCCTTGCGCGCACGCTGAAACCAGGCGTGCTGGTCCGAGGTGTGGTTGATGACCAGTTCGGTAATCACCCGCAAGCCACGTTTGTGGGCTTCAGAGATGAAACGCTTGGCGTCGGCCATGGTGCCGTAGTCGGAATGCACGCCACGGTATTCGGCAATGTCGTAGCCGTCATCGCGTCGTGGCGAAGGATAGAACGGCAACAGCCAGATGGTGTTGACGCCCAGATCGGCAATGTAGTCGAGTTTGGCGATAAGACCGGGAAAGTCGCCGATCCCGTCATTGTTGGAGTCGAAATAAGACTTAACGTGAACCTGGTAGATCACCGCATCCTTGTACCAGAGCGGGTCCTTGATAAAGGTGGCAGCCTTGGGTTTCTTCGCCATTTGAAACTCCTGTTGAAAACTGGAAAGCGCCTTGTCCCAGATCGTTCCCACGCTCTGCGTGGGAATGCCTCCACGGACGCTCCGCGTTCGGCTCTGGATGGGACGCAGAGCGTCCCGGACTGCATTCCCACGCAGAGCGTGGGAACGATCAGTGCTTATCAGTTAAACGGTAATACGCCAGATCCCGAACGGTTGATACGCCGGGTCGATCCGCATGAATTGGTACTTGCCGTGCCAGGTCCAGCGATGGCCGTTCATCAAGTCTTCGCCGTGGGTACTGGCGTCGTCGGGCAAGCCCATTTCCCACAGTGGCAATTCGAAATTCGCTTCCTGGACGTTATGTGGATCAAGGCTGACGGCCACCAGAATGAAATTGCTGCCATCCGCGCTGCGCTTGCCAAAGTAAAAAATGTTGTCGTTCCAGGCGTTGTAGACCTTCAGGCCCAGATGCGTCTGCAGCGCCGGGTTTTGCCGGCGGATGCGGTTGAGCTGGGCGATCTCGGCAATGATGTTGCCCGGTGCATTGAAGTCCCGTGGGCGAATTTCGTATTTCTCGGAGTTGAGGTACTCCTCCTTGCCCGGCACCGGTGCCGCTTCGCACAGTTCGAAGCCTGAATACATGCCCCACAGACCGGAGCCCATGGTGGCCAGCGCCGCGCGGATCAGAAAACCGGCGCGCCCCGACTCATGCAAGAACGCCGGGTTGATGTCCGGTGTGTTGACGAAGAAGTTTGGCCGGAAGCATTCGCGCCACGGTGATTCGTTGAGTTCGGTGAAGTAAGTGGCCAGCTCGGACTTGTTGTTGCGCCAGGTGAAGTAGGTGTAGCTCTGGGAGTAACCGACCTTGCCCAACCGCGCCATCATTGCCGGGGTGGTAAAGGCTTCGGCCAGGAAGATCACCTCGGGGTACAGCGCCCGCACATCCGCGATCAGCCACTGCCAGAACGGCAGCGGTTTAGTGTGAGGGTTGTCGACGCGGAACAGCTTCACGCCCTCCTCGACCCAACCCACGACGATGTCGCGCAACTCGACCCACAGGCTCGGTATCGCGTCGGTGGCATAGAAGTCGACGTTGACGATGTCCTGGTATTTCTTCGGCGGGTTCTCGGCATATTTGATCGTGCCGTCGGGACGCCAGTTGAACCAGCCCGGATGCTGTTGCAGCCACGGGTGATCCTGAGAACACTGAATGGCAAAATCGAGGGCGATTTCCAGTCCATGATCTGCGGCCCTGGCGACAAGTCGCCGGAAGTCTTCACGCGTGCCCAGCTGCGAGTGAATGGCTTCGTGACCGCCCTCTTCACTGCCAATGGCATACGGGCTGCCCGGATCGTCCGGCCCGGCGGTCAGGGAATTGTTCGGGCCTTTGCGGTAGCTGCGGCCGATCGGGTGGATCGGCGGGAAGTACAGCACATCGAAACCCATGTCCTGGATCATCGGCAGCCGCGAATGCACATCGTTGAAGGTGCCATGACGGGCCGGATCGTCGGTGATCGAACGCGGAAACAATTCATACCAACTGGCGAACTGCGCGAGGTCCCGTTCGACGTCGAGCGGGTACTCAGGACTGATGCTCAAATAGGGGCGATGATCGGCCAGCGTCATCAGCTCGGCGCTACGCTGGTGCAGAAACAGCTCGACCTGCTCGATTTCGAGCAACCCCGACAGATCATGGTGCAGCGTCGTAAGTTGCTCGCTCAGTTGTCCTTCGGTGCGTTCGGCGGCTTGCTGGACCAGCGTTCGCCCTTCCTGCAACTCCAGGCTGATCGGCACCCGGGCGGCGTGTTTTTTCTCCAGCTCATAACAGAAGCTGGCGAACTGATCGATCCAGGCTTCGATGCAAAACACATAACGGCCCTGGCGCGCGACCCGGAACTGACCCTGCCAACCGTTATTGCCCAGATCGGCCATGACTTCGCTATGCCAGGTTTCCTCGCCCTCGGCATGCCAGCGCACCCGCACCGCCAACTTGTCGTGACCGTCGGCGAACACTTTGCTGGTCACCACCACGTCCTGACCCACAACGGCTTTGACGGCGAACTGCCCGCCATCGAGGGTCGGCATGGTGTTTTCGATGGCAATGCGCGGCAGCAGTAAAGCCTGCGAAAGCGGCATATGAGGGTTGTAGTTCAGCTCTGTCGGTTTTTCAGCAGTCATCGAGCATCTCTCCTTTACGCCCCATGGACGCTCTTGTGTCTGTGGCTTGTAACAGGATAGTCATCCCGCAGGATCGTCCGCCCTGGAATGAACTCACTTAGGTTCCGAGCGACAGGCACTGGTAAAAGTTCACGAAGATTTGCCCGGGCCTTCGAAGGAATCAATTCCTTTGCGCAGTGGTCAACACACTTAAGCACGACTTACGCCATGTGCCACTGGAGGTTGAATTCATGAGCATTCCGATCCCTGCCGAAACGCCTGATCCAAACATCGACAGCCCAACCATTCCGCCGACCGAGCCTGAACCTGTACCGGAGCAAGACCCGCCCGGCACCACTGCGCCACCACGCGAAGACCCGCCAGAGACGATGCCACCGGTGGTCGTCACCCCCGAATAATCGCGCACTGATCGTTCCCACGCTCTGCGTGGGAATGCCTCCACGGACGCTCCGCGTTCGGCTCTGGATGGGACGCGGAGCGTCCCG